>NZ_BAABBR010000001.1:2044569-2360086 GCF_039538065.1 Sphingomonas rosea
CGACGTCGGAGTCGGACAAATGCGGGCCGATCGGCAGGCTCAGCACTTCGTCGGCGAGCTGTTCGGCGATCGGCAGGCGGCCGCGCGCGATCCCCAGGTCGGCATAGGCGCCCTGGAGGTGCGGCGGGATCGGATAATGGATGATCGTCTGCACGCCCTTGTCGGCCAGCGCGGCCTGGAGCGCGTCGCGATTGGCCGATCGGACCACGAACAGGTGCCAGGCGGGATCGGCCCAGTCGGGGACGTGCGGCAAGACGAGGTCGCAGCCCGCCAGCCCCTCGCAATAGCGCGCCGCGGTCCGCGCCCGCCGCGCATTCCATTCCTCGAGATGCGCGAGCTTGACCCCCAGCACCGCCGCCTGGATCGGGTCGAGCCGGCTGTTCACGCCGCGCACCTCGTTCACATAGCGCTTGTGCGACCCGTAGTTGCCGAGCGTCCGGATGCGCTCGGCGAGGGCAGGGTCGTTCGTGGTGACCGCGCCGGCGTCGCCCAGCGCGCCGAGGTTCTTGCTCGGATAGAAGCTCCACGCGACGACGTCGCCATGCCCGCCCACCCGGCGCCCTTTATAGGCCGCGCCATGCGCCTGCGCGGCATCCTCGAGCAGCCGAAGCCCGTGCTTGCGCGCAATCGCGAGCAACGGATCGAGGTCGGCGGGCTGGCCGTAGAGGTGGGTCGGGAGGATGACCTTGGTGCGCGGCGTGATCGCCGCCTCGACCCGCGCGGGATCGAGATTGTGCGTCGCGGGATCGGGTTCGACCAGCACGGGAACCGCGCCCGCCATGCTCACCGCTAGAAGCGTCGCGATGTAGCCGTTGCTCGCGACGATCACTTCGTCACCCTCGCCGACCTCCATCGCGCGCAGCGCCAGGTGCAGCGCATCGAGGCCGTTGGCGAGGCCGACCGCATGCGCGGCTCCGCAATGAGCGGCGAAAGCCTCCTCGAACGCGGCGCATTCCGGCCCACCGACATACCAGCCTGATCCCACCGCGCGCGTGACCGCCGCGTCGATCTCGCCGCGCAGCTCGGCCGTGGCGGTGCCGAGGTCGAGGAAGGGGACGCTCATTCGGCGCCCGCGCCGGCGAGCCGCCGGAACTCACCATAATCGCGGATATAGTCCGCTTCGTCATAATGGTCCTCGGCCAGCACCATCAGCACGCAATCAGGGGAAAAGTCCTCCATCTCGTGCCACACCATCGGCGGCAGCGTCAGCCCCTGCTCGGGGCTCTCCAACCGGACGCTGGTGCGCGTCTTCCCGTCGTCGAGGACGATGCTGCACGAGCCTGCGACAGCGACCGCCAGCTGGTGCAGCGCATGATGCGCGTGGAAGCCGCGCGCCACCCCGGGCGCCGTGCCATAGATGGTATAGACCCGCCGGATCTCGAACGGCACCTCGCGCGTGGCTTCGAGCGCGACGAGGCTTCCGCGCGCGTCGCCGCGCAGCGGAAAGCGCACCAGCCGGCAGCCCGGGAAAATCTCGACAGGGTCAGGGGACATGGGCGCGACAGATAGACCGGGCGCGTCATTTGGCAATCGCTTGTTGCGGGTGCGCCCCCGACGCGCGGGAGCGCGGCAAATCAGCGGCTTGCCTCGCCCCGGCCGATCCCGCGGTAGGTAAGGCCGGCGCGCGCCGCTTCCTCTTCCTCGTAGACGTTGCGCAGGTCGACGAGGTGCCGCCCGCGCATCGCCCCCGCGAGCCGCTTGAGATCGAGCCCGCGGAACTCGTCCCATTCGGTCACCAGCACCAGCGCGTCGGCCCCGTCGGCGACCCGATAGGCGTCTTCGGCGAAGGTGATGCCGGGCAGCAACGGCTCGGCCTGCTCGCGCCCGACCGGGTCGAAGGCGACCACTTCGGCGCCCATCTCGAGCAGGCGCTTGATCAGCGACAGGCTCGGCGCGTCGCGCATGTCGTCGGTGTTGGGCTTGAAGGTGAGGCCGAGCACGCCGATGCGCTTGCCCGCGACCTCGCCGCCCAGTTCCTCGGCCACGCGGTCGGCCATCGCCAGCTTGCGCGCGTCGTTGACCGACACCACCGCCGAGACGATCTGCATCGGGACGTCGACCAGCTCGGCGGTCTGGAGCAGCGCCAGCGTGTCCTTGGGGAAGCAGCTCCCGCCATAGCCCGGGCCCGCGTGCAGGAATTTCGGCCCGATTCGTCCGTCGAGGCCGATCCCGCGGCTCACTTCCTGGACGTCGGCGCCGACCGCCTCGCACAGGTCCGCGATCTCGTTGATGAAGCTGATCTTGGTCGCGAGGAAGGCGTTGGCGGCATATTTGATGAGCTCGGCGGTGCGCCGGCCGGTGAACAGGATCGGCGCCTTGTTGAGGAACAGCGGCCGATAGACCTCGCGCAGCACCTCGCGGGCATGCTCGTCCTCGGCGCCGACCACGATCCGGTCGGGGATCTTGAAGTCGCGGATCGCCGCGCCTTCGCGCAGGAACTCGGGGTTCGAGGCGACGCTGGTGCCTTCGGGCGCACCATTTTCCTTGAGGATTCGCGCAATCTCGTCGCCGGTGCCGACCGGAACGGTCGACTTGGTCACCACCACTGCCGGCTTCGTCAGCGCGCCCGCGATCTCCTTGGCGGCGGCATAAACGTAGGTGAGGTCGGCATGGCCGTCGCCGCGACGCGCCGGGGTGCCGACCGCGATGAACACCGCTTCGGCATCCTTGATCCCCTCGAGCAGATCGGTGGTGAACTTCAGGCGTCCGCGGCTGCTGTTGTGCGTGACCAGCGCCTCGAGCCCCGGCTCCCAGATCGGCATCCGCCCGGCGAGCAGCGCCTCGACCTTGCCCGCGTCCTTGTCGACGCAGGTCACGTCATGGCCGAAGTCGGCGAAGCAGGCTCCGGAAACGAGGCCCACATAGCCCGTCCCGATCATGCAGATGCGCATACCAATATCATTCCATTCGGCGTCAGAAGAGCCGGGGCTTTAACCAGCGCGGACGCGACTGACTAGCCGTGCTTCCCACGGCAGGGCCCGCTCGCTAGAGGCAGCGCCATGTGTGGAATTGCAGGGATTTACGGGCCCGGCGCCGGCAACGAGCCGCTGCTTCGCCGGATGGGGGATCGCCTCCACCACCGCGGGCCCGATGCCGGCGCCGTGTGGAGCGACGCCGGGGCCGGGATCGGCCTGTCGCACCGGCGGCTAGCGATCGTCGACCTCAGCCCGCACGGCGCGCAGCCCATGGCCTCGGCCAGCGGCCGCTTCGTCATCTGCTTCAACGGCGAGATCTACAACCACCGCCAGATCCGGGCCGAGCTCGAAGCCGTGGGCGCAGCCCCCGAGGGCGGCTGGCGCGGGCACAGCGACACCGAGACGCTGCTCGAGGGCATCGCCCACTGGGGTCTCGAGGCGACCATCGCCAAGGCCGTCGGCATGTTCGCGCTGGCCTTGTGGGACCGGGCCGAGCGCCGGCTGTTCCTCGTCCGCGACCGCTTCGGCGAGAAGCCGCTCTACTACGGCTGGGTCGGCCGCGACCTCGTGTTCGCGTCCGAACTCAAGGCCATCACCGGCGTTCCGGGCTTTGCCGCCGAGATCGACCGCGAGGCGCTCGCCGCCTTTGCATCGCGGACCAACGTGCCCGCGCCGCTCTCCATCTATCGCGGCATCTTCAAATTGCCGCCCGCGACGATCCTGCGGATCGAGGGCTCGCCCGCGCCGCTGACCCGGCCGCCGGCGGTGGGGACGCGCGGGGAGGGGCTCTCGCTCCACGCTTACTGGTCCTACCCGCAGGTTGTCGGCGCCGGCATCGCCGACCGCTTCACCGACGAGACCGAGGCGCTCGACGCGGTCGAGCAATCGCTCCGCACCGCCATCGCCGACCAGGCGGTCGCCGACGTTCCGGTCGGCGCCTTCCTCTCGGGCGGGTTCGACAGCTCCACCGTGGTCGCGCTCTACCAGCAGGTCTCGGGCGCGCGGGTAAAGACCTATTCGATCGGCTTCACCGAAGAAGGCTATGACGAGGCGCCCCACGCCAGGGCGGTTGCGGCGCATCTCGGCACCGAACATCACGAAATGTACGTCAGCGCGGACGAGGCGCTGGCCGTGCTGCCGAGCCTGCCGACCATGTACGACGAGCCCTTCGCCGACAGCTCGCAGATCCCGACCTTCCTCGTCAGCCGCTTCGCCCGCTCCGACGTCACCGTGGCGCTGACCGGCGACGGCGGCGACGAATTGTTCGGCGGCTACAACCGCCACGTCATCGGGCCCGCCATGTGGGACAAGCTGAGCGCGCTTCCGCCGGGCCTCCGCGCGCTCGGCCAGCCGCTCGCCAACCTTCCCCAGCGCTGGTTCGAGCTCCTCGTCCGCAGCGGCGGCAAGGGTGCGGGCGCGGCGCGGATCGCCAAGGGGCTCAAGGTCGCGACCAGCGCGCGCTCGCCGCTCGACGTCTATGCCAGCTTCATCGACGAATGGGCGTTCGAGCCGTGCCCGGTGCTCGGCGCCACCAAGCCCGCGCCGGCCGCCCTGTCGGTCGCGGGCGCGAGCCCGGCCGAACTAATGATGCTGAGCGACGCGCTCGGCTACCTGCCCGACGACATCCTCGCCAAGGTCGACCGCGCCTCGATGGCGGTCAGCCTCGAGACCCGCGTGCCGTTCCTCGACCACCGCGTCGCCGAAGTCGCGGCGCGCGTGCCGGTGGGCATGAAGATCGCCGACGGGCGCGGCAAGCTGCCGATCCGCCGGATCCTCGACCGCCACGTCCCGCGCGCGCTCACCGACCGCCCCAAGGCGGGCTTCGGCATTCCGGTCGGCGAATGGCTGCGCGGGCCGCTCAAGGGCTGGGCCGACGACCTCCTGTCCGAAGACCGCCTCCGCCGAGAGGGGCTGTTCGACGTCGATGCCGTACGTAAACGCTATGCGGCGCACCAGTCGGGGCACCGCGACAGCACCCCGGCATTGTGGGCGATCCTGATGTTCGAGGCGTGGCGCGAGGCGCAGACCGCGGCGGTGGGCGCGGCCGCCTAGCCCTCGACCGCGCGCCCGCCCTCGAGGCGAACCAGCCGGTCACAGCCCGCGAGGATCGCCGGCCGATGGGCGATGAGGAGCAGGGTCGTCCCCGCCGCCTGCAGCGCGTCGAGCGCCGCCAGCACATGCGCTTCGGACTGCGGATCGAGCGCGCTGGTCGCCTCGTCGAGCACCAGCAGCGGCGCCGGCGCATAGAGCGCGCGGGCCAGCGCCAGCCGCTGCCTTTGCCCGCCCGACAGCAATTGCCCGCGCTCGCCCACCCGCGTCTCGTAGCCACGCGGCAATCCGCTGATCAGTTCGTGCAAGCCCACCTGCCGCGCGGCCTGCACGATCCGGACATAGTCGGGCGCGTCGTCC
Organism: Sphingomonas rosea; assembly: GCF_039538065.1. NCBI lineage: Bacteria > Pseudomonadati > Pseudomonadota > Alphaproteobacteria > Sphingomonadales > Sphingomonadaceae > Sphingomonas > Sphingomonas rosea. The sequence goes on from NZ_BAABBR010000001.1 coordinate 2,049,894, forward strand.
ATGAAGGCGATGTTGCGCGCGATGCTGTCGTCGGCGAGGAACGGCGCCTGCGGCACATGCGCCACGTTGCGCTGCCACGCCTCGATATTCCCGCCGCCGAGCGCAACGCCATCGACCAGGAGCCGACCGCGATCGGGCGCGAGCAGCCCCATGACGAGGTCGGCAAGCGTGCTCTTGCCGCTGCCGCTCCGCCCGACCAGCGCCACCCTTTCGCCCTTGCGGATGGTGAGGGACACGCCCTCGAGCACCGGTTGCGCCCGGCCCTGATAGGCGAAGGACACGTCCTCGAGCGCGATGTCGTCGGTGAAGGGCAGGGGCGTCGGGCGCGCCGTGCCGTCGAGGTCGGGTCCCGCGAGCATTGCCGCCAGCCGCTGTTGCACGCCGCGCGTGGCGCGCCAGCTGTTGACCGCCGCGCTCACCGCCTGGAGCTGGGGGAGGAGGCGCTGCGCGCCGAGCGCCAGCGCGCCGAGCGTCGGAAGCGCGGCCGCGAGCCCGCCCGGCCGTCCCGCGACCCAGGCCGCGACCAGCGCCAGCGCGACCAGCCCGAGGCTCTCGACCAGGATCCGCGGAACGCCGTTCAGGATCGCGAGGCGCGTGCGGTTGTCGGCCAGCTGCCGGTCGATCGCCCGGAAGCGCTCGGCCGCGACCCCGCGCGCGCCGGCGAGGATCAGTTCGCGGAGCGCGCCGACATGGTCCTGCACCGCCGCGACCCGCGCCTCATAGTCATGGCCGAGCGTGTCGCTTCCGCGGTGCAGCGCGGGACGGACGAGGAGCGTCGTCAGCACGAACAGGCCGCCGAGGAGCGCGCCCGCCGCCAGCGCCGCAATCGGATCGACCCACAACAGCCCGATCAGGATGCCTGCCCCCAGAACGGCAGCGCTTGCCCCCTGAAGCACCGGCATCAGGCCCGAGAACAGCCACTGCTCGACCAGTTCCATCGCCGCGAGCGGGCCGCTGCTCCGTGCCTCGGCATGCGCCTGCCAGTCGCGCGCGAGCACCCGGCGCTGGACCGCGACGAGCAGCCGGTGACCGGTCTCGAACGCGAGGCGCTGGTTGGCGGCGAGGAGCAGCAGGCGCACCGCGGCGGCGACCAGCACCGCGCCGGCGAACAGCGCCAGCCGCGTCCGCGGCAGGTCCGCCGCCGTGCCCCCGAGCCAGTCGCGGAACAAGGCCGCCAGCGCGGCGAGGCTGGCGAACTCGGCCACCCCGCCGACCAGGGTCAGCATGCCGAGCAGGACCAGCCGTCGGCGCCCCTCGCGCCCCAGCGCCCCGGTCAGCAGCCGAAGCGGATTGTCGCCGCTCATCGCCGTCCGGCCAGCAGCGCCGGGTGCCGCCGCGCGAGCCACAGGAGGAGGGTCGGCAGGATCATCGTCCCCAGCATGTCGCGCGCGCCCTCGCCGAGCTGCATCGCAAGGTCGGGCCAGCGCTCGAACCACAGGTCGTAGACCTCGTTCGCGGTCTCGAGCAGCAGCACCAGCGCCCACGGGCGGATGTCCGCCACCGACCGGCGCATCAGGCCCGCGAAGACCAGCTGCAGGATGACGCCCAGCAGCACGTGGAGCGTGTCCATCGGCCAGCCGGTGGCATGCGCCACCAGCTCCTTGAACGCATACCAGTCCCGCAGTTCCGGCGTCATCGCGCCGCGAAGCGCTCCGACAGCGTCGCCAGCGAGGGATCGTGCGTGAGGTCGAGGTGGAGCGGGGTCACCGACACATAGCCGTCGGCCACTGCCTCGAGGTCGGTCATGTGCCCCGGCGTCTCGACCGACGGCCCGAGCCCGAACCAGTAATAATTGTAGCCGCGCGGGTCGGTGCGCTGGACGATCCGGGTCCGGCCGTAATCGCGGATTCCCTGGCGCACGACGCGCACGCCCTTGACGTCGCCGGGCGCGAGCGCGGGGAAATTGACGTTGGTGAGCGTGCCCGCGGGCATCTCGGTGTCGAGCAGTTCCTTGAGCACCCGCGGCGCCCAGGCCTCGGCCGCCGCGAAGGGCACCGTGTCGCCCATGCCTTCCTTGGCATAGACCTGGCTCAAGGCGATCGCGCGAACGCCCGCGAGCGCCCCTTCCATCGCCGCGCTGACCGTGCCCGAATAAGTGACGTCCTCGGCAAGGTTGGCGCCGCGATTGATCCCCGACAGGATCACGTCGGGCCGCTGGTCGGGCATCAGGTGGAACAGCGCCATGAGCACCGAATCGGTCGGCGTCCCCGCCACCGCGAATCGTTTCTCGCCGAGCTTGCGCAGCCGCACCGGCCGGGTCAGCGTCAGCGAATGGCCGGTGCCCGACTGTTCCTCGGCAGGCCCCACGATCCACAGGTCGTCGGTGAACTGCCGCGCGACCTCCTCGAGAAGCTTCAGCCCCGGGGCATGGACCCCGTCGTCATTGGTGAGGAGGATGCGCATGGCCGAGCGCTATGCGGTGGGGCCGGGGCGCACGCAACCGCGGCTGCGCCATTTTGGCAACATGAGACCTGAAAGCCGAATTTCACCGCTTGTTCAGGAGAGCCGACCTAAGTAGAGGCGCCGCAGGGGTTTATCGGCCGCTTCCGAGGCTATGTATCGGAAAGGCCTAGTGTTCGCCCCGATTGTCCCGGGATTCGCCGGGTCGACCGGTGGCGGGTGTGCTTTGGGTTGGTACCGGCGCGCCATGCTGGACGAGGCTCGTCGTTTCCGATCCGTCAGGGGAGGGGATGATGGCTACCGCGTTGAGCGACATTTACGAGACACCGGAACCGTTTGATCGGATCACCCTTCCCGACGGCTACCGCCCGTCCGACCAGGAAGAATTCATGAGCCCGATGCAGCGGGCCTATTTCCTCGCCAAGCTCAAGGCCTGGAAGGACTCGATCGTCGAGGAAAGCCGGGCAACCATGGCCCAGCTCCAGGTCGACACGCTGCGCGAACCCGACATTGCCGACCGCGCCTCGAGCGAGACCGATTGGGGGATCGAGCTTCGCACCCGCGACCGGCAGCGCAAGCTCATCGCCAAGATCGACGCCGCCATCCGCCGCCTCTACGCGGGCGAATATGGCTATTGCGAAGTGACCGGTGAGCCGATCGGGATCGGCCGCCTCGAAGCCCGTCCGATCGCGACCATGACCCTCGAAGCGCAGGAGCGCCACGAGCGGGTCGAAAAGGTGAGTCGCGACGATTGAGCCCGCCTCACGCCCCCTGCTGAAGGGGGCGTTCGGCGGGCCCGTCGGATCAGTGCACGGTCAGGCCGAGCATCTCATCCTTGAGGCGTAGCTTTTCCTTCTTGAGCTTGTGGAGAAGGATGTCGTCGGGGTTGGGTCGCCGCTCTTCCGCATCGATCTGCGACTGAACCGCGGCATGTTTTGATGCGAGTGCCTCGACGTGTGCCTTTTCCATCGTGTGTCATTCCCTTTCGATTGGTGTGACAGCCGTGAGAAGAAACCACGAAAGCGCGTGTTTGTCCCGTCCATTTTGCGCCATTTGCCGCACCAACCCCGCGACTTGCCGTGACCGGCCCGCGATCATCCGGTAACAACCGCGCCGTCATCCGATTGCCGAGGCCATGAACGACGATCAGCCCACCGCCCGCCTCGAAGCGCTTCGCGCCGAGCATCGCATCCTCGACGCCGAGATCCGCGCGATCCTGGCGACGGGCGAGGCCGACATGCTGGCGGTGGCGCGGATGAAGAAGCGCAAGCTTCGGCTCAAGGACGAAATCCAGCTCCTCCTCGACCGTTCGACCCCCGACATCATCGCGTGACGGGCAGGGGCGAACGTCCCGCAGCGGGACGCAAAGCGACGGACCGAAGCGGGCGGGCGTTCCCGATGCGAAGCACAAGCGTTATCACGGAAGCCGCATGAACGACGTCACGCCCCTTGGAGCCACCGGCAGCCGGATCACGCCGCGACTGGTCGAGAGCCTCTACACCGAGGCGATGCTGCTCGCCGACGAGGCGCGGACCTATTTCGACGTGGCCGGGCGGGCCGAGCGCGACGGGCTCGATCCCTTCGTCCGCGTCGGTTTCGCCTGCGAATCGCTCAAGGTCACCACGCGCCTCATGCACATCATCGCCTGGCTCCTGACCCAGCGCGCGGTCGAGACCGGCGAGCTGACCGCCACGGCCGGCCGCCGGCCCGAGCGGCGTCTCGGCCATGCGGGCGCGAGCGATCCCGCGGTGGTCGAGCAATTGCCGGGCGGCGCCCGCGCGCTTATCGCGTCGAGCACCGACCTCTACGAACGCGTTCGCCGCCTCGACGAGGACCAGCTGGTCGAAGAACCGCCCGCCAGCCCGGCGCGCGCGTTGATGGGCCGGCTCGAGCGCGACCTCATCTGGAACGCGCCGCGCTGACCGGCTAGTCCGGGGCGCGTGACCCACGGACAAATCCTCCACCCCGGCCCGCGCCTGCTGATCGGCAACGGCCGCACCGCCGAACTCGGCGATCATCTGCCTGCCGGACCGATCCTCGTCGTGACCGATACGTTCGTGCGCGGCTCGGGCCTGCTCGATCCGCTGCTCGGCGTGCTGGGCGAGCGCGCGACGGTGTTCGACGCGGTCGAGGCCGATCCCAGCCGCCGCACCCTGCTCGCCGCGGTCGAGGCGGGAAGGGCGGCCGGTGTCGCCGTCGTGATCGGCTTCGGTGGCGGAAGCCCGATGGATGTGGCCAAGCTCGCCGCCTATCTCCTTGGCTCGGGCGACGATCTCGACAGCATCTGGGGGGTCGGCCTCGCCACGGGCCGCCGCCTGCCTTTGGCGCTGGTCCCGACCACCGCGGGTACGGGGTCCGAAGCCACCCCGGTCGCGGTCATCACGGTCGAGGGCGACGAGAAGCGCGGCGTCAACAGCCCGGCGCTCATCCCCGACATCGCCGTGCTCGACGCCGGCCTCACCGTCGGCAAGCCGCGCGCGCTCACCGCCGCCACCGGCATCGACGCCATGGTCCACGCGATCGAGGCCTTCACTTCGGCCAGAGCGAAGAACCCGGTCAGCGACATGGCTGCGCGTGAGGCGCTCCGCCTCCTCGGCGCCAATCTCGTCACCGCGTGCGAGGAGCCCGGCAACCTCGCCGCACGCGAGGCGATGCTGCTCGGCGCGCACCTTGCCGGACTCGCCTTCGCCAATGCCCCCGTCGCCGGGGTCCACGCGCTCGCTTATCCCTTGGGCGGCATCCACCACCTGCCCCACGGACTCACCAATGCGCTGATGCTGCCGCACGTCCTTGCCTTCAACATGGCGGCCGCGCGCGAACCTTATGCCGAACTCGCCGCGATCCTCGATCCCGACTGCGCCCGCCTTGGCACGCAGGGCGCCTCGGCCCGGCTGATCGAGATCATGGAAGGGCTGATCCTCGCCACCGGCCTCCAGCCGCGGCTGCGCGACCACGGCATCGACCGCGCCGAGGCGCCGATGCTCGCGCGCGAGGCGATGAAGCAGCAGCGCCTGCTCGTGAACAATCCCGTGGCCATCGGTGAGGACGACGCCCGCCGTCTCTACGAGCTCGCCTGGTGAGCCGGCCGACCCCGCCCGCCCGCGCCGAATTCGGCTACTGGCACCGCCTCAGCCTGCGCTGGTCGGACAATGACGTCTACGGCCACGTCAACAACGCCATCTATTACCAGTGGTTCGACAGCGCGGTGAACAGCTTCCTCGTCGGCAAGGGCCTGCTCGACGTGATGGCCGGCGATCCCATCGCGCTCGTGGTGAGCACGGGCTGCGACTATTTCGCGCCGCTCGAATATCCGGGCGAGGTGGAGATCGGCCTCGCGGTCGCCGACCTCGGCCGCTCGAGCGTCCGCTACCGGATCGCCGCCTTCGCGCCGGGCGCCGACGAAGCCGCGGCGGCAGGCCATTTCACCCACGTCGCGGTCAGCCGCGCCGAGCGCCGCCCCGTGCCGTGGCCCGACGCCTGGCGCGCGGTGTTCGAAACGCTCGCCTAAACCCCGATCCGCGCCTTCGCCGCGGCATATTCCTGCTTCCAGCGCTCGACCAGGGCACCGGCCGGCTGGACCTCGTGGATCGCACCGATCCCTTGGCCCGAGCCCCAGATATCCTTCCACGCCTTGGCTGCATTCGCCCCGCCGAAGCTCATCGCCTCGGGGCTGCTTTCGGGCAGCTTGTCGGGATCGAGCCCAGCCTTCTCGATCGACCCGCGCAGGTAATTGCCGTGAACCCCGGTGAAGAGGTTCGAATAGACGATGTCCTTGGCCGAGCCCTCGACGATCCCCTGCTTGTAGGCCTCTTCCGCGCGTGCCTCGTCGGTCGCGATGAACGGCGAGCCGATATAGGCGAGGTCGGCGCCCATCGCCTGCGCGGCGAGGATCGCGTCGCCGGTCGCGATCGAGCCCGACAAAGCGAGCGGCCCGTCGAACCAGGCGCGGATCTCCTGGATCAGCGCGAACGGCGACCAGCGCCCGGCATGCCCGCCCGCGCCCGCGGCGACCGCGATCAGCCCGTCGGCGCCCTTTTCAACCGCCTTGCGCGCATAGCGGTCGTCGATCACGTCGTGGAGCGTGATCCCGCCCCAGCCGTGGACCGCGTGATTGAGCTCCTCGCGCGCGCCGAGCGAGGTGATGACGATCGGCACCTTCCACTTGGCGCAGGTCGCGACATCTTCCTCGAAGCGGGTGTTCGAGCGGTGGACGATCTGGTTGACCGCATAAGGCACCGCCGGACGGTCGGGATTGGCGCGATCGTGCTCGGCCAGCGCTTCGGTGATTTCATGGAGCCACTCGTCGAGCTGGCTCTGCGGGCGGGCGTTCAGCGCCGGAAAGCTGCCGACCACGCCGGCCTTGCACTGCGCGATGACCAGCGCCGGATTGGACACAATGAACAGGGGCGCGCCGACCACCGGCAGTTGAAGCGTGTCGAAAACGGCAGGAAGCGGCATGAATCCCCCAAAAAAGATGGTTTCGGCAAAAGGGCTAGCAGCGCGGCCCGCGACAGGCAAAGCCGACCTTTCGTCAATTGCCTATCGTTCCGCCAACGCGTTATACCCAGGGTGAAAGGTAGGGGCTTATGCGCCCCGCTGCAGGCTTAATGGATGCCGTGACGACCACCAGCTTCGCGACGCTCGATCCGTCGCTGTGGCAGCAACTGGCCGACCACATCGCGCACCTCGTGTGGATGGCGGGCGGGGACGGTCGCTCCGCCTGGTTCAACCGGCGCTGCACCGAGTTCACCGGGGTCAGCAACGAGGCGCTGCAGGCGCGCGGTTGGCTCGAATTCATCCATCCCGAGGATTCGGCACGGGTCATCGCCGAGTGGGAGTCCGCCGTCGCGGCCGCGCGCCCCTACGAAGCGGTCTACCGGATCCGCGGCAAGGACGGCATCTACCGCCGCTTTCTCGCCCGGGCCGAGCCGAGCTTCGATCCCGACGGCACCGTCCGATGCTGGTTCGGGACCAGCACCGACATTTCCGTCCAGGTCGAGGCCGAGGAGCGCGCCCAGCGCTCGGCCGAGCGGCTCGCCAAGGCCGCGCAGCTCGCCGACATGTTCGTGTGGGAATCGGATCGGGTCACGCGCACCACCAGCTGGGGCGAGAATGCCGCCGAGGTGCTCGACGTCCCCGCCGAGGAGCTTCCGACCGGGCCCAACGGGGGGACCTTTTTCGTCGACGAGGCCGAGAAGCACCGACTGGTCGCCGCGGTCGAGGAGGCCGTCGCCCACCGGCGCCAGCAGCTCACCATCGACTTTCGCGGCAGCGACGGGCGCCATTGGCGCGGCCATTGCGGCTTCGTCTACGATCCCGACGGGCGCCTTCAGCGTGTCTATGGCGCAACCCGTGACGTCTCGGCCGAAGCGGCGGACCAGCGCCGCAACGCCTATCTCCTGCGCCTCGACGCCGCCCTTCGCGCGACCGACGCCGCGCTCGATGCCAAGCGCGTCGCGGCCGAAACGCTGAGCCGCGAACTTGGCGCGGACCGTGTTCTCTACGCCGACGTGGTCGCGCTCGACCCCGCCACCCTGCGGATCGAGGCGGAATATCTCGGAGATGGCGTGGCCTCGATCGCGGGAACCCATCATGTGCCCGCACCGATCGCAGCGCTCCACGCGCGCGGTGAACCGGTCGTCACGTCCGACTTCCGGGCGGATCCCGCGCTCGTCTCGGCGGCGGCGGATCCGGCGGTCAGCGATTTGCCGCTTGTCGCGCTGATCGACATTCCGCTCCTGCGCGAAGGCAAGCTCGTTGGCATGCTCACCGTCCACATGCTTGAGCAGCGCCGGTGGACCGCCGAGGAAGTCGCGCTCGCGACCCTCACCGCCGAGCGGACCTGGGAAGCGGTCGAGCGCGCCCGCGCCGAGGAACAGCAGCGCCTCACCGCCGACGAGATCGCGGTTACCTACAGCACCGCGCCCATCGGCCTCGCCGTCGTCGACCACCAACTTCGCTATGTCCGCGTCAACCAGCGGCTGGCCGAAATGAACGGCATCCCCGCCGCCGACCATATCGGCAAGACGCTGGGCGAAGTCGTCCCCGACCTCAGCGGCGCGCTCGGCCAGGCCATCAAACGCGCGCTCGCCGGCGAGGAAGTTCGCGGCTTCGAGGTCAGCGGAGAAACCGCTTCCGCCCCCGGCGTCGTCCGCACCTGGCGCGAGAACTGGCTTCCGATCCGCGACGCCGACGGCAAGGTCACCGGCGCCGCCGGCTCGATCGAGGAGATCGCGTCCGCCGAGCGCCTCCGCGCCGAGGCCGAGGAACGCTACCGGACCATCTTCAACTCGGCCGCCGTCGGCATCGCCCGGGTTGCCCCCGACGGCGCCTTTCTCGAGGTCAACGATCGGCTGTGCGAGATCGTCGGCCGCTCGCGCGAGGCGATCCTGCAGGGCGGCTGGCGCGACCTCACCCATCCCGACGACCTCGCCGCCGACCTGGCGCAGGTCGAGCGCGCGCTCGCCGGCGAGATCGACAGCTACCGGCTCGAGAAGCGCTACCTCGATGCCGAGGGCAAGCCGGTCTGGATCAACCTCACGGTCTCGACCGAGCGCAATTCCGACCGCAGCGTCCGCTATTTCATCTCGATCATCGAGGACATCACCGAGCGCCGCCAGCGCGAGGACGCGCTGCGCACCAGCGAGCAGCGCGTGCGGGTCGCCAACGACCATGCCGAGGTCGGCTTCTGGGATGTCGACGTGGTCAACGACACGCTCACCTGGTCGCCCCACGTCCGGATGATGTTCGGCGTCTCGCCCGACGTTCCGGTCACGCTCGCCGACTTCTATGACGGCCTTCATCCCGAGGACCGCGAGCATACGGTCGCCGCCTATCTCGCCGCCGCCGATCCCGCGCGACAGGCGCTTTACGACGTCGAATATCGCACCATCGGCAAGAATGACGGGGTCGTCCGCTGGGTCGCGGCCAAGGGCAGGGGCATCTTCTCCGACGACGGCCGTTGCCTGCAGGTCGTCGGCACCGCCATCGACGTCACCCAGCGCAAGGAAGCCGAGGACGCGCTTCGCCGGAGCGAGCAGGAATTGCGCCTCCGCCTGAACGCCATCCCCCAGATGGTCTGGTCGACGCGCCCCGACGGCTACCACGATTTCTACAACGAGCGCTGGTACGAATTCACCGGCATGCCCGCGGGCACGACCGACGGCGAGGAATGGAACGGCATGTTCCATCCCGACGACCAGGAGCAGGCGTGGGCGCGCTGGCGCCAGTCGCTCGCCACCGCCGAGCCCTACGAGATCGAATATCGCCTTCGCCACCACAGCGGCGACTATCGCTGGGTGCTCGGCCGCGCGCTGCCGATCCTCGATTCGGCGGGCGAGGTCCGGCGCTGGATGGGCACCTGCACCGACATCGACGACCGCAAGGCCGCCGAGCGGGCGCTGCTCGAAAATGAAGCGCAGCTTCGAGCCATCCTCGAAGCGGTCCCGGTCGGGCTCATGTTCTCGGACGCGAGCGGGCAACTGACGGGGGGCAATGACCAGATCATCGAGTTCCTCGGCCACGACCTCGTCCCGAGCGCCAACGAGCAAACCTATGGCGAGGACTATGTCGCCTTCCACGCCGACGGCCGCCGGGTCGAAAGCCACGAATATCCGCTCGCCCGCGCGCTTGCCGGCGAGGAACGGCCCGAACTCGAATGCCGGGTCCGGCGCGGCGACGGGTCGCTGCGCTGGCTGCGCTACGTCGCCGCGTCGGTCCGCGGTCCAGCGGGCGAGATTGCCGGCGGCGTGGTCGCCTCGATCGACATCGACCGCGAGAAGCAGCTGACCGAGGGCCTCGAGCGCGAAGTCGAGAAGGTCATCACCGAGCGCGAGGCGGCGCAGGAGGCGCTCCGCCAGAGCCAGAAGCTCGAGGCGATGGGCCAGCTGACCGGCGGCGTCGCGCACGACTTCAACAACCTCCTCACCCCCATCATCGGCAGCCTCGACCTCCTCCAGCGCAAGCAGATCCTCGACGAGCGCACTGGCCGTCTCGTCGACGGTGCGCTGACGTCGGCCGAGAAAGCGCGCGTGCTCGTCCAGCGCCTGCTCGCCTTCGCCCGCCGCCAGCCGCTCCAGACGCAGGCGATCGACATCGGCCGGATCGTCACCGAGATGAGCGAGCTGATCGATTCGACCTCGGGCCCCCGCGTCCGGGTGCGCACCGAGGTCCCCGCCGACCTCCCGCCCGCGCTCGCCGATTCAAACCAGCTCGAAATGGCGCTCCTCAACCTGAGCGTGAACGCGCGCGACGCCATGCCCGACGGCGGCACGCTCACCATCGCCACCCGCGCGAGCGGCGGCGGGGAGGGGGCGAAGCTCGGCCTCACCGGCGAGCGCCATGTCGTCCTCAGCGTCAGCGACACCGGCGTCGGGATGGACGAGGAGACCCGCCGCCGCGCGATCGAGCCCTTCTTCTCGACCAAGGGCATCGGCAAGGGCACGGGCCTCGGCCTCTCGATGGTCCACGGCCTCGCCGCCCAGCTCGGCGGCGCGCTCGACATCCGCTCGGTGCCGGGCATGGGCACCACCATCGAACTGTGGCTGCCGATGGCGAGCGGGGGAATCGCGGCGGGCGTCGCCGACGCTCCCGACGCCGAGGTGCAGGGCGCCGGCACCGCGCTCCTGGTCGACGACGACGAACTGGTCCGCGCCTCGACCTCGGGCATGCTCGGCGACCTCGGCTACCGCGTGATCGAGGCCGACAGCGGCGAGGCTGCCCTCGCCCTCATCGAGAAGGGCGAGCGCTTCGACCTCCTCGTCACCGACCAGCTGATGCCCGGCATCAGCGGCACCGACCTCGCCGTCCAGCTCCGCCAGCGCCGCGAGGACCTGCCGGTGCTGATCGTCTCGGGCTATGCCGATCTCGAAAGCCTGTCGCCGGCCTTCCCGCACCTCAGCAAGCCGTTCCGCCAGGCCGAGCTCGCGACCGCGCTCGAAAAGGTCCAGCCCGACTGACCGGCAGGCCGCACGTGACGTAGGCCGCCCACGCCTTTATGCGCGCTGTCATGAGCAGCAATCAGATGTGGGGCGGCCGCTTCGCCGCGGGGCCGAGCGCCATCATGCAGGCGATCAACAACAGCCTGCCGGTCGACCGCCGCCTGTGGCGCGAGGATCTCGCGGGCTCGAAGGCCCACGCTGCCATGCTGCGCGATTGCGGGATCATCGACGCCGACGACGCCGCCGCCATCCTTTCGGGCCTCGACTCCATCGAAGCCGAATTCGAGGCCAATGGCGTGCCCGATCGGCCCGATCTCGAGGACATCCACATGCTGGTCGAGGCGCGGCTCGCCGAACTGATCGGCCCCGCCGCCGGCCGTCTCCACACCGCCCGCTCGCGCAACGACCAGGTGGCGACCGACTTCAAGCTGTGGACCCGTGGCGCCTGCCGTGAGGCCGCGTCGGCCATCGTCGCGCTGCAGCAGGTGCTGGTCGCGCGCGCCGAGGAACATACCGGAACGATCATGCCCGGCTTCACCCATCTCCAGGTCGCCCAGCCGGTGACGCTCGGCCACCATCTCCTTGCCTATGCCGAGATGCTCCAGCGCGACGTGTCGCGGCTTCACGACGCCGACGAGCGCGCCGACGAATCCCCGCTCGGCGCGGCGGCGCTGGCGGGCACCGGCTTCGCCACCGACCGCGCCGCGACCGCCGACGCGCTCGGCTTCGCGCAGCCGACCGCCAACAGCCTCGACAGCGTCTCGGACCGCGACTTCGCACTCGATTATCTGGGCGCCGCGGCGCAATGCGCGCTGCACCTCTCGCGCCTCGCCGAGGAGCTGATCCTCTGGGCCTCGCCGCCCTTCGGCTTCGTGAAGCTTTCGGACCAATGGTCGACCGGCAGCTCGATCATGCCGCAGAAGCGCAACCCCGATGCGGCCGAGCTGGTGCGCGGCCATTCGGGCCGGATCGTCGGCCTTTTCACCGGCCTGATGATCACCATGAAGGGCCTGCCGCTCGCTTATTCAAAGGACATGCAGGACGACAAGGCGCCGACGTTCGAGGCGCACGACCTGCTGATGCTGAGCCTTGCCGCGCTCGCCGGCACGGTCGAGAGCGCGTCCTTCGTGCCCGAGAAGATGCGCGCCGCTGCCGCCTCGGGCTTCTCGACCGCGACCGATCTTGCCGACTGGCTGGTGCGCGAGGCCAACGTGCCCTTCCGCGAAGCCCACCACATCACCGGCCGCTCGGTGAAGGCCGCCGAGGACGCCGGCTGCGACCTCGCCGACCTGCCGCTCGAGACCCTGCAGGCCATCGACCCGCGCATCGACCGCCGCGTCTACGACGTCCTCACGGTCGAGGCCTCGGTCGCCAGCCGCACCAGCTATGGCGGCACCGCGCCCGACCAGGTCCGCGCGCAGGTCGCGCGCTGGAAGGAGCTGCTTCAGCCCCTTGATAAGTAGGATTTGGCCTGCTTGTCTGGAGCCGGACGCGCTGCGCCCGGCTCTTTCTCAACGCTGGCTCAAGGACCGCGAAAATCGACTCGCGGACCCCTGGACCTTCGAGACCTTGTTCAGCTTGGGCGTGCCGCTCAGCCGACCTTCTTCGCCCGCTGCGCCGCGATCCGCAGCCGCAGGGCGTTGAGCTTGATGAAGCCCGCGGCGTCACGCTGGTCGTAGCTGCCCGAGCCTTCCTCGAAGGTGACGAGGTCCTCGTCGTAGAGCGAATAGTCGCTCTCGCGGCCGATCACCGTGGCGTTGCCCTTGTAGAGCTTCATCGTGACCCGCCCCGTGACCATCTCCTGGCTCTTGTCGATCAGCGCCTGGAGCATCTCGCGCTCGGGCGCGAACCAGAAGCCATTGTAGATCAGGCTCGCATAGCGCGGCATGATCGAATCCTTGAGGTGCATCGCGCCGCCGTCGAGCGTGATGCTCTCGATGCCCCGGTGCGCGGCGAGCAGGATGGTCCCGCCCGGCGTCTCGTAGACCCCGCGGCTCTTCATGCCGACGAAGCGGTTCTCGACGAGGTCCAATCGGCCGATGCCATTGTCGCGCCCGAGCTCGTTGAGCTTGGTCAGCAGCGTCGCCGGGCTCATCGCCACGCCGTCGATCGCGACCGGATCGCCCTTCTCGAAGTCGATGGTGATGATTGTCGGCGTGTCGGGCGCGTCCTCGGGGCTGATCGTCCGCTGGTGGACATATTCCGGGGCCTCTTGCGCCGGATCCTCGAGCACCTTCCCCTCGCTCGACGAATGCAGCAGGTTGGCGTCGATCGAGAAGGGGCTTTCCCCGCGCTTGTCCTTCGCGATCGGGATCTGGTTCTTCTCGGCGAAGTCGATCAGCTGCTCGCGGCTGGCGAACTGCCACTCGCGCCACGGGGCGATGACCCGGATGTCGGGCTCGAGCGCATAATAGCCGAGCTCGAAGCGGACTTGGTCGTTGCCCTTGCCGGTCGCGCCGTGACAGACGGCATCGGCGCCGACCGCCCTCGCGATCTCGATCTGGCGCTTGGCGATCAGCGGCCGCGCGATCGAGGTGCCGAGCAGATACTGCCCCTCGTAGAGCGTGTTGGCGCGGAACATCGGGAAGACGAAGTCGCGGACGAACTCCTCGCGAAGGTCGTCGATGAAGATGTTCTCAGGTCGGATGCCGAGCATCTGCGCCTTGGCGCGCGCCGGCTCGACTTCCTCGCCCTGGCCGAGGTCGGCGGTGAAGGTGACGACCTCCGCATCATATTCCGTCTGGAGCCACTTGAGGATGATCGAGGTGTCGAGCCCGCCCGAATAAGCGAGCACGACCTTGAGCTTGGCCATGGGTTGTTCAGTCCTTCTGGAGGAGCCACATCAGCGCGCCGCGCGCACTGTGCATCCGGTTTTCCGCCTGCCGCCAGACCGCCGAGCGCGGTCCGTCGATGACGCTGGCGGTGACTTCCTCGCCGCGCCGTGCGGGCAGGCAGTGGAGGAAATGGGCTTGCGGTGCCCGCGCCATCAGCGCGTCGTTGACCTGGTAGGCGTGAAGGTCGGCGTTGCGGCGCTCGGCCTCGCTGTCCTGGCCCATCGACACCCAGACGTCGGTGTAGACGATGTCGGCACCCTCGACCGCGGCGAGGTCGGCGGTCTGGGCGACCCCGGCGGGGGCGTCGCTCAACTGATAACCCTCCGGCGCGACGATGGTCAGCGCGGCGCCGAGCATCGCGCAGCCCTGCGCGAGGCTGCGCGCGACATTGTTGTCGCCGTCGCCGACGTAGGCGACCTTGACGCCCTCGATCCCTCCGCAGAGCTGACGGATGGTGAGGAGGTCGGCGAGCGCCTGCAGCGGATGATCGCTGCCCGACAGCATGTTGACCACCGGCACCGGGCTCGCGGCGGCAAGCGCCTCGAGCAGGCCATGATCAAACACCCGCGCGCAGATCACGCCGTGGAAGCAGGCGAGGGTCCGGGCGATGTCCTCGACGCTCTCGCGCGTGCCGATCCCGAGCTCGCCCGGCGTCAGGTAGACGGGGTGGCCGCCAAGCTGATGGACCGCGAGCTCCATCGAGTTGCGGGTCCGGGCACTCGGCTTCTCGAAATAGAGCGCCGCGCCCTTGCCCGCGAGGACGGGGGCGGGGGCGTCCTCGGCAAGCGCGAGGATGGCGTCGAGGTCGCCCGGCGACAGGTCGGCGAGGCTGAGGAGATGGGTCACCAGTTCGCCTCCCGCTTGATCATCGTTCCGATGCCATGCTTGGTCAGCAATTCGATCAGCAACGCATGGGGTACGCGCCCGTCGATGATGTGGGCGAAGGGCACTCCATTGTCGACGGCGTCGGCGCAGGCGGTGAGCTTGGGGATCATGCCCCCGCCGACGCTGTCGTCCTCGATCCGCCGGCGAAGTTCCGCCGACGTGAGGCGAGGAATCAGGCTGGTTTCGTCCTTGGGATCGGCGAGCAGGCCGGGCGCCGCCGTGAGATAGACGATCTTCTCGGCGCCCATGGCGACGGCAATCGCCTTGGCCGCCTCGTCCGCATTGACGTTGAACGGCTGGCCCGACTCGTCTGCGCCGATGGTCGAGACGACGGGCACCATCCCGTCATCGAGCAGGCGCAGGAGAAGCTCGGCGCGGACCTCGGTCACGTCACCGACAAAGCCCAAAGCGGGATCGCGCTGGTCGACCCGGAGCAGGCCGGCATCCTCGCCCGAGACGCCCACCGCGACCGGCTCGTCGCCGGCCGACTTGTTGATGGTCGCGACGAGGTCGCGATTGATCTTGCCGACCAGCACCATGCGGACGATCTCGAGCGTCTCGCCATCGGTGACCCGGAGGCCGTCCTTGAACTCGGGCTGCTTGCCAACCCGGCGCAGCATGGCGTCGACCTGCGGACCGCCGCCGTGAACCACCACGCAGCGAACGCCGACCGAGCGGAGCAGCAGCACGTCCTGCGCCAGCGCCCGGTCGCTCTCGGGATCGATTGCCGCACCGCCCAGCTTCACCACCACCGCCTTGCCGGCGAACAGCTGGATGTAGGGGAGGGCGTCGACGAGGATTTCGGCGGTGCTGGTCGGCGTCAGCATGGTCTTGGCGAGCATGTCGTTCATGAGGTGACGCTGTTTTCCTTGATGTAGCCGGGCCCGAGATCGATCCCGATCATCCGCGCTTCGCCGCTGCCGCAGCCAAGCTGCACTTCGATCTGGAACTCGGTGCCGAGCATGTGCTCGGTCAATGCCTGGGCGTCGTGCGCGATCCCGATCCCGCCCTCGGCGACCTTGATCCCGCCATAGAGCACCGCGCTCTTCTCGACGTCCATCGCGACCCCCGCCGAGCCGGCGGCGGCGAGCAGGCGGCCCCAGTAGGGATCGGCGCCGTACCAGCTGCATTTGACGAGATTGTTCTCGGCGATGTTCTTCGCCGCGATCCGCGCCTCGGCATCGCTCGCCGCGCCGGTCACGTGGAGGTGGGCAAGGCGGGTCATGCCCTCGGCGTCATGCGCCATCTTGAGGGTGAGCTGGCGGCACGCTTCCTCGACCGCTCGGCCGAAGCCGTCGAGGTCGCCCGGCGCGCCCTTGCGGCCGCTGGCGAAGAGCATGGCGGTGTCGTTGGTCGAAGTCGCGCCATCGACGTTCAAGGTATTGAAGGTGGTGTTCGTCGCGGCCGCGAGCATCGCCTGGAGCGTCTCGCGCGGCACGTCGGCATCGGTGGTGAGGAAGGCAAGCATCGTCGCCATGTTGGGCGCGATCATCCCGCAGCCCTTGGCCATCCCGCCGATCGTCCAGCCGTCACCGCGAACCACGACTTCCTTGGCGACATGGTCGGTGGTGAGGATGCCGCGCGCGGCGTCGGCGCCGCCCTCGACCGACAGCGCGCTGGCGAGCTTCGGCACGGCCGGGAGGATGACGTCCATCGGCAGTGGCGTCCCGATGATCCCGGTCGAGCAGACGAGGACATGGTCGGTGCTGGCGTTGAGCGCGTTCGCGGCCGCGATCTGCATCGCCTGCGCGTCGCGATAGCCGGCCTGACCCGTCCCGGCATTGGCATTGCCGCTGTTGACGACCACCGCGCTCGCCCTGCCACCATTGGCGGCGAGCACCGCCTGGTCGAGCTGGACCGGCGGGGCCTTGAACTTGTTCTGGGTGAAGACTGCGGCGCATGTGACCGGGCGATGATCCTCGGTCGCAAGCAGGGCCATGTCGGGCTTCACCCGCTTGATCCCGGCATGAAGGCCGGACGCGATGAAGCCCTCGGGGGCGGTAACGCTCATGGGTACACTCCTTCGGCCGCGAGGCCGGCGGTCTCGTCGAGACCGAACATCAGATTGGCGCACTGGATCATCTGTCCGGCGGCGCCCTTGCCGAGATTGTCGATCGCACCGAGCATCACGACCCGGCCCGTACGCGCGTCGTAGCGGGCGGTGACGACCGCGCCGTTGCTGCCCGACACCCACTTGGTGGAGGGCGGGTCGTCGCTGACCCGGACGAACGGCTCGCCGGCATAGGCCTGGCGTAGCGCGGCGAGCGGGGCGTCGGGGTCCATCGGCTTGGCGGCGGCGGCGTAGCAGGTGGCGAGGATTCCGCGGGTCATGGGCGCGAGGTGCGGCGTGAAGAGGACGGTCGCGCCAAGCTCCTGCTCCATCTCGGCGGTGTGGCGATGGTTGAGCAGGCCGTAAGCGGCGAAGCTGCCGTCGACCGTGTTGAAGGCGGTCCCTTCCTTGACCGCGCGTCCCGCGCCGCTGACCCCGCTCGCCGCATCGACGATCAGGCTGTCGGGGTCGATCAGGCCCGCGTCGACCAGCGGCTTCACCGCAAGGATGGTCGCGGTCGGGTAGCAGCCGGCGGCCGCGACGGCCTGCGCCGACCGGATGGCGTCGCGGTGAAGCTCGGGGATGCCGTAGGCGAAGCGCTCGATCAGGGCGGGCGCGGCGTGCGGCTCGCCGTACCAGCGTGCATAATCCGCCGGGTCGCGCAGCCGGAAGTCGGCGCCGAGATCGACCAGCTTGAGGCCGCGCTCGAGGATCGCGCCCGCGATCTTCTGGCTTTCGCCGTGGGGGAGGGCGGCGAACACGAGGTCGATGCCGTCAAGTGCATCGTCCGAGAAGCGCTCGACCGCGACTTCGGCCATCGCGCCGCTCAACTGCGGGTGCACTGCGCCGAGCCGCTGACCGGCCTTGCTGTCCCCGAACAGCCGCGTCGGACGCAAGTCGGGATGCCGCGCGAGGAGTCGGAGCAATTCGCCGCCGACGTAGCCGGAGGCGCCGAGGATGGCGGTTCGAATCATGGGAGGCGGGCTATGCGCTCGTTTGCATGTTTATGCAAGTTCGTGCATATAGAAGCCATGAATGACAGCCGCACGAAGCGTATCGCCGCGCTCGCCGACCTCCTCCGACGACATACGCTGACCCGCCAGGACGAGCTGGTGGACGCGCTCCGTGCGCTCGGGCACGAGGTCACGCAGGCGACCGTCAGCCGCGACCTCGACCAATTGGGTGCGGTGAAGCTGCGCCGCGGGAGCGAGACCCGTTACGCCTTGCCCGAGACCCTGACCGCCGCCCGGCCCGATGTCATGCGGTTGCGGAGCCTGTTTGCCGAATGGGTGCGCTCGGCAGAGCCGGCGGCGAGCCTCGTCGTCCTCAAGACGCCGCCGGGCTCGGCCCATCTCGTCGGGGTCGCGCTCGATTCGGCCGACTTCCCGGGCGTCGCCGGAACGCTGTGCGGGGACGACACCCTGTTCGTCGCGACCGCCAGCAACGAGGAAGCGGTCGCCCTGGCCGCCGAATGGACGAGCTGGCTGCGGGCCTAGCCCGCGTCCGACAGATTGGCCGGCCCGAAGCCGTGGGGGATGAGGTCCGAAAGGCGGTGCCGTTCGATCCTCGAGCCGTCACCGCTCGCACACAGGATGGTGAAGTCGCGGCCGGCGAGCTGCGAGGCTTCGAGCAGCGCCTGGCGGCAGCCGCCGCAGGGGCTCACCGCCTGTTCGCCCGACAGCGCCTCGCCCGAGCCGTCACCGCCGGCGACCGCGATCCGGGCGATGTTCTTGAGCCCGAACGCATGCTGCGCGGTGGTGAGCGCGCTCTGCTCGGCGCAGATGCCGAGGCGGTAGCAGGCGTTCTCCATGTTGGCGCCGGTCACGAGCGTGCCGTCCTCCCCGAGGATCGCGCAGCCGACCGAGAAGCCCGAATAAGGGGCATAGGCCTTGAGGGCGGCGGCGCGGGCGGCGGCGATGAGTTGCTCGTCGGTCATGGCCGCTGCCTAGTCGGAACCCCGCCCTTCGTCACCCCGGGCTTGACCGCCCGAGCCGCATAATCTTCATCGGGCCCGGGATAGGTGGGACAAGCCATGGGTGACATCGAAAAGGTCGACGCGGGCAAGCTGCACGGGCGATCGCTGCGCTATTACGACTTGGTGATGGCGGCATTCGTCACCATCCTGCTGCTTTCGAACATCCTCGGCGCGGGCAAGGTGGCGACCATCCACCTGCCGCTGGTCGGCGAATGGCCGTTCGGCGCGGGAATCCTCTTCTTTCCCTTGTCCTACGTCATCGGCGACATGCTGACGGAGGTCTATGGCTATGCCCACGCCCGGCGCTGCATCTGGGTCGGCACCACGGCGCTCCTGTTCATGGCCTTCATGAGCTTCGTCGTGGTCGCGCTCCCGCCGGCGCCGACGTGGGAGGGCCAGGCGGCCTATGAGCAGGTCTTCGGCCAGGTCCCGCGGATCGTCATGGCCTCGATCGCGGCCTTCTGGGCGGGCGAGTTCGTCAATTCGATCGTGCTCGCGCGGATGAAGGTGTGGACACAGGGGCGCCACATGTGGACGCGCTTCGTCGGAAGCACGGTCGCCGGTCAGGGTGTGGACAGCCTGATCTTCTATCCGCTCGCCTTCCTGGGTGCCGCCGGCTGGACGAACGAGCTTGTGCTCAAGGTGCTGCTGACCCAATGGGCGCTCAAGGTCGGCTGGGAAGTATTGCTGCTTCCGGTGACCACGCAGATCGTCAAGGCGCTCAAGCGCCGCGAAGGAATGGATGTCTTCGATGAGCGTACCGATTTCACGCCTTTCGCTGCTCGCGTGTAGCGCGCTTCTCTCGGCCTGCACGGCGCAGCGCGCGCCGCTGGTCGAGCCGGTCGCGCCGGCAGCCCCGGTCGAGGTGCAGATCCTCGGCCTCAACGATTTCCACGGCAATCTCGAGACGCCCAAGGACCCGGTGCCGCTGCGCAATGCCGACGGGACCACGACCAAGTTCCGGGCCGGGGGCGCGGCGCAGCTGACCGCGACGCTCCAGCGCCTCCGGGCGGGGCACCAGAGCGTCACCGTGGCGGCCGGCGACCTGATCGGTGCGAGCCCGCTGGTCTCGGCCTATTTCCTCGACGAGCCGACCATCAGGGCGCTCGGCCTCGCGGGCCTCGAGCTCGCCTCGGTCGGCAATCACGAATTCGACAAGGGCGCGGGCGAGCTGCTGCGAATCCAGAACGGTGGCTGCGACAAGTTCACCACGCGCATTCCCTGCCGCCTCGAACCGCATGCGCCCGCAAGCTTCCGCTACCTTGCGGCCAACGTCCTGACCGAGCAGGGGACGACGCTGTTCCCGGCGACCGCGATCAAGCAGGTCGGCCCGGTCAAGCTCGGCTTCATCGGCATGACGCTGAAGGACACGGCCACGCTGGTGACGCCCGCGGGGGTCAAGGGCCTGACCTTCGCCGACGAGGCCGCGACCGCCAATGCGATGGTGCCCAAACTCAAGGCCGAGGGCGTCAACGCCATCGTGCTCCTCATTCACCAGGGCGGGCGCGTGCCGCCGATCTACGATACGCTCGGCTGCGACGGCCTGTCGGGCGAGATCGTGCCGCTGCTCGGCAAGCTCGATCCGGCGATCTCGGTCGTGGTCAGCGGACACACCCATAACGCCTACACCTGCACGGTCGAGGCCGGCGGGGCGAAGCGGCTCCTGACCAGCGCGGGCAAGAACGGCTATCTGGTGACCGACATCCGGCTGACTTTCAGCCCGGGCTCGAACGCCCAACTGGTCGCAAGCAAGGCCGAGAACGTTCCCGTGCTCGCCGTCGCCGATCCCGCCGTCCAGGCGCTGGTCGCGCGCTATGTCGAGGCCGCGCGGCCTGCGTCCGAACGGGTGGTCGGCAAGCTGGTCGGCGCGGCGATGAAGGATCCCGACGATCACGAAAGTTCGGCCGCCGAACTTATCTCCGATGCACAGCTCGCCGCGACCCGTGCGCCGAATCGCGGCGGGGCGCAGATCGCCTTCATCAACGCGAGCGGGGTGCGCACCGACCTCATTCCGCGCGCCGACGGAACGGTGACCTACGGCCAGATCTTCGCGCTCCAGCCGTTCGGCAACAATCTCGTCGTCAAGAGCCTGACGGGCGAACAGCTCAAGCGCCTGCTCGAGCAGCAGTTCAAGGTCGAGAACGGCAAGGCGCGAGTGGGATCGCTGCTGGTGCCCTCGGCGGGGTTCACCTTCCGCTATGACCTGTCGCGTCCCGACGGGCAGCGGATCGTCGACATGAGTCTGAACGGCAAGCCGATCGATCCGGCCGCGACCTACCGCATCAACGTCAACAACTTCCTCGCCAGCGGCGGCGACGGTTTTTCCGTGCTCGCCGAGGGCAAGGACGCATTCGACGCAGGGCTCGACCTCGACGCGCTCGAAGCCTGGCTTGCGACCAACCCGGTCGCGCCGAGGGTTGGCCGCGTCAGCGGGGTTTGACGAACTTCAGCGTCATCCGGTCGCTCTCGCCGATGGCGAGATATTTGGCCTTGTCCTTGTCGCCGAGCCGGAGGGTCGGGGGCAGGGTCCAGACGCCCTCGGGATGGTCGGCGGTGTCGCGCTTGTTGGCGTTGACCTCGCTCGATCCGGCGTA
Source organism: Sphingomonas rosea (assembly GCF_039538065.1). NCBI lineage: Bacteria > Pseudomonadati > Pseudomonadota > Alphaproteobacteria > Sphingomonadales > Sphingomonadaceae > Sphingomonas > Sphingomonas rosea. Next base: position 2,071,571 of record NZ_BAABBR010000001.1, read on the forward strand.
GCGAAAACCCGCCTGCTCGGCGAGGCGGCGGACGGTCGAGACCTTGAGATAACCGCTGCTCTTCTCGCGCGCGCTGTCGGCGCTCTCGGGCAGGCGATGTTCCTCGATGCCGAGAACTCCGCCCGGCTTCAGCATGGCGTAGATCTGGCGGAAGGCTTCACTCGCATAGGGTTGCTCGCCCATCGCCCAATTGTGGACGTTGCGAAACGTCAGCACGACGTCGGCGCTGCCATCCGGCACTTTGACGTCACTGGCCGTACGAACCGGGAAGTTGGCGAGGCGAGCCTTGGCGAAGGGCGCCGGCTGCTTCGCCGAGAGGGCACGAAAGCCATTGAGGCCGCGATCCGCCGCCGCGGCATAATAGGTCCCGCCGCCGTTGATGACGTAGGGCGCGATGATCTCGCTGTACCAGCCGCCGCCGGGGACGAGCTCGACCACGGTGTCCCTGGGGCGCACGCCGAAGAAGGCGAGGGTGGCGGCGGGATTGCGATAGCGGTCGCGGGCCCGGTTGGTATCGCTGCGCGCGGGCGAGGCTACGGCCTTGGCCAGTGCCTGCCGGTCCGCGTTTGAAAGGCTCGACGGCTGCGACGCCGCGGTCAGCCCGACGCACATCGCCGCCGCCATGATACCCATCCCCAATCGTCGCATCTTCACTCCTCTGCGCAATTTATGTTCGCAACCCTGATCGACCATCGCACCGCCCCCGGCAACCGTGACGAAAGATCAGCCGAAGGAAACGTTAGTTTAACGCCTCGGGCGCATAGACGCGGCATGCCGGCTTCGTCCCAGCGTGCTTCCAGGCGAAGCGCTACGTCCGAACCACTGCCCTTGTGGGCGGATGGGACGGTGCTGCTCGATGCCCTGCCGATCGCCGCCGCGATCCTCGAACTGGAAGCGGGCGGCATGCGGATCACGGCGCACAACCAGCGTTTCGCCGAAGCCGTCGCCGTCTCGAGCGCCTCGACGATGAACGGCCTGACGAAGATGTGCCTGAGCGGCGATGGCATAATCGCGACGTTCCTCGATGACTGGTTCGCGGACGACGGGCTCAGGGCTGACCTCGATTTTCGCGACGGGGCGGGGGTCGCCGCGCGTTTCTATCGCCTGAAGCTCGCGCCATTGCCGACGCATGGCGAATGCCGGCGCGCGCTGCTGTCCGTGGTCGACCGCACCGCAGAGGTGCAGGCCGAGCGGACGCTCCGCGCCGAAATGCTGCGCGACAGCCTCACCGGCCTGCCGAATCGCCTGGCCTTCACCGAGATGGTCGAGGCCGCCGGTCGCAAGACCGACCCGTCGTTCAACGGCCACGCCGTTCTCGTCGTCGACATGCTCCGCTTCAGCCGGATCAACGAGAGCATGGGCAGCCTCGCGGGCGACGAACTCTTGATCACCTTTGCCCGGCGCCTGATCTCGGCGCTGCGGGCCGGCGACGCGCTTGCGCGGACCGGCGGCAACGAATTCGGGATCGTGGTCGCGCTGCGCCGCGGCGGGGTGGCCGATGCGCTCAAGGCCGCGTCGCGAATTCAGGAAGTGATGCAGGCGCCGTTCCGCCTGAGCGAACTCGAGATCAAGGTCGAATGCGCGATTGGCGTCGCACTGATGCAACCCGACCAGGACGCCGAGGAGCTGTTCCGCAACGCCCAGTTCGCGGTCAAGCAGGCCAAGGCAAGCGGCCGTCCCGAAGTCTATGAGCCCAAGGAAGCGAGCCTCGCGCGGCGCCGCTTCTCGATCGAAACCGAGCTTCGCCGTGCGCTTGATCGTGACCTGCTCGACCTCTTCTACCAGCCGCTGGTCGACCTCAAGACCGGCGAGGTCACGGGCTTTGAAGCGCTGGCCCGCTGGCACCACGAGGATCGGGGCGAGATCAGCCCGACCGAATTCATTCCGGTCGCCGAGGAAAGCGGACTGATCCTGACTCTTGGCCGCTGGGCCATGGACCGCGCGGCGACCACGCTCGCCGGCTGGGACGCCCGGGAAGGCGAGACGCTGCCGCTCTACGTCGGAGTCAATCTGTCGGCGATCCAGGTGGCGCGCGACGACATTGCCGCGATGGTTGCCGGCGCGTTGCGGTCGAGCGGGCTTTCGGGCGAGCGGCTCACGCTCGAACTGACCGAAAGCGCGATCGTGCAGGATCCGCGCCGCGCGACCCGCGTGTTCGACGCGCTGAAGGCGCTCGACACTACGGTGGCGATGGACGATTTCGGCACCGGCTATTCGAGTCTCGCCTACCTGCAGCGATTGCCGATCGACGTCCTCAAGATCGACCGCAGCTTTGTGACCGGCATGATGATCGATCCCGACAGCGTGGCGATCGTGCGGGCGGTGCTGAGCCTTGCCGACGCGCTCGGCATGGCGACCACTGCCGAAGGCATCGAGAGCCGCGAACTGGCGACCACGCTGGCCGCGCTCGGTTGCTCGTCGGGCCAGGGCTATTTCTTCGCCCGGCCGTTGGCGGCCGAGGATGCGATCGATTACTGGCGCAGCCGCCAGCGCCCCTCGCTCAAGCCGATCCTGACCCGCGTCCGCGGATAAGTCTCAGTCGCGCGGCGCTGCGGCGCGGCGAAGCCGGTCGTTGATGGCGAGGCCCAGCCCCTCGTCCGGGACGTGGGCGACGGCGATCCGGGGCGCCGCGGCCGAATCGGCGCGGTGAAGGCAATCGAACAATCGTGCCGCCGCTTCGACGAGGTCGCCCGACGCGCTGAGGCTGTCGTCGCCCGCGACCGATCCGAAGCCGATCAGCCATTCGCCCGCGCGCGCCGAACCGGCATCGAGCCGGACGGGCTTGCCGGGCGCATAATGGCTTTCGAGCATGCCCGGCGCCTCGATCCCGCGGGTCTCCTTGCTCGCATCGATTACGATCGGTCCGGGGCGCAGCAGCCGCAGCGAGCCGTCGGTCGCGGCGATGATGGTGCTCTCGAGCCCGTGCGCGGTCGGCCCGCCGTCGATCACCAGCGGGATCCGGCCATCGAGCGAGGCAAGCACATGCGCGGCGCGCGTAGGGCTGATCCGGCCGCTGGCGTTGGCGCTCGGCGCGGCCAGCGGACGGCCACTCGCCTCGAGCAAGGCGCGCATCGCCGGATGGGCGGGCACGCGCAATGCGATGCTCGACAAGCCCGCCGTGACGAGGCTGGCGATCGGGCTGTCGGCGGCGAGCGGGACGACGAGTGTCAGCGGCCCCGGCCAATATTGCTTCGCCAGCGCCAAAGCCGCCGCGTCGAATTCGCCCAGCCGCCGTGCCGCCGCAAGGTCGGGGACATGGACGATCAGCGGATTGAAGCTCGGCCGCCCCTTGGCGGCATAGATGCCCGCCACGGCCTCGGCATTGGTCGCGTCGGCGGCGAGGCCGTAGACGGTCTCGGTCGGCACCGCGACCGGATGCCCGGCGCGAATGAACGCCGCCGCGGCCGCGATCGCCTCGGGCCCGAACGGCCGTACTTCGGTCCTCTTGCCCGACATGATGCCGCCGCTATGGCAAAGCCGAACCAGTCACAAGGGAATGACGTCACATGGCGCTGCGCTGCCCGGTCGAAGAACAGCATTTCGTCCTCGAGCATGTGGTCCGGATCGCCGAGCTCACCAACGATGCCGACATCGTTGCCGCCGTACTTGAAGGCGCCGCGCAATATGCCGAGGGCGAGGTCGAGCCCCTGAACCGCATCGGCGACACGGTCGGCGCGAAATGGTCGCCCGACGGCGTTGCCATGCCGCAGGGCTTTCACGCGGCCTATCGCGATTTCGTCGAGGGCGGCTGGGGCACGATCAGCGCGCCCGAGGAAGCGGGTGGGCAGGGCCTGCCGCTGGCGCTCGGCGCGGCGGTGATGGAGGACCTGAACGCCGCCAACCTCGCCTTCGCGCTGTGCCCGATGCTGACCATGGGCGCGATCGAGGCGATTTCGGCGCACGGCTCGGATGAACAGAAGCGCGACTATCTGCCGCGGATCGTCAGCGGCGAATGGCCCGCGACGATGAACCTGACCGAGCCGCAGGCCGGTTCGGACGTCGGGGCGCTGCGGACCAGAGCGGTCCCGAATGGCGACGGGAGCTGGGCGATCACTGGCTCCAAGATCTACATCACCTATGGCGAGCATGACCTTGCCGAGAACATCATCCACCTGGTGCTCGCCCGGACGCCCGACGCGCCGGCGGGGACTCGCGGCATCTCGCTGTTCCTGGTGCCCAAGATTCTGCCCGACGGCCGCCGCAACGATCTTCGCTGCGCCTCGATCGAGCACAAGCTCGGGATCCATGCGAGCCCGACCTGCACCATGGCTTTCGGCGACGAGGGCGGGGCAACCGGCTGGCTGATCGGGCCCGAGCATGGCGGCATGCGGGCCATGTTCACGATGATGAATAACGCGCGCCTCAACGTCGGCCTGCAGGGCGTCGGAATCGCCGAGGCCGCGACCCAGCGGGCGGTCGCCTATGCGCTCGGCCGGGTGCAGTCGGCGCGCGCAGGCGGTTCGTCGCGCGAGGCCGTGGCGATCGAGCAGCATCCCGACGTCCGCCGGATGCTGCTGCGGATGCGGAGCCTCACCATGGGCGCCCGCGCGCTCGCTTATTATGCCTTCGGCCAGATCGACCGCGGCCATCGCGGCGACAAGGAGGCGGCGATGCGCGGCGACGTGCTGACCCCGCTGGTCAAGGCTTGGGGCACGGACGTCGGCTGCGAGGTCGCGAGCCTCGGGATCCAGGTCCATGGCGGTATGGGCTTCGTCGAGGAAACGGGCGCCGCCCAGCACCTGCGCGACGCGCGGATCGCGCCAATCTACGAGGGCACCAACGGCATCCAGGCCGCCGACCTGGTCGGGCGCAAGCTCGGGCTCGACGGCGGTCTCGCCTTCGACAGCCTGATCGCCGACATCCGCGCCGAGGTCGAGGCACCGACCCTGTCGGCCCTGGTCGACGCGGTCGAGCTGGTCGCGACGACCCTGCGCGCCGCCGACACCGACGACCGCCTCGCAGGGAGCTATCCGTTCCTCACCATGAGCGCGGTGCTGACCGCGGGCTGGCTGCTCGAGCGGCAAGCCAAGGCGGCGGTCGGCGACACGCCGTTCGCGCAGGTCAAGCGCGCCGCGGCGGGCTATTTCCTGTCGGTTGTGGTGCCCGAGGCCCTCGGGCTTGCGGCGGGAGCGGAAGCGGGGGCCGAGCTGCTATACGCGGTGCCCGCCGAGGCGCTCGCCTAGCTGCGTTCGAGCAGTTCCGCCGGGTCGATCCCGAGCCGCTCCATCTTGGCGCGGACGGCGGGCCATTCCTCACGGATGAAGAGGTCGCGCTCGCTGGTCGACAGGCGGTCGCGCGCGCCCTCGGCGACGAACATGCCGACCCCGCGGCGGACCACGATCAGGCCTTCGTCCTGGAAGCCCTGATAGGCCTTGGCGACGGTCAGCGGATTGGCGCCCTGATCGGCGGCGAAGGCACGGACCGAGGGGAGGGGGTCGCCGTCGCGATATCGGCCCGACACGATCGCGTCGGCGATGATGTCACGGAGCCGGACATAGACCGGCTTGCCTTCGGAGCGACCACGGAGCGTCATGCTGTGGTAATACGGTGCGGCGCGAAAAAGTGCAAGTGGCGCTCGGGTCAGGGCTGCCAATGCCGGATGACCGCACGAGGGTCGGGCCGCGGCCGTTCCTCGAGCTCGCGACCGGGCTTGCCGATGAAGAAGAAGCCGACCACGCGCTCGTCCGGCGCTTGCGCGAAGGCGGCGCGGACGGTCGGGTCGAACGCCGCCCAGCCGGTGATCCAGCTTCCGACGTAGCCGAAGCTGTGGATTGCATGAAGGAGGTTCATCGCCGCCGCGCCGGCCGACATCTCTTGTTCGAACACCGGAATCTTGTGATTCGCGACCGGCGCCGAGAGCATCACCACCAGCGCCGCGCCGTTGTGGGCGAAATCGCGGGCCTTCGCCCGATGTGCTTCGGTCGCGCCGGGGTCGTTATCGGACAGCGCGCGCAGCAGCAGGTCGGCAAGCGCATCGCGCTGGTCGTCACCAACGATGACGAAGCGCCAGGGCGCAAGCTTGCCATGGTCCGGCGTGCGAAGCGCCAGGCCGATCATCGCCTCGATCTCCGCCTCGGTCGGGCCCGGCCCGACCATCTCGCGCGGCCGTCCCGAGCGGCGGGTGGCGAGATAGGAGCGGAGCGAGGTGAGGTCGTTGAACATGGGCCACGGCCACATAGGGTTCAGCCCCGCCCGTCACAATGCGCTTGGCAGCGGGGACTTATCCCTTAAGGTGCCGCCACTTTTGCCGGCCAGGGCCGGTGCAGAACGGGATGAGTAGCGCATGAAGCCAATGGGTCTGTGGCAGGAAGGCGACTGGATCGCCGCCATTGCCGTCTTTCTCCTCGTCGTCTTCCTTGCCGTCGGTGGCAAGGTCGCGGTCCAGAAGGAGCCGGAGTTCGCAGGTCACCCCAAGGGCCTCTACATGCTGTTCTTCGCCGAAATGTGGGAGCGCTTCTCCTACTACGGCATGCGCGCGCTGCTGATCTTCTACCTGACCAAGCACTGGCTGTTCACCGACAGCAAGGCCTCGCTGATCTACGGCGCCTACACCAGCCTCGTGTACATCACGCCGGTGCTCGGCGGCTATCTCGCCGACCGTTACCTCGGTCAGCGCAAGGCGGTGCTGTACGGCGGCCTGCTGCTCGCGGTCGGACACAGCCTGATGGCGGTCGAAGGCGTCGGTGGGCAGAGCGACCCGACAATCAACGTCTTCTGGCTCGCGCTCGCCTTCATCATCGTCGGCTCGGGCTTCCTCAAGGCGAACATCTCGGTGATGGTCGGGCAGCTCTACAAGTTGACCGACGTCCGCCGCGACGGTGCCTACACCGTCTTCTACATGGGCATTAACGTCGGCGCCGCGCTCGGCACGATCCTCGTCGGCTATCTCGGCGAGACGATCGGCTGGGGTTATGGCTTCGGTCTGGCCGGCATCGGCATGCTCGCGGGCCTCGTCGTCTTCGTGCTCGGCAAGAAGGCGCTCAACGGGGCGGGCGAAGCCCCGGCGCCGCTCAGCAAGAGTAAGGAAATGACGCTTTACGGCATCGGCATCGCCTCGGTCGCCGTGATCTGGGCGCTGGTCCAGTATCAGGACGTCATCCAGGGCCTGCTCGCGCTCTCGGGCGTCGCGCTTCTCGGCTACGTCCTCTACGAAAGCTTCAAGCTTCCCAAGGAACCGCGCGAGCGCATGTTCGCCATCCTGTTCCTGATCAGCCTGAACCCGCTCTTCTGGGGCCTGTTCGAGCAGGCGGGCGGCTCGATGAGCCTGTTCACCGACAAGTTCGTCGATCGCGGCGGGGTCCCGGCCTCGCTGTTCCAGTCAATCAACCCCATCTTCATCATGATCATGGCGCCGGTCTTCGCGGCGCTCTGGGTCGCGCTCGGCAAGCGTAACGCCGAGCCGTCGGCGCCGGCCAAGTTCGGCCTCGCGCTGGCGCAGATGGGCCTTGCCAACCTCGTCCTCGTGTTCGGCGCGCAGGCGTTCGGCGTGGCGGTGATGACCCCGGTCTTCCTCGTCTTCGCTTACTACTTCTTCGCCACCACCGCCGAACTCTGCCTGTCGCCGGTGGGCCTGAGCGCGATGAACCGGCTCGCGCCCAAGTTCCTCGCCAGCCTCATCATGGGCGCGTGGTTCTACATGACCGCGGTCGGCAACTTCGTCGCGGGCAAGATCGGCGAAGCGACCGGCGGCGAAGGCGGCGATCTCAGCAAGGAAGGCCTCCTCCACATCTACGGGATGTTCGGCTGGATCGCGATCGGCGCCGGTGTCGTCGTGCTGCTGCTGAGCCCGATCGTGAAGCGCTGGATGCACCTCGACACGCTCGGCCGCGACGACGAACTCGCCGGCCGTGCCGAACTGGCCGAGAACCAGGGTCCCGGCATGTTCCCGCAGGGCGAGGACATCCCTTCGGACAAGCGGAAGGACTGAGCCGATGCGGGGGCGGGGGCTGACAGCGGCGGTGTTCGGAGCGTTGGTGGTGGCGGGATGCGCCACCACCGGCACCAGCGACAAGGACGAGGGCGAGCGAATCGGGATTCCCGAAAACCCGTTCCCCTCGACCTACCAGCGATACGGCGGTGCGCCCGTCGTCATCACGGGGGTGACCATCCTCGACGGCGAGGGCGGCCGGATCGACAATGGCCAGATCTGGTTCGCCGACGGCAAGATCCAGGCGGTCGGCCAGACCGTCGCCGCTCCGGCCGGGACCCAGACCATCGACGGCACCGGCAAATATGTGACGCCGGGCGTGATCGACATTCACAGCCACCTCGGCGACTATCCCTCGCCCGGCGTCGCCGCGCATGACGACGGCAACGAGGCGACTGCGCCCGCCCGCCCCGAAGTCTGGGCTGAGCACAGCGTCTGGCCGCAAGACCCCGGCTTCAGCCGCGCGCTCGCCAATGGCGGGATCACCACGCTCCAGATCCTGCCCGGTTCGGCCAATCTCTTCGGCGGCCGGTCGGTCATCCTCAAGAACGTCCCCGCGCGCACCGTCCAGGGCATGAAGTTCCCGGGCGCGCCCTACGGCCTCAAGATGGCCTGCGGCGAGAATCCCAAGCGAGTCTATGGCGAAAAGGGCGGCCCCTCGACCCGGATGGGCAACATCGCCGTCACCCGCCAGACCTGGATCAATGCCAAGGCCTACAAGCGCAAGTGGGACGAGTATGAGAAGAACGGCGGGGAGGCGCCCGAGCAGGACCTCGCCATGGACACGCTCAAGGGCGTGCTCGAGGGCAAGATCCTCGTCCAGAACCATTGCTATCGCGCCGACGAAATGGCGCAGATGATCGACCTCTCCAAGGAGGCCGGCTATCAGATCAGCGCGTTCCACCATGCGGTCGAAAGCTACAAGATTGCCGATCTCCTGCGCGCCAACGGCATCTGCTCGGCGATGTGGGCCGACTGGTACGGCTTCAAGATGGAAGCCTATGACGCCATCCCCGAGAACATCGCCTTCGTCGATCGCGCCGGGGCCTGTGCCATCGTCCACTCGGACGACCCCAACGGCATCCAGCGGTTGAATCAGGAAGCCGCCAAGGCGATGGCCGCCGGCAAGCGCGCCGGTATTCCGATCACCGAGGAGCATGCCTGGACCTGGCTCGGCATCAACCCGGCCAAGGCGATCGGCATGGCCGACCGTATCGGCAGTCTGAAGGCCGGCAAGAATGCCGACGTCGTGCTGTGGAACGGCAATCCCTTCAGCACCTACACGCGGCCCGAGCGGGTCTGGATCGACGGCGCGCTCATGTACGATGCCAATAATCCAAGGCTGCGGCCGGTCAGCGATTTCGAGCTCGGCCAGACCGGCGAAGGGGATGTGAAGTGATCCGCGCTGCTGCCTTCACCGCGCTGGCCCTCGTGCTGGCCGCGCCCGCCTTTGCCGACACCGTGGTCATCTCGGGCGGCACTGTCGCGCTCGGCGATGGCTCGGCGCCGATCCCCAACGGGCAGGTCGTCATCACCGACGGCCGAATCGTCGCCGCCGGCGACATCCGGATGAAGCTGCCCGCCGGCACCCGAGTCATCGACGCCACCGGTAAATGGGTGACGCCGGGCATCGTCGCGGGCTTCTCGCGCCTCGGGCTCGCCGATGTCGATGCGGTCGACCAGGCCAACGACACCAGTTCCGAAGGGCCGTTCAGCGCCGCGCTCGACGTCGCCACCGCGATCAATCCCGAGGCCGCGCCGGTCGCGGTCAACCGGGCAGGGGGCATCACCCGCGCCGTCGTCGCGCCCTCGGCGGGCAAGAGCATCTTCGCCGGGCAGGGCGCGCTGATCGACACCGGCGCCGATTCGCAGCCGGTCACCCGGGCGCGACTGTTCCAGTTCGTCGAATTGGGCGAGCAGGGCGCGGCGCAGGCCGGTGGCAGCCGCAGCGCCGCCCACGTCCTCCTCCGCAACGCGCTGCGCGAAGCGCAGCAGGTGGCGGGCGGTGCAAGCCCGGCGCGCGACCGCGCGGGCCGGAGCGGGACCGATGCGCAAAGCGATCCGGTCGTCTCGAACCCGAACGAGAGCCGCTCCTACGACGCGCGCCGCAACCAGGACGTGCTCCTCACCCGCTTCGACGCGCTGGCACTCGTGCCGGTAGTCCGCGGGCGGCAGATCCTGCTTGTCCATGCCGAGCGTGCGGCCGACCTCCGGCAGGTCATCGCCCTCAAGCGCGAATTCCCCGCGCTGCGTCTCGTCATCGTCGGCGCCGACGAGGGCTGGACCGTCGCGCGCGATCTCGCCGCTTCGGGCATCCCGGTCATCGCCTCGGCGCTGAGCGATCTTCCCGCGCAGTTCGAGACGATCGCGGCGACCCAGAGCAATGTCGGGCGGATGCGCGCGGCGGGCGTCAAGGTCGCCATCGGCACGATCAATGACGACGACACCCGCATGGCGTTCCGCGCCCGCTGGTATGCCGGCAATCTCGTCGGCATCGGAAAGCTGCCCGGCGCCACGGGGCTGAGCTGGGGCGAGGCGCTTAAGGCGATCACTTCCGGTCCGGCCGAAGCGCTTGGCATCACCGACGTCGGGACCCTCGCGGCGGGCAAGCGGGCCGACGTCGTCATCTGGGACGGCGACCCGCTCGACAACCAGAGCGCGGCGCAAGTCGTGATGATCGACGGGGTCGAGCAGCCGCTCGTCACCCGCCAGACGCGGCTTCGCGACCGCTATCGCTCGCTCGAGCGCGGCGCGCTGCCTGAGGCCTACCGGCGGTGAACGACACGGGACTGACTGCGCTGTTCGCGGCGCTGTTCGTCGCGACGCATTTCCTGCTGTCCCACCCGCTTCGGGCACCGCTGGTCGGACGCCTCGGGCCCAAGGGCTTCCTCGGTCTCTATTCGGCGGTTGCCTTCGCGACCTTCCTCCTGTCGGTCTATTTCCGCCATGCGAGCGGGCGACAGGCGCCGCTCTGGGCCGTTCCGTCGTGGGGCTGGGACGTCGCGGCGGTGCTGATGCTCCTGGCCGCAATCCTCCTCGTCGGATCCTTCGTCCGCAATCCGGCGGTCGAGACGTTGTCGCGCCCCGACGCGGCGATCGGGCCGCCTGCCGGAATCTTCCGCTGGACCCGCCACCCGATGATGTGGAGCTTCGCGATCTGGGCCGGGGTCCACCTCCTCGTGAACCCGGTGCCGAGCGCCATCGCGCTCGCCGTGCCGGTCGCCATCCTCGCGCTGTTTGGAGCCAGGGCGCAGGACGCGAAGAAGGAACAGCTACTGGGCGAGCGGTGGGCGGCGTATGAGCGCGCGACGAGCTTCGTGCCTTTCGGCCGCGGCTTCGCCTATCCGGGCACGACCGCGCTCGTCGGCGGAGTCATCCTGTGGCTCGGCGCGACCTGGGCGCACGCCATTCCCGTCGGCCTGTGGCGATGGCTCGCCTGACGCGCTAGGGCGAGCGTCATGGCTCGCAAATTCTTCGGCACCGACGGTATCCGCGGTCTCACCAACAAGGCTCCCATGACCGCCGACGTCGCGCTTCGCGTCGGGCAGGCCGCCGGCGCCCACTTTCTTCGCGGCGACCACCGCCACCGCGTCGTCATCGGCAAGGACACGCGCCTGTCGGGCTACATGATGGAAAGCGCGCTCGTCGCCGGCTTCACCAGCGTCGGGATGGACGTGGTGCTCCTTGGGCCGATGCCGACCCCTGCGGTTGCGATGCTGACCCGCTCGATGCGCGCCGACCTCGGTGTGATGATCTCGGCCAGCCACAATCCCTTCTACGACAATGGTATCAAGCTGTTCGGCCCCGACGGCTTCAAGCTGTCCGACGCCGACGAGTTGGCGATCGAGGAAGCGCTCGAAGGCAAGGTCGAGCTGGTTGAGGCGGGCAAGATCGGGCGGGCCAAGCGCATCGACGACGCGCGCGGCCGCTACGTCCATTTCGCCAAGTCGACCTTCCCCGAGAAGTTGCGGCTCGACGGCCTCAAGATCGTCGTCGATTGCGCGAACGGTGCGGCCTATCACGTCGCACCCGACGCATTGTGGGAATTGGGCGCCGAAGTCATCCAGCTCGGGGTCCAGCCCAACGGCACCAACATCAACGACCGCTGCGGCTCGACCCACCCGCAGATCCTCCAGGAAACCGTGGTGGCGAGCGGGGCCGACATCGGGCTCGCCCTCGACGGCGACGCCGACCGGCTGATCGTCGTCGACGAGCATGGCAAGGTGATCGACGGCGACCAGCTGATGGCGCTGATCGCCCTCGACCAGCAGCGGATGGGGACCCTTCGTGGCGACGGCGTGGTCGCGACCGTGATGAGCAATCTCGGACTCGAACGGCATCTTGGCCAGGCTGGCCTTGCCCTCCACCGCACCAAGGTCGGCGACCGCTATGTCCTCGAGGCGATGCGCGAGAAGGGCTGCAATGTCGGCGGCGAGCAGTCGGGCCACATCATCCTCACCGATCACGCGACTACTGGCGACGGTCTTGTCGCGGGTCTCCAGATCCTCGCGGCAATGGTCGGGCAGGGGCGCCGGGCGAGCGAGCTCCTCCACCAGTTCGATCCGGTGCCCCAGCTGCTGCGCAACGTCCGTTTCGCCGCCGGCGCGCCGCTCGAGGACGCCGCGGTCAAGCAGGTCATCGCCGATGCCGAGCGCCGTCTCGACGGACGCGGGCGGCTGGTCATTCGCAAATCGGGCACCGAACCGCTGATCCGCGTGATGGCCGAGGGAGACGACCGCGCCGAGGTCGAGGACGTCGTTGCGGAGATCTGCGCCGCGGTCGAGAAGGCGGCCGCCTGATGCTCGAGATGAAGCAGGCGTGTGAGCGCTGTCACGAACCGCTCCCTGCGCAATTGCCGGGCGCCTTCATCTGCTCGTTCGAATGCACCTTTTGCAGCCCGTGCGCCGAAGCACTCGACGAGCGTTGTCCCAATTGTGGCGGCGAACTCCTCGACCGGCCCACGCGATCGAAGGCCGCCCAGCTCAAGGTGGCGAAATCTTAAGGCGGGATGCCGCATCGAGGCCATGACCATGACCGAGCATCGCATCCCGAAGATCCTGATCATCGCCGGCTCGGACAGCGGGGGCGGTGCCGGCATCCAGGCCGACATTAAGACCGTGACCATGCTCGGCGGCCATGCGCTGACGGCGATCACCGCGGTGACCGCGCAGAACAGCCTCGGGGTCGAAGCGGTCCATCCGGTTCCAGCCGAGATCGTGCTCGCGCAGATCGACAGCGTGCTGTCCGATTTCGGCGCCGACGCGATCAAGATCGGGATGATCGGCTCGGCCTTCACCGCGCGGGTCGTCGCCGATCGCCTCTCGCGGCTGGAACGCAAGATCCCGCTGGTGTTCGATCCGGTCATGATCGCCTCGAGCGGCGCCGCGCTCGCCGACGATGCGACCATCGAGGCGTTCGGCGAACTGATGGACCTCGCCACCGTCACCACGCCGAACCTTCCCGAACTCGTCCGGCTGACCGGCAAGGAAGACCCGGTCGAGGGTGCGCTTGGCCTCGTCTCTGCCCATCGCTGCGCGGTGCTGGTCAAGGGCGGGCACGACGAGGGCGAGGCGGTCGCCGACGCCCTGATCGAGGAAGACAATCTCACCAGCTGGCAGGGCACGCGGATCGAAACCCCGCACAGCCACGGCACCGGTTGCACGCTGGCGAGCGCGATCGCGGTCGGCCTCGCCGAGGGCAAGCGCCTGCCCGATGCCGTCGCTGCCGCGCGCCAGTTCGTCCGGCTTGCCCTGCTCGAGGCGCCGGGGCTGGGCGAGGGGGCGGGACCGATGGGTCACGGCCGGGTCCGCCTCGACGTCGGCGGCGCGCCGCGGCTCAACCAGGTCACCGTCACCGGCAAGGACTATGCCGCGCAGGTCGCCTTCTATCGCAAGCTCGGGCTCCACCAGATCGTCGACAGCCCGGTCAACGGCTACGCGCGCTTCGAGGCCTGGGGCGGGGTCACCTTCTCGGTCCAGATCGATCCCGACGAGGAGATCGCGCCGACCAGTGCCGTCTACTTCGAGTGCGACGATCTCGATTCCCGGGTCGAAGCGCTCGCGCGGAGCGGGATGGTGTTCGAGCACGGCCCCCGCGACCAGCCGTGGCTGTGGCGCGAGGCACGGCTGCGCGATCCGGCCGGTAACATCGTGTTTCTCTATCGAGCGGGCGAAGCGAGACGATTTCCACCGTGGCGGATACAACCGAACTGACCCGAACTGATGCGGATTTCCGCCCTTCGTGTCAGTATAGGCACTTGCATACATCCATTTTGGGCTGATAACGGCAACTTACCAATGGCCGCTGCTCGGTGGCCGCAGTTGCATGAAAAGGCGGCTCACGATGAAGAAGACCTGGAACAAGCCCGAACTGAAGCGCATGGTTGCCGGCGGTGCCGAGAATGGCGCAAATCCTGGCAACAAGGACGGCAATCCGGGCAGCCGCCGCTCCTGAGTGCTGGCGGCCGGGCCGCAGCTCTTAAATGAGCGGGCTTGCCGCTGCCATTGGCGGCTCGACACCTCGGAGTAAGCAACTTCTCAAAGCGCTGCTCGACGCGCAAACGTCTTTAGGGCCGGATGCTTGTTTTGCCGCGTCGGTCGAAACGGCCTCGTTCGGGAAGCGACTTTTGGCCGCGCTTCCGGAGGATCGATACGATCAGCAGCCTTTCCGATCGGCTGATGGCCGGTGGATCGTAATATCTGAAGGTCGCCTTGGCGACCGCGATGAACTGATTGAGCGGCTTGGCCTAGGCCGAGACGTTCCCATGAGCGATGCCGGCTTGCTCGCTCTTGCTTGGACGAGACTGGGTCCGTCAATTGGCGAAGTCGTTCCCGGGGACTGGACTCTGTGCGCCTGGGAGACAGAGAGACGGCGCCTGACCTTGGCCCGAAGCCCTCTCGGATCGCTACCCATGTTCTACGGGACACACGAAGGTGTGTTCATGTGTGCCAGCATCCCGCAAGCCCTGCATCGCGCGGGAATGCCGGCCATCCTCGACGTCGAATATTCAGCAGCAACGTTTGCCATGGCGGAGGCCTCCCTCGACGCAACCATGTTCAAAGGCATTCGACGACTTGGCCCCGGCGAGGCTATTACGTTTTCCATGGACGGAGCCGCCATATCGCGGACTCGAATTTGGCATCCCGACACTCAAGTGCAGCGCGCCCCGTCGCCGGAGCGCGTCTTCGAGATCGTCGAAAAGGCAGTCACTGCAGCCTTGCGCCGGTCGAGAGGCTTGGCGGCGACGCAATTAAGCGCCGGTCGTGACAGTGGCTTGATTACCACGATGGCCGCAAGGCACGAGCCACACCTCGTCGCATTCACCGCTGCTCCGAGCCGCGGGTTTTTCGACAGTGGTCTGCCGCATTTTCTCCAGGACGAGAGTGAATTGGCCGGAACGGTCGCACGATGGTGCGGCGCACGGCATCATGTCGTCCGAACGGTAGACGATTCCTCTTCGTTCATGGAAACGGTTCGACGGTTCCATGCGACTTCGGCGCGCTCGGTCCTCAATGTCCGTAATGTCTTTTGGTGGGATGGGATTGGACGTGCAGCGAGCGCGACGGGCGCCTCAATTCTCCTGACTGGGAGTATTGGAAACCTCACGGTCAGTGCGGGCGGCGTCAACGCCTTGGGTGATGTCAGACGGGAAGAAGGCCTGGGAAGGTGGTGGCCGCTCGCGCAGAAACTGGCGCTATTACCGGATGTTGATTGGAAGACCGTAGCGAACCAGTCATTTCCGGTCCTGTTTCCGGCCAGAGTTCGTCGTGGCTTGAGGAAGCTTGCCCGGCGCCCGGACCGTTTCTCGCCAGGTCGTAATCTCTTCAGACAAGACTTTCAGGAACGAGTTGCGGCAATTCGCGCCGAAAAAGGCCGATACGATCAACGTTTCTATCACGAAGAGCGTGCTCAGGCTCTTGAGGTGGTGGACCTAGAGGAACGGACCCTCGCTGCGCATTACGGTCTGTCCGTTCGGGATCCCACGGCGGATCTGCGGGTGGCTAAGTTGTTCTTGGGGATGCCCGCTATCGATCTTGTGTCGGAGAAGGGCGGTCGCCCCTTGTTCGATCGATGTTTCGGTCCCCTCTTTCCGCCCGAATGGCATGACGAGCGGCGGCGGGGGCTGCAAAGCGCAGACTGGATGGAGCAATTCAGGCCTAACGATTTGCTGGAGACGCTCGAGGAGATTGAGACTAGCAATCTCGCTCGCGAGCTTATCGACCTACCCTATGCGCAGCAATTGCTTCAGCGATGGGTCTCTGTGCCCACTACTCCCGCCGAGCAGCTCTTATATTCCGGAAGTCTTCTCGAGGCCCTCGCGTTCGGCCTCTTCGTGAAGGATCATTTCTAGACCTTGGTGCAAGCCGCGAGACCGCGTAATCGTCACCCCCATGCAGCCTAGCGAAACCGAGATTGAGGTCCCGTTCGATGCCGCTCTGTCCGAGCGCTACCTCGTCTATGCCCTGTCGACGATCACCGCCCGCTCGCTGCCCGATGTCCGTGACGGGCTGAAGCCGGTCCATCGGCGCCTGCTCTGGGCGATGCGGCTGCTGCGGCTCGATCCTGCCGGCGCCTACAAGAAGTCCGCACGCGTCGTCGGCGACGTGATCGGCAAATATCACCCGCACGGCGACCAGTCGGTCTATGACGCGATGGTTCGGCTCGCCCAGTCCTTCGCGCTGCGTTACCCGCTGGTCGACGGGCAGGGGAACTTCGGCAACATCGACGGCGATAATGCCGCGGCCTACCGCTACACCGAGGCCAAGCTCACCCCAGTTGCGACCCAGCTCATGGCCGGGCTCGACGAGGGCACGGTCGCGTTCCGCCCGACCTACAATGGCGAGGAGGAGGAGCCCGAGGTCTTCCCGGGCCTGTTCCCCAACCTTCTGGCCAACGGCGCGAGCGGCATTGCGGTCGGCATGGCGACCAGCATCCCGCCGCACAACGTCACCGAACTGATCGACGCGGCCGCGCATCTGATCGACAACCCGGCCGCCGAGACCCGCGACCTGATGGACTTCGTCGCCGGGCCCGATTTTCCCACCGGGGGCCTGCTGGTCGATGCGCGCGAGACGATCCTGGCGGCCTATGAAAGCGGCCGTGGCAGCTTCCGGCTTCGCGCGCGGGCCGAGCAGGAAAAGGAGAAGGGCGGCGGCTGGAACCTCGTCGTCACCGAAATCCCTTACGGCGTGCCCAAGGCCAAGCTGATCGAGCAGATCGCCGAACTCATCGGCAACAAGAAGCTGCCGATCCTCGCCGATGTCCGCGACGAGAGCGCCGAGGACCTGCGCATCGTGCTCGAGCCGCGCAGCCGGACGGTCGATCCGGCGCTGCTGCTCGAGAGCCTGTTCAAGCTGACCGATCTCGAGATCCGCTTTCCGCTGAACCTCAACGTCCTCGACCAGCACCGCACGCCGGGGGTCATGGGGCTGAAGTCCTGCCTCGCGGCCTGGCTCGAGTTCCAGATCGAGGTGCTGCTCAACCGCTCGCGCACCCGCGTCGGCAAGATCGAGGACCGGCTCGAGCTGCTCGACGGCTTCCTCGTCGCGTATCTGAACCTCGACCGCGTCATCGAGATCATCCGCACCGAGGATGAGCCCAAGGCGGTGATGATGGCCGAGTTCAGCCTCACCGACCGGCAGGCCGAGGCGATCCTCAACATGCGCCTGCGCTCTTTGCGCAAGCTCGAGGAGATGGAGATCGCCAAGGAGCGGACCGCGCTGTCGAAGGAGCGCGAGGACCTGCTCGCGCTGATCGACAGCCCACGCAAGCAGCGCAACCGGCTCAAGAAGGATCTGGAGAGCGTCAAGGCGAAGTTCGGCGACGCGCGCCGCACCACGATCGAGGAGAAGCCGCTGGCGGCGCGCGCCGAGATCGACTGGTCGGCGATGATCGAGAAGGAGCCGATCACCGTCATCCTCTCGGCGCGTGGATGGATCCGGGCGATGAAGGGGCATCTCGCGCCGGCCGAGTTCGACACGCTGAAATTCCGCGAGGGCGACGAACTGTGGGGCAAGCCGCTTCACGCGCAAACGACCGACAAGATCCTGATCGCGGGCGAGAATGGACGGGTCTACACGCTCGGCGGCGACAAGCTGCCCGGCGGCCGCGGCTTCGGCGAGCCGATCCGCCTGTCGATCGATCTTAACGCCGAGGTCGAGATCGCGGCGATGCTGGTGGTCAAGCCGTCGCACCGACTTCTTGCCGCGTCGAGCGACGGGCGCGGCTTCGTCACCAGCGGCGAAGCGGTGCTGGCCGAGACCCGCAAGGGCAAGCAGCTGATGAATCTTCGCGAGGGTTCGAAGCTGCAGGTCCTGCGCCCGATCCCGGCCGAGGCCGACGCCGTCGCCGTGGTCGGCGACAATCGCAAGCTGCTCGTCTTCAACCTCACCGAATTGCCCGAGATGGGCCGCGGCGCCGGGGTCCAGCTCCAGCGCTACCGTGATGGCGGCTTGGCCGATGTCACCGTGCTCAAGGCCGCCGAGGGACTGAGCTGGAGCATGGGCGGGGAGACCGGCCGCACCCGCAGCGAGACCGACCTCACCCCGTGGCGCGCGATCCGCGGGGCAAGCGGCCGAATGGCGCCGCTCGGCTTCCCGCGCTCGAACCGGTTCCAGGGCGAGTGACCGCACCCAGCCTCGCCGAGGTCGTCGGTTCCATGACCGGCGACCCGCTCACGCTCGACGCACCGCCGAGCTGGAGCCAGGGGCGCACGCTCTACGGCGGGATGACCGCTGCGCTCGCCTGGGCGGCGGCCACGCGCGCGCTGCCCGACCTGCCGCCGCTGCGCTCGGTCCATGCCGCCTTCATCGGGCCCGCCGCGGGCCGGCTGACCCTGCGACCCGAAATTCTTCGGCAGGGCCGGTCGGCGACCACCGTCGGCGTCGACGTCCATGGCGAGCAGGGCCTGGCCGCACGCCTGACCTTCTTCTGTGGCGCGCCGCGCACGAGCAAGGTCGCGCACGAGCGGATCGAGGCGCCGGGCGCCGACGCGCCGGACAGTTTTCCTGCCGTGCTCGGAAGCGGGCAGGGGCCGACCTTCGCCGCCAATTACGACATCCGCCACGTCAGCGGCGGGCTGCCTTTCCAGGGCGGTCCACCCGAATTTCTGATGTGGGCGCGCATGCGCGAAGCCGATGGCGCCGACCCGCTCGTCTCGCTCATCGCGCTCGCCGACGTCCTCCCGCCCGCCGCCATGCCGGTGTTTCCCGAGTTCGGCGTGATCAGCTCGCTGAGCTGGAGCTTCGACCTCGATCGGCTGCCGACCGATGCGGGCGCCTGGTATCTTGCGGGCGCCACGTCGGAAAGCACCGCCGACGGTTACTCGCGGCAGTCGATGACGTTGTGGAACGAAGCAGGGGAGCGGATCCTCGCCGGGCGCCAGACCGTAGCCATCTTCGTTTGAGTTCGGCCGAGGCGGTCTCAGCGATGTCGTTCGCGATCGCCTGCTCAGCGAAGCGGCGGAGCTTCGCGCCCAGATCCGTGCGCTCGGTGAACAGAAGAAGGAGGCCGAGAATAGCCACGCGACCACGCCCATGTCCTTCAGCTATGGCTCCGGAGTGATCGCGCCCAGCACCGACGAGGAGAAGCCGATCGCCCGGGCCTTCGCGACCGCCGGGCTGAACTTCGAACGGGCGGCGGCCTTCCTGATCATCGCCGGCGCGGCGCTTCTTCCCTGGGCACTGATGGCCGGCCTTGTCATCTGGCTGTGGCGGCGGTTCCGGATCGGCGCCTGGCTGAACGCCCGGAGCGACGTTTCTTACGCCCGGCAGGTCGATCCGGACTGACCGCTTCGTTGCTTCGCTGGCGGCGGCTCTCTATGGCGGGTGCCAAATCATCCCTAGAAACGGAAGCACCGCTTTATGGCTCGCCGCCGCCAGATCTACGAAGGCAAGGCCAAGATCCTCTATGAGGGCCCTGAGCCGGGAACGCTTATCCAGTATTTCAAGGACGACGCGACCGCCTTCAACGCGCAGAAGCGCGGCACGATCAACGGCAAGGGCGTCATCAACAACCGGATCAGCGAGCATATCTTCACCGCGCTCGCGACCATCGGCGTGCCGACTCACTTCATCCGCCGCCTCAACATGCGCGAGCAGCTGATCCGGCAGTGCGAGATCGTCCCCATCGAGGTGGTCGTCCGCAACGTCGCGGCGGGTTCGATCTCCAAGCGCCTCGGGATCGAGGAAGGGACGCAACTCCCGCGCACGATCATCGAATATTATCTCAAGGACGATGCGCTCGGCGATCCAATGGTCGCGGACGAGCATATCGCCTGCTTCGGCTGGGCCACGCAGGAAGAAATGAACGACATCGCCGACATGGCGATCCGCGTGAACGACTTCATGGCCGGGCTGTTCGCGGCAATCGGAATCCGGCTGGTGGACTTCAAGCTCGAGTTCGGCCGCGTCTGGGAGAATGACTTCAGCCGCATCATTCTCGCCGACGAGATCAGCCCCGACGGCTGCCGCCTGTGGGACATGCGCTCGGGCGAGAAGCTCGACAAGGACCGCTTCCGCCAGAACCTCGGCGGCGAGGCCGAGGCCTATCAGGAAGTCGCCCGCCGGCTTGGCCTCCTCGAAGGGCAGGAGGGGGAGAACAGCGTGCTCGACCTCGAGAGCCACCGGAAGAAGCGGGGCAAGTAGCCTCCAATCACTGAATATCGGCAGGTTGCGCGCGGCGATTTCGCCGCCGTGCCCGTTTGCGTCGCCCGGTCGCCGCAATGGAATTCTTGCTGATTGATGAATGGTAATCACGCCGTGCCTGAACGCCTGTTCAGCAAGCATACGTATACCTGAACCGATGTTCAGCGCAGAAAGGCGAAAGTAAGGCACGGCATCAGTTCGTCGACAAATTCGAAACTTTTGTGCGCGTTGGCCCTTCACATTGGCGAGCGGCCTGTCCACATGCCGCCTTGAGCAGGTCGTGACAGACCCGTTCCAATGATAATCAGGAGAATATCTGTGAAGAAGTTTCTTGCGCTGACCGCCCTTGCCACCACGGCCATCGTTGCGGCGCCCGCCGCCGCCGCGCCGGTGCAGGGCCCGCGCGTCGAGGCGCTTGTCGGCTACGACGCGGTGCGCGCCAACGTCGGCGACGCCAATTTCGTCGACAAGTACAAGGACGAGGGCGTCCTCTACGGCATCGGCGCCGGCTATGACTTCGCGCTCGGTAACAAGGCCTCGCTCGGTGTCGACCTCGAAGCGTCCGACTCGACCGTCCGTGACCGCCAGGCCGAAGGCACCCTCAAGGCCGGCCGTGACCTCTATGCCGGCGGCCGCGTCAGCTTCCCGCTCGGCGCCGACGGCAGCAACGTCTACCTGAAGGGCGGCTACACCAATGCCCGCGTCACGGCGACCAACGGCATCGTTAGCGCTTCGGAGGACCTCGACGGCTACCGCATCGGCGGCGGCGCGCAGTTCGCGCTGACCGGCAAGGCCTATGTCGGCGGCGAGTATCGCTACAGCAACTACGAGCAGGGCGTCGAGCGCCACCAGCTCGCGCTGAACGTCGGTACCCGTTTCTGAGAGAAACGGTTCATCCGATCGGAAGGGGCGTCCGGCGTGTCCGGGCGCCCCTTTTTTTGTCGATTTTCCGCCATTGTGATAGCGTTCGAGTCGGCTCAATCGGGAGGGCGAGATGCACGAGGACAACCGCATCTACTTCGCGCGGCGCGCGGTCGAGGAACAGACCCGTGCCGAGCAGGCGAGCAATCCGCTCGTCGCCGACATTCATCGCCGGCTCCAGCGCGTCTATGTCGAGCGGGCGAGTGTCGGCGAGCGCGAGGCGAGCGCCGAGCCTAGCGGTCCGGTTCGCCCTTGAGCGATAGCCGCGCGGCCTCCAGCGCCGACGCTCGCGCGCCCCGCCGCGCCTCGCGCAGCGCCGGATAGTCGCTCGCCGCCTCTTGCTGCAGTGCCCGCGCGAAGGCGTCCGAGCGCAGTTCGCCGAGCATCGCGGCCATCCGCGCCTTGACCGCCTCGTCGACGACCCGGTGCCCGCCGCTCGCCGCGCCAAATTCGGCGGTGTTGCTGATCGCTTCGCGCATGCCCGCGATCCCGCGCTCGGCGACGAGGTCGGCGAGGAGTTTCAACTCGGTCACGCATTCAAGATAGGCGAGGCGCGGATCGATCCCGGCGGCGACGAGGGTCTCGAACCCCGCCTCGAGGATCGCGGGGACAGCGCCCCACACGACTGCGCTTTCATTGAAGAGGTCGGACACGGTCTCCTGTTCGAAGGTCGAGCGGAGCACGCCGGCGCCGGCGCGGCCCGAGCCAAGCGCCGCGGCATAGGCCAGCGCCAGCGGCCAGGCCGCGCCGGTCGCGTCCTGCGCCACCGCGGCGAGCGCGACCATGCCCTTGCCTTCGGTATAGAGCCGCCGCAGCGCCGCGCCGGGCCCCTTGGGCGCGACCATGATGACGTCGAGGTCGGCGCGGGGCTCGATCAGCCCGTAGTGGATCGTCAGGCCGTGCGCGAAGCCCAGCGCGGCGCCGGGCCGAAGCGAGCCTTCGATCGCGCGATAGATTCCCGGCAGATGCTCGTCGGGGGCGAGGAGAAAGACGAGGTCGGCGCCCTCGGCCGCGTCCGCCGGCGACGCCACGCGCAGGCCGTGCGCACTCGCGTCCTCGGCCCGCGCGCTCCCCGGGCGGAGGCCGACCGTCACCGCGATCCCGCTGTCGTGAAGATTGAGCGCCTGCGCGCGGCCCTGGTTGCCGAAGCCGATGATGGCGACCGTCTTGGCCGTGATCGGGGTGGGGTCAAGCTCGGCGTCGGTCAGCATGCCGGCTCCTTAGCCATGTCGAGCAGCCTTCCCAAGGCGTCGTCGTCAGGCAAGGGATCGATCCCGAGCCGCTGGTTGCGAAACCAGGTGCGTTGCCGCTTGGCATATTGGCGGGTCGCGCGCTGCCCGGCGGCGATGGCCTCGTCGAGTGTCGCGGCGCCGCGCACGTAGCCGGCGATCTCGGGAACCCCGATCGCGCGCATCACGGGGAGGGCGGGGGACAGGTCGCGCGCCAGCAGCCGTTCCACTTCCGCGATGGCGCCATCGTCGATCATCCGCATGAAGCGCCGGTCGATTGCCGCTCCGAGACCCTGCGGCTCGCCCAAGGTCAGCCCGCCGAACAGGCCGACCCTGTCGCGAATGCCGCCGGTCGTGGACGATTGCCACGCCTTGAGCGGCCGACCCGTCGACAGCATCACTTCGAGCGCGCGCGCGATCCGGGTGGTGTCGTTGGCATGAAGCCGCTCCGCCGCCTCGGGATCGACCTGTCCAAGGCGCCGGTGGTTGTCAGCAACGCCTTGCCCGCGCACCTCGTCGCGGATCGCGGGATCGACCGGCGGCACTTCGGCGATCCCGTCGAGCAAGGTCCGCAGATAAAGCCCCGTGCCCCCGACGAGGATCGGCAGCTGCCCGCGGCCGTGCACCTCGGCGACGACCGCCTTCGCCTCGGCCGCCCAGTCCGCCGCGCTGCATGCCTCCGCCCCGTCGCGATGCCCGAACAATCGGTGCTCGACCCCGCCCATCTCCGCCTCGCTCGGCCGGGCGCTCAGCACGCGAAGGTCGGCGTAGACCTGGGCGCTGTCGGCGTTGACGATCACGCCGTTCGTGCGTTGAGCGAGCGAGACGGCCAGGGCCGACTTGCCGCTCGCGGTTGGCCCTGCGATGACGCACAGAGGAGGAACGCCCTTGTTCATTGCGACGCTGATAGCAGCAGGACGGCTTGGAGACGACGACCTCGCGCGTGCCATCGACGTCGCGGGCGGGGGCGAGGCGCGCTGGATCGACGAAGGCGATGCCGCCGACCTCCTGCTCGGTCCGATCGAGGACTGGCGCGACCTTCGCGACCGGCTCGAAGCCGCGCTGCCGGGCGTCGACGTCATCGTCCAGAAGGTCGAGGACCGCGAGAAGAGGCTGTTCGTGGCCGACATGGATTCGACCATGATCGGGCAGGAATGCATCGACGAGCTCGCCGATTTCGCCGGCAAGAAAGCCGAAATCTCTGCGGTGACCGAACGCGCGATGCAGGGCGAGATGGATTTTGCCGAGGCGCTCCATGCCCGCGTCGCCGAACTGAACGGCCTCGGAGTCGGTGCCATCGAGCGCTGCCGGACCGAGCGCGTCACGCATAACGAGGGGGCCAGGACGCTCGTCCAGACGATGCGCGCCCGCGGCGCGGCCACCTTGCTGGTAACCGGCGGTTTCCATGATTTCGCCGATCCGCTCGCCGCCGAACTCGGCTTCGAGGAAGTCCGCGCCAATTATCTCGAAAGCATCCACGGCCATCTGACGGGCCGGGTCACGGGTGCGATTGTCGATTCGTCGGCCAAGCGCCAGGCGCTGATCGCGCGACGCGACGAGAAAGGCATATCGCCGGGTGCGGTGCTGGCGGTCGGCGACGGGGCCAATGACGGGCCGATGATCGAGGAGGCAGGGCTCGGCGTCAGCTATCGCGGCAAGCCCAAGCTCGAGGCGATGGCCGACGCCCGGCTGCGGCACAACGATCTGACCGCGCTCCTCTGGGCGCAGGGCATTCCCAAGGCGGAATGGGTCAGCGGGCCGGCACCGGAAAGCACGGCTGGGGCCGGAGCGCCGCACAGGCCGAGCTTGCCGCGGCACGCGTAGGGTAGGGGCCGACCTGAAGCCGGGTCATCGTGCCCGAAGGCACCAGCGTCATGCCCGCGCCGCCGAGCCGCGGCCTGAGGCTGGCGAACAGCTTCTGCGCCGACGCACTGTCGCGAAACGCGCCGAGCTGGACCCGGAACGCCCCGCCGCCGCTGGCCGGCGTCGTGACGCTCGGCGGAGCGACGACGACCGGCTTGGCGGTTGAGGCGACCTTGACCGGAGCCGCCTTGGCACCGGGCTTGGTCGCTGCCTTCGGGCCGCTACCCGTGGCCAGCTGCTGCGCCATGACCACGCCCTTCTGGCGCTCCTCGAGCGGGATGAGCTGGTCCATCTCGCTCAATGTTGCCTTGGCGGGGGCGAGGCCCTGCGCCGCCGCGCGGCTGACGAGGGCATAGGCCCGCACCCGGTCCTCGGGCACGCCGTCGCCGTTGAAGAGCGCAGTGCCGTAGACCAGCATCGCGCGCGGCTCGCCCGCGTCCGCCGCACCCTTGAGCCAGCGCAGCGCGGCCACGCGGTTGCCGTTCTGGAAAAGAAGCAGTCCGAGGCTGGTTTGCGCCTCCGCATGACCCGCTCGCGCCGCCTGCTCGTACCAGCGCTGCGCTTCGGCGAGATCGGCGGGCACGCCCTTGCCGAGCTTGTAGGCCTGGCCGAGGTTGAAGGCGGCGTCGGCGCTGCCCTTGGCCGCGAGCGGTTTCCAGATCGCGACCGCCTGCTCGGGCTTGCCCATCGTCCAGGCGTCGATCCCGGCCCTGACGCTCTGCGCGGGCAACGGCGCGCTCGCCGCCAATAGCGACAACCCGAGGACAAAATGACGCATGGACCCCTCCCTGACTGGCGCATCGTCTAGAACAGCGTCGCGGCCCCGTTAACCTGATTTTAGGCCGGCGGCGGCATTCCACTCGGAAGTAGCAAAATTGCACCTTACCCGAGGGGATCGGAATGCGCGTTCTGGCTTTGGCATCGCAGAAGGGAGGGTCCGGCAAGACCACGCTCTCCGGCCATCTGGCGGTGCAGGCACAATTGGCGGGCGCCGGCCCGGTCTGCCTGATCGACATCGATCCGCAAGGCTCCCTTGCCGACTGGTGGAACGAGCGCGAGACCGAGATGCCGGCCTTCGCCCAGACCACCGTGGCGCGCCTCGCGAGCGATCTCGAGGTCCTTCGCCAGCAGGGCTTCCGCCTCGCCGTCATCGACACCCCGCCGGCCATCACCATGGCGATCCAGAGCGTCATCGCGGTGGCCGAGCTGATCGTCATCCCGACCCGTCCGAGCCCGCACGACCTTCGCGCCGTCGGCGCCACGGTCGACCTGTGCGAACGCGCCGGCAAGCCGCTGATCTTCGTCGTCAACGCCGCGACGCCCAAGGCCAAGATCACCTACGAAGCCGCGGTGGCGCTGTCGCAGCACGGCACCGTCGCCCCGGTCACGCTCCATCACCGCACCGATTTCGCGGCCTCGATGATCGATGGCCGCACGGTCATGGAAGTCGATCCCAAGGGCAAGTCGGCCGCCGAAGTCACCGAGCTGTGGGAATATATCTCCGACCGCCTCGAGAAGAATTTCCGCCGTACCGTCTTTGCTGCGCCGGGCGTGCAGCCGGGCATCGGTGCGGCCAGTCCGCGTCCCGTCGGTGGCTTCGGCCGCCGCGTGGTCGGCTAAAGGGAGCCCGACCCATGATGAAGAGCGAACCGAGGCCTTTCGCCTCCCTGTCGAGCGGCCTGCTCGCCCGCAAGGGTGCCGCCCGTCCTGCCATGCGCCCGCAAGGCTTCGGCCAGATGGGCAGCAACCTCGAGGACCTGGGCTGGAACGACATGGGCTTCGAGCCTCCGCGCCCGGTGCTCGCGCCGGTCGGTGAGGGCGAGGACATCCTCGCGCATCGCCCGAACCCGGTCACCGGCCTGTCGCCGATCAGCCCGGTCCATGCGGTGCACGAGGAAATCGCCAGCCGCCTGACCCACGATCCGGTCGAGGACGAACTCGACGAGACCGCCGAGCCGGTGCCGGCCGACGTGCCGCCGCTCAGCGCGGTCCTCGGCGCGGCCGAGATGGCCGGACCCGAGGCTGCGGAAGAGACCGTTCCGGTCGCCGCCGAGCCGGTGGTGTCGGTGACCATGAAGAAGCCGGCGGCCAAGGTCGCGCCGGCGCCGGTGGTCGCGGTCGCGCCCGCTCCGGTCATTCGTCCGGCGCCCGAGCCGCGCACCCGTCGCTCGACCGACGGCCGCGCCAAGGCGGCCTTCACGCTGCGCCTCGACCAGGAGCGGCATCTCAAGCTTCGCCTCGCCTGCGCCGTCACCGGCACTTCGGCCCAGATGCTCGTGACCCGCGCGCTGGACGAACTGCTCGCGAGCATGCCCGAACTCGATGCCATGGCCAGCCAGGCACCCGAACGCCAAGCCAGCAGGGGATGATCACCATGCGCAAGCCCAACACCGCTCTTCTGGCCGCCACCAGCATTGCGCTGGCCCTGACTGTCACCGGATGCGCGATGGGGGGCAAGCGCACCTCCTTCGGCGGCAAGGCCGACAATGCGAACATCGGCATGGCGCTGCGTGCGCAGGCCGCGCTCGAAGGCGGCGACGTCGCCTCGGCGGTCGGCTACGCCGAGCGCGCGGTCGCCAATACGCCCGACGACGCGGGCTTCCGCGCGCTGCTCGGCAACGCCTATCTCGCCGCCGGCCGCTTCCGCTCGGCCGAGGCGGCTTATGCCGACGCGCTCGCCATGGTCCCGAACCAGGCCGGCGTTCCCTTGAAGCTCGCGCTGACCCAGGCCGCGCAGGGCAAGGGCGATGCCGCCCTCGCCACCATCGATACCTACAGCCAGATGATCGACCCCGCCGATGCCGGCCTCGCCATGGCGCTGGCCGGGCGCCCGGGCGCCGCGGTCGAGATGCTCGACAGCGCCGCCCGCCAGCCCGGTGCCGACGCCCGAGTCCGCCAGAACCTTGCCCTCGCGCTGGCGATGAGCGGCGACTGGGTCCGTGCACGCAGCATCGCGGCGCAGGACGTGCCCGGCGACCAGCTTGAGGCCCGCATGGCCGAATGGGCCAAGGTCGCGCAGCCCGGCCAGTCGGCCGCGCAGGTTGCGTTGCTGATCGGCGTCGCCCCGGTCGCGGGCGATCCGGGCCTCCCGGTCAAGCTCGCGCTCGACCGTGGCGGCCAGTCCGTCCAGACCGCTTCGGTCGAGGCCGCTCCGGCGCCCGTCGCCGCGCCGGCCGAAACAGTTGCCGTCGCCGCTGCCCCGCAGCCGGTCGAGGTCGCCGCCGCGGCGCCCGCCCCGAGCTTCGCCGCTCCCGCCGCCGATCCGATGCCGGTCGAGGTCGCCGCTGCCGCGCCTGCCGAGACGCAGACCGTCGCCGCCGCGCCCGACGTCGCCGACATGGTCGACAGCCTCCGCGCCGAGCGGGTCCGCCCGTCGGGCGCGCTGCCGAAGGTCGCCGAACTGCGCCGCTCGGCCGCCAAGCGCTTCAACGCCAGTAACGCGGTGCTGCAGCTCGGGGCCTATGCGACCCCGGCCGGGGTCAAGATGGGCTGGTCGACGGTGAGCAAGCGCCACCACCAGCTCGCCGCCTACGTGCCCGCCAGCGCCCGCTTCGCCGGCCCGCGCGGCACCGTCTATCGCCTCAGCCTCAAGGGCTTCGCGAGCGACGCCGAAGCGCGCAAGGTGTGCATGCAGCTCAAGGCCTCGGGTGCGAGCTGCTTCGTCCGCAACGCCGCGGGCGATGCGCCGGTGATGTTCGCCAGCCGCTAGGGCGAGACGAGCATCTCCAGCACCGCCATCCGGGTCGCGACTCCGTTCGCGACCTGGCGGAGAATGAGCGAGCGGTCGGCAAGATCGGCGACCTCGTCGGCGATCTCGACCCCGCGGTTCATCGGCCCGGGATGAAGCACCACCGCCTGCGGGCTGGCCAGCGCGAGGCGCTCGGCCGTCAGCCCGTAGTGCCGCAGATATTCGCCGGGCGCGTCGCCGAGATCCTCGTCGAGCCGCTCGCGCTGGACGCGAAGCATCATCACCGCGTCGGCCCCACTGATCGCCTCGTCGATCGACAAGGCGGTCATGTCCTCGGGGAGCAGCGTGGGCGGACCCGCCACCCGGACCGTCGCGCCGAGCCGGGGCAGCAGCAGCGCGTTCGATCGCGCGACGCGGCTGTGGCGGATGTCGCCGACGATCGCGATGGTGAGGCCCTCAAGGCTGCCGAACCGTTGCTGCAGCGTCAGTGCGTCGAGCAGCGCCTGGGTCGGATGCTCGTTGGTGCCGTCGCCGGCGTTGATCACCGGGCAATCGACCAGCGCCGCGACCTCGGCCGCCGCGTCGTTCTGGCGGTGCCGGAGCACCAGCGCGTCAGGCCCCATCGCGCCCAACGTCCGCGCGGTGTCGGCCAGCGTCTCGCCCTTCTTGACGCTCGAATGCTCGACCGAGAGCGTGATCGCCTGCGCGCCCAGCCGGGCCGCCGCCTGTGCGAAGCTCATCGCGGTGCGGGTGCTGTTCTCGTAGAAACAGTTGAACACAGACCGTCCGGCAAGCACCCCGCGTCCGGCATCGCGATCGGCGGCGAAGGCGGCGGCCCGGGACAGGATGGCCGCGATCTGGTCGTCGCGGAGCGAATTGATGGAGAGCAGGTGCACGAGGCAGCCTGCTAGCGCTACCGCGGCAACATGCAAAGGGCGTCGAGCGCGCCCTGCAGGATGTGCGCGGCGGCGAGCTTGTCGACCGCCTCGGCGCGCCTCGCGCGGCTGACGTCGGCGGCGATCATCGCCCGCTCGACCGCCTGGGTCGACCAGCGCTCGTCCCAAAGCAGCAGCGGCAGCTCGAGCGGCCCGAGATTGCGCGCGAAGGCACGGACCGACTGGGTGCGCGGACTGTCGCTTCCGTCCATGTTGAGCGGCAGGCCGACCACCAGCCCGGCGACCTTGTGCCGCTCGCAGAAGGTACGCAGCGCGGCGAGATCGGCGGTGAACTTGGTGCGGCGGATCGTCTCGGCCGGTCCGGCGAAGCTCCACCCGCCGTCGCACAGGGCGAGGCCGACGGTCTTGGTCCCGACGTCGAGCCCGGCGAGCACCCCGCCCGCCGGCAAGGCCGCGGCGAAGTCGGCGGCGGCGGCGGTGATCAGCGCCACGCCGCCAGCCGCTCCTCGGCGTCGCGCCGGATGTCGGCCCAGAACAGGGCGATGTCGTAGACGTGGTAATTGTTGCCCGGCAGCACATAGGGCCCGAGCGCGGGCGGCTTGTCGTCGGCGAAGCTCAGCGACAGGAACCCGCCGCGGCACTCGGCACCGACCAGCCCCTTCTCGAGGGTCGCGTCGGCGAGCGTGTCGTCGGTCGGGACCAGGGTCCCGGCATTGGCCGAGCTCGTCGCCTTGCCCGCCTGATCGCCGGTGATCGGATTGACGCACAGGAGGTCGCCGCGCTGGCGCTTGCCCCCGGTGAATCCGGTGGTCCCGTCATAGACGTGGACGAAGGGGTCGATATTGGCCGGCTCGCCGAAGCTCATCCAGCTGAGGATGCAGCCCGGCTGGCCGCGCCGCTCGCAGGCAGGCAGGCCCATGGCAGGAACGTCCGCCGCCTTGCTGACGGGCCAGCCGACGACATAGGCCGCGACCACCCGCTTCGCGAGCGCCGGATCCTTCGCCACCCGCTCGCGTAGCAGCCGGGTCAGGTGCAGCGCGCCTTGGCTGTGCCCGACGAGGATGATCGGCCCCTTGGGCTCCTGGACGAGGAAGCGGTCGAACGCCTTGCCGACGTCCTGATAGGCGAGGTTGAGCGCGCCCTGCGCATCCTTGCCGGTGTCGAGGAAGGCGCCGAACGCCGCCTGCCGGTACTTGGGCGCATAGACCCGGCTGAACTGGAAGGCGCTCGCCTGGCTGCGCACGAACAGAGCCGCGCGGTCCTGGCTCTCCTTGTCGCCGAGTGGCGCGTTCCAGCGATCCTTTTCGAGATAGGTCGTCGGATGGATGTAGAAGGTCGCCGCCTCGCGCCCGAGCAGGCGGTCGGGGGTCGCGCCCTGGGGCGACCAGTCGGCCGGTCCCGGCGGCACCGTGTCGGGTAGGTTGAGCCAGTTCTCCACGCGGACATAGTCGGGGCCCGTGTCGTTCTTGGGTGCCTCGAACGGCACGCTCGGCAGCGCCTGCTTGACCAGCACCTCGCTGCCATATTGGAACACCGCGAACGCGCCGGCGACCACCAGCAGCGTCAGGACGAAGATCACCATCAGGAACCGGCGTGCGCACATGGGCGCGGACCTAGGGGAGGGGCCGCGCCCCCGCAAGGCAGGCTTCAGGCCCGCCGAAGCACGAAGAAATAGGGATCGGCGAACCCGCGAATGTCCATCGCACCGAGCAGGGTGTCGGCATCGACGCGCCGGAAGCAGTCGACGATCGGCAGCTGGTCGTAGATCATCGCTGCCGAGGTCACCCCGCGATAGGTGACGGGCCGCAGCCGTGCCCGCGGTTTCCGCGTCTTGAGCAAGGGCGAGAGCAAGCGGAACAGCGCGGCGCTCGGGGCGGACTTGGCGAGACCCGGCATCCGCTCGACCAGCCCAAGCGGCATCAGCCCCGGGTTGCCCGCGAAACGCCGTCCGCCACGCTCGAACACCAGGGGATCGACGTCGTCGACCGAGCGGAAGGCCTTGCCCCACCAGCCCGAGGGGCCGAGCAGCCCGTCATAGGCATGCCCCGTCGCCAGCTCCTCGCCCTTCCACTGACCGAGCATCGCCGCCGGATTGACCGCCGGCAGCGAGTCGTAAAGATCGAGGGCCTCGGCTCGATCGCAGGCGGGCAGCAGCGCGGCGAGGCGGGCGGCGGGATCCATGGCCCTCACCCTATCAGCCGGCGCCGGGCAATTCACCTGCCGTTCAAGCGCGCGGGCGTCAGGTGGTACCATCGGGGGCGATCAATCGGAGCGTATCCATGTCCCTGTTCCAGTTACGAAATCTTGCCCTGGCGGCCGTTGGCGCCGTGACCCTCGGCGGCTGCGCCGGGATTGATCCTTACAGCGGCGTCTCGGTCGGCGTCGGCACGGGCTACAATAGCGGCTACGGCTATGGCTACGGTGACCCCTATTACGGTGGCTACGGCAACTACGGCAGCTATGGCGGCTACAGCCCTTACGGCGGTTACGCTGCGCCCTACGGCGGCTGGTACGACAATTACTATTATCCGGGCCAGGGCGCCTACGTCTACGATCGCCAGCGTCGTCGCTACCCGATCAACGACGCCCAGCGTCGCTATTGGGAGCAGCAGCGCGCGATCCGCGCGCAGAACCCGGCGGTCCGCGAAAACTATCGCAACTACCGGACCGAGCGCCGTGACGACCGCCGCGACTATCGCGTCGAGCGCCGCGACGACCGCGCGGCCTATCAGGGCGGTCAGGTGACCCGCGAGCAGTATCGCGCCGACCGCCGCGACGACCGCCAGGACTATCGCCGCGACCAGCGCGAGGACCGCCGCGACCTCCGCCGCGAAAATCGCAAGGACCGTCGCCCCAAGTAAGGCACGGCCCGCGTCAGCGTGGGGGAGTTGAAGCCTCGGCTCCCCCTCGCTAACGCCGCGCCATGTCCGTCGATACTGCCACCGTGCGGCACGTCGCCAAGCTTGCGCGCCTCGCCATGAGCGACGCCGAAGTCGAGGCGCTGGTGCCCGAACTCAACAACATCCTCGGCTGGGTCGACCAGCTGGGCGAGGTCGACACCAGCGGGGTCGAGCCCCTCGCCACCGTGATCGACCAGAAACTGCGCTTGCGCGACGACGTCATCGACGCCGATCCGCTCACCGGCGGCAATGTCCGCGACAAGGTGCTCGCCAACGCCCCCGACGCGCAGCACGGCTTCTTCGCCGTTCCCAAGGTGATTGAATAGTGGCCGACCTCACCAGCCTCACGCTGACGCAGCTCCGCGACGGCTTCCGCGCCGGCGACTTTTCCGCGCGCGAGATCGCGACAAGCTTCAACGCCGCGGTGGCCGCGTCGAAGGCGCTCAACGCCTATACGGTCGAGACCCCCGAGGATGCGCTCGCCTGCGCCGACAAGGCCGACGCTGCGCGCCAGTCGGGCGACCTGAAGCCGCTCTCGGGCTTGCCCCTCGGCATCAAGGACCTGTTCGCGACCGAGGGCGTCGACACGACCTCGGGCTCGAACATCCTCAAGGGCTTCAAGCCGCCCTACGAAAGCACGGTCTCGGCCAAGCTTCGGGCCGACGGTGCCGGCATGCTCGGCAAGCTCAACATGGACGAATTCGCCATGGGCTCGTCGAACGAGACCAGCGCCTACGGCCCCGTCATTTCCCCATGGAAGCGCAACGATGGCGGCAATGCCGCGCTGACCCCGGGCGGAAGCTCGGGCGGGTCGGCGGCGGCGGTCGCGGCGGGCCTCGCGCCCGGCGTCACCGGCACCGACACCGGCGGCTCGATCCGCCAGCCCGCGGCCTTCACCGGCATCACCGGCATCAAGCCGACCTACGGCCGCTGCAGCCGCTGGGGCATCGTCAGCTTCGCCTCGTCGCTCGACCAGGCCGGCCCGATGAGCCGCACCGTGCGCGACTGCGCGATCCTCCTGGAATCGATGAGCGGCTTCGATCCCAAGGACGCAACCTCGCTCGACGCCCCCGTGCCCGCGTGGGAGCAGGGACTGTCGAGCGATTTGAAGGGCAAGCGGATCGGCATCCCCAAGGAATACCGGATCGACGGCGTCCCCGACGAGATCAACGCGCTTTGGGACCAGGGCATCGCCTGGCTCAAGGACGCGGGCGCGACGATCGTCGAGATTTCGCTTCCCCACACCAAATACGCGCTGCCGACCTATTACATCATCGCGCCGGCCGAAGCGTCCTCGAACCTCGCCCGCTATGACGGCGTCCGCTACGGCCTGCGCGAAGCGCCCGAGGGCGGCAATCTCGACGCCATGTATGCCGCGACCCGCGCCGCCGGCTTCGGCGCCGAGGTCAAGCGCCGCATCATGATCGGCACCTACGTGCTCTCGGCCGGCTTCTACGACGCCTATTTCACCAAGGCGCAGCGCGTCCGCGCACTGATCAAGCGCGACTTCGCCGAAGCTTTCGAGAAGTGCGACCTGATCCTGACCCCGACCGCGCCGAGCGCGGCCTTCGGTCTCAAGGAAAAGACCAGCGATCCGCTCGCCATGTACCTGAACGACGTCTTCGCCGTTCCCGCCAGCCTCGCCGGCCTTCCGGCGATGAGTGTGCCCGGCGGCCTCGACAGCCAGGGCCTGCCGCTCGGCCTGCATCTCATCGGCCGCGAAATGGACGAGCAGGGCGTCCTCAACGCCGGCCTCGCAATCGAAGAACGCGCGGGCTTCAGCGCCCGTCCGGAGAAGTGGTGGTAATGGCCGACGCAAACGCACCCTATCGCATCAAGGGCGAAACCGGCGAGTGGGAGGTCGTGGTCGGCCTCGAGGTCCACGCGCAGGTGACCTCCAACGCGAAGCTGTTCAGCGGCGCTGCGACCGCTTTCGGCGCCGAGCCCAACACGCAGGTCAGCCTCGTCGACGCGGCCATGCCCGGCATGCTCCCGATCCCGAACAAGGAGTGCATCCGCCAGGCGGTCCGTACCGGGCTCGCGATTGATGCCACGATCAACAAATGGTCGCGCTTCGACCGCAAGAACTATTTCTACGCCGACCTTCCGCAGGGCTACCAGATCAGCCAGCTCTATCATCCGCTGGTGGGTGAGGGGTCGATCACTGTCCTCACCGACGAGAAGGACCCGGCCAGCGCGCGCACCATCGGCGTCGAGCGGATCCACGTCGAGCAGGACGCCGGCAAGCTGATGCACGACCAGCACCCGACGATGAGCTATGTCGACTTGAACCGCTCGGGCGTCGCCCTGATGGAGATCGTCTCCAAGCCCGACCTGCGCTCGCCGGCCGAGGCTGGCGCCTATCTGCGCAAGCTGCGCGCCATCCTCCGCTACGTCGGTTCGTGCGACGGCAACATGGAGGAAGGCTCCATGCGCGCCGACGTCAACGTTTCGGTCCGCAAGCCCGGCGAGCCGTTCGGCACCCGCACCGAGACGAAGAACGTGAACAGCGTCCGCTTCGTGCAGGCAGTGATCGAACTCGAGGCCCGCCGCCAGATCGAGGTGCTCGAGGAAGGCGGGGCGATCGTCCAGGAAACCCGCCTCTACGATCCCGACAAGGGCGAGACCCGCTCGCTCCGCTCGAAGGAAGATGCGCACGACTATCGCTACTTCCCCGATCCCGACCTGCTCCCGCTCGAGCTCGAC
The DNA here is from genome assembly GCF_039538065.1 of Sphingomonas rosea. Classification (NCBI taxonomy): domain Bacteria; kingdom Pseudomonadati; phylum Pseudomonadota; class Alphaproteobacteria; order Sphingomonadales; family Sphingomonadaceae; genus Sphingomonas; species Sphingomonas rosea. Next base: position 2,106,345 of record NZ_BAABBR010000001.1, read on the forward strand.
GACGCCTTCATCGACGCGTGCCGCGACAGCCTGCCCGAACTGCCGGATGCCAAGCGCCAGCGCTACGAGGCGGCGGGGATCACCGCCTACAATGCGAGCGTGCTGACGGCCGAAGTTGAAATCGCACGCTGGTTCGATGCGCTGCTCGAACAGGGCGCGGAGCCCAAGCAGGCGTCCAATTGGGTGAATGCCGAGCTGTTCGGCGCGCTCAATCGCCTCGGCAAGGACATCGCCGACTGTCCCGTCTCGCCCGCCCAGGCCGCCGAGCTTCTCGGCCTCGTCGCCGACGGCACGATCAGCGGCACCATCGCCAAGACCGTGTTCGAGAAGATGCTCGAGACCGGTGACGGCGCGGGGGCCATCGTCGAGCGCGAGGGTCTCAAGCAGAACAGCGACACGGGCGCGATCGACGCCGAGATCGACAAGATCCTCGCCGCCAATGCCGACAAGGTCGCCCAGTATAAGGACGGCAAGGTCCAGCTGTTTGGCTTCTTCGTCGGCCAGACGATGAAGGCGATGGCCGGCAAGGCCAACCCGGGTGTCGTCAACGAGCGGCTGAAGGCAAAGCTCGGCTGATTACAGCACCTCGTCGGGGACGGGGATCACGCTTGTCTCCGTCACGGGCTGCCAGCTGATCCGCGCCGTCCGGGCGGCCTTGTCGACCTCGCTGAGGACGAAGCTTCGCCCCGGCAGCTCGACCAGGAAGGTGCCGTCGGGCTGCTTGTGACCCTTGATGGTGCTGGCAAAGCCGTGCCGCCCGCGCGCGTCCTCGTAGCGGAAGAAGGCGAAGGGCTGCTCGGTGCCGCCTTGCTCCATCGACAGCTGGAAATTGGCGCCGCCGTTATAATGCACCTTGAAGCGGTCGCCCGGGCCGACCTTGGGGCCGGCTTCGAGCGTGTAGCGAATGGCCGCCAGCGGCTGCGGCTGGCGCTCGGCTGGTTCGCCGGTGTTGAGCAGCATCGAGTGATCGACCGACCCGTCGTTGTCGCGATCGATGACGCAGAACTGACCGTCGGTGGTGCTGCGCCAGACCGCGCGGGACAAAGGATTGCCGACATAGGTCGCGCGCGGCAGGCAGAAGGTCATGGCCTGCTCGAACCCGGGCTGCGGATAGGTGACCTGGGTCCGCGCCAGCACGTCACCTGCGGCGACCGCGAAGCTTCGTTTCCCGAACTGCCGCGAGACAGGACCGGCAAGCGTCGCGCCCTGCCGCCAGCGCATCGGGATCTCGAGGATCATCTCGCCGGTGAGGATCGTCCGGGTGCCGCCTTCGTGCGGCTCGACCACCGCGAAGCGGGACTCGACCTCGAGCAGCTTCGGCTCGGCCAGCACCGGCGTGGCCGCCTGCGCGGCCAGCAACAACCCGACGATCATCATGACGCACCCCCTGACCTCGATGCCGCCGAACCTAGAGCGGGCGCGAGCCGAGCCGCAAGAGCACACTGGATTGCGCCGCCGATCCGGCTAGACCGGTGGCCATGCGTAGCCTCCTCCTCGCCGCCGCCGCTTCCCTCGTCGCCGTTCCTGCCGCCGCGCAGGGGCCGGCCAAGCCGCCGAAGCTCATCGTCGCCATCTCGATCGACCAGTTCTCGAGCGACCTGTTCGAGGCCTATCGGCCGCACTTCACCGGCGGGCTGAAGCGGCTCGCCGACGGGGGCGTCACCTTCGCCAACGGCTATCAGAGCCACGCCGCGACCGAGACCTGCCCCGGCCACTCGACCCTGCTCACCGGCCGCCATCCCGCCGTCACCGGGATCGTCGCCAACGACTGGACCGACCAGAATGCGCCGCGGGCCGACAAGACGGTCTATTGCGCCGAGGACGAGCGCGTGCCCGGATCGACCTCGTCGGCCTATACCGTGAGCCCGCTTCACCTGCGGGTCACGACCTTCGGCGAGCGGCTGAAGGCGTTCAGTCCCCAGAGCCGCAACGTCGCGGTCGCCGGCAAGGACCGCGCGGCGATCATGATGGGCGGGCACAATGCCGACCAGCGCTGGTACTGGGACGGCAAGAACTGGGTCACCGACCTCAAGACCGCCGCCGTGCCGCGGACCATCGCCGCCGTCCGCCCGGCCTTCGCCGCCGCCTTCGCCCAGCCCCGCGCGGGGCTCGAGCCGCCCGCGCTCTGCCAGGCCCGCGCAACCCCCTACCAGGTCACCCCGACACTGACCGTCGGCAACGGCACGCTGGCGCGCGGCGCGGGCGACAACCGCAATTTCCGCGCCAGCCCCGAGATCGACGGCGCGACGCTGGCGATCGGGCTCGGCCTCGTCGGCGAGATGGGGCTCGGCAAGGGCCCCGCCACCGACGTCCTCAGCCTCAGCCTGTCGGGCACCGACTATGTCGGCCACAGCTACGGCTGGGGCGGGCAGGAGATGTGCCTCCAGATGCTTGCCCTCGACCGCGAGCTGGCGGGCTTCCTCGCCGCCCTCGACGCGAGCCGGGTCGACTATGCCGTGGTCCTGAGCGCCGATCATGGCGGGCTCGACCTCGTCGAACGCCTGCGCGCCGGGGGCATGGCCGACGCCGCCCGGCTCGACCCCAATTTCTCGGTCGAGACGATCGGCAAGCAGCTTGCCGGCCGGATCGGACGCACCGCGCCGGTGCTGCTCGGCGGCTCGGTCGGCGACGTGTGGATCGACAAGAGCCTGTCGCCCGCCGACCGACGCACGGTCGAGACCGGCGCGCTCGCCATCGCCCGCGCCCACCCGCAGGTCGAGGCGGCCTACACCGCTCGCGAGATCGGCGCGTTGCCACTGCCGAGCGGCGACCCGTCGAAGTGGACCGTCCCCCAGCGCCTCCGCGCGAGCTTCGATCCGGCGCGCTCGGGCGATCTGCTGATCGTCCTCAAGCGCCACGTGGTGCCGATCCCGAAGCCCAGCACCGGCTATGTCGCGGGCCACGGTTCGCCCTGGGACTACGACCGCCGCGTGCCGATCATCTTCTGGCGCCCCGGCACCAGGCCCGCCGCGCCGCGCACCGCCGCCGACACGGTCGACATCCTGCCGACGCTGGCAAGCTGGGTCGGGCTGCCGATCGAGAAGGGCAGCGTCGACGGCATCTGCCGGACCGAGGCCGCCCGCTGCCGCTAGGCGAAGCTGAACAAGGTCTCGAAGGTCCTGGGGTCGGCGAGTCGTTTTCGGGCGATGCGGTCGCGGGCGATGTTGTCGGCTTCATGATGGTCGGCGGGTGTTTTCGTTCCTCCGTTGCTTGATGATCACGCGCCCGTACTAACCTTTACGGTTAGTTGAGCATGGCGAATCCTACTTGGCAAGCGACGCCATTCGGTTATTCGCCGTCAGCGAAGTCGAAGGGGTCGCGCCATGCGTGCTTCGACTTCGCTCAGCTCAAACGAGCGGCGGCAAACTCCTGACCTTGCCATTTGGCAGTTGGAGGCCTACATAAGTCCACATGGCACTATCGCTCGTTCCCCAATCGAACGATCCCCCGCCCGCCGCCGGACCGATCAGCGAGGCGGAGGGGCAGGCGGCGTTCCGGGCGGTCCGGACCCTCTTCGGCCACTGGGGCGTGACCGACGAACAGGCCGCGCTGCTGCTCGACACGCCGGTGCGCACCTATCGCCGGTGGAAGGCCGACGGCCCGCCGCGGCTCGGGCGCGACACCAAGGCGCGGCTCTCGAACCTGCTCGGAATCCACAAGGCGCTGCGGATCCTCTTCACCGATCCCCAGCGCGGCTATGCCTGGGTCAAGGCGGCGAACGCGGCGTTCGGGGGGACAAGCGCGCTCGGCGTGATGCTCGGGGGCGAGCTCACCGACTTGATGCGCGTGCGGCGCTATCTCGACGCGGAGCGGGGCGGGTGGTGAGGGCTCGCTCCCGTCGTCCCGGCCTTGAGCCGGGATCCACCGTCTTCGCCGGCAAGGCAGGTGGACCCCGGATCAAGTCCGGGGTGACGTCTTATGGCTAGGGCCGCCCCCCGCACCCGCCTGGTCGAGTGGCCGGCGGCGCGGCGGATCATCCGGAGCCTGTTCCCGCCGATCGACCTGTTCGAGGACCTCGCCGACCCCGCCGACTGGCCGCTGCTGCTCGCCGCCGAGGCCAAGACCAATCCGCGGCTGGCGGCCAGCGTCGGCGCGCTCGATTTGATACCTCCCGAGCGGCGGGTCGCGGGGCCGGGGGCGAGCCTCGTCATGGCGCCCTTCACCCATGTCTCGACCGATCGCCCGAGCCGGTGGAGCGACGGGAGCTTCGGCCTCCTCTATCTCGCCGACAGCTTCGAGACCGCGCTCGCCGAGACCATCCACCATTTCGAGCGCTTCATGGCGCGCACCCGCGAGCCCGCCGGCTGGACCAGCCAGTTCCGCGAACTGGTGGTGCCGGTCACGGTGCGCGCCGAGGTGGTGGGGAAGGCGCGGGCGGACTTGCTGGATCCCGACGATTATGCCGCGAGCCAGGCCCATGGCGCGGAACGCCGCGCGGCGGGGGTGGAGGCACTGCTGTGGCCAAGCGTCCGCGCGCACGGCGGCGAGTGCCTCGCGCTGTTCTGGCCCGACCTGTGCGGGTTGCCCGTGCAAGCGCGGCACCTCGACTATCACTGGGACGGGGCGCGGGTGGACTATGTGCGCGACGCGGGGACGCGGGAGGTTTGGGGGGTCGCAATCAGCCGGTGGGGGCGAGACCTCGAAATCGATCAAGGTCCCTGCGACCGCCCAGGCGCGAAAGACCGGGAAGCAAGCCAAGACTGAAATGATCCTCGAGAAGCTTGCCTGATCACGGGTCCAGCAAGCGCCGCCTCTTCCGTGCGCGGCTCGGGTGCTCGAGCTTCCCCTATGCCCGCCCGCGCGCTTGGGTTAGCCTGCATGCTCGGCGCGGCGGACGAGGGTGGGACGACGATGAAGCAGCTGATCTATCGCTCGCAGCCCTTCGGGTTCGACAAGGCGATGCTGGCGGGAATCCTGATGAGTGCGCGGCGCAACAATCCGCGGGACGACATCACCGGTGCGCTGATTTGCCGGCATGACCTGTACCTGCAACTGATCGAGGGGCCGGCGGCGGCGATCGATGCGCTTTATGCCAGGATCGCCGAGGACGATCGCCACAACGACGTCCGTCTGCTGCTGACCGAGGAGGTCGAGGAGCGGATGTTCCCCGACTGGGCGATGCTCGACGACGAGCCGCGCTCGTTGTTCTGGTCGCCCGAGGAGATCGCCGCCGGCGCGCTCGAAGCGGCGGGACCGCGGGGGCTGCGCGCGGCTTTCGCGCGGTTGCAGCGGCCGGGGCCAGGGCGACCGAAGCCGGGGCCAAGCCTCTCGCTGGTCGAATAAGGCGGCCGGCCGGACCATCGCCCGGCCGGGATCAGTCGCGCCTTATTGATCGAGGAACGAGCGCATCTTCCGTGACCGGCTCGGGTGCTTGAGCTTCCTCAGCGCCTTGGCTTCGATCTGGCGGATGCGTTCGCGGGTCACGCTGAACTGCTGGCCGACTTCCTCGAGGGTGTGGTCGGTGTTCATGCCGATGCCGAAGCGCATGCGCAGGACGCGTTCTTCGCGCGGGGTGAGGCTCGCCAGGACCCGGGTGACGGTTTCCTTGAGGTTGGCCTGGATCGCGGCGTCGACCGGGATGACGGCGTTCTTGTCCTCGATGAAGTCGCCGAGGTGGCTGTCTTCCTCGTCGCCGATCGGGGTCTCGAGGCTGATCGGCTCCTTGGCGATCTTCATCACCTTGCGGACCTTCTCGAGCGGCATCGAGAGGCGCTCGGCCAGCTCTTCCGGGGTCGGCTCGCGGCCCGTTTCGTGGAGGAACTGGCGGCTGGTGCGGACGAGCTTGTTGATCGTCTCGATCATGTGGACCGGGATTCGGATGGTCCGCGCCTGGTCGGCGATCGAGCGGGTGATGGCCTGCCGGATCCACCAGGTGGCGTAGGTCGAGAACTTGTAGCCGCGGCGATACTCGAACTTGTCGACCGCCTTCATGAGCCCGATGTTGCCTTCCTGGATGAGGTCCAGGAACTGCAGCCCGCGGTTGGTGTATTTCTTCGCGATCGAAATGACGAGGCGCAGGTTCGCCTCGACCATTTCCTTCTTGGCGATGCGCGCTTCGCGCTCGGCCTTCTGGACCTGGTTGACGATCCGGCGGAACTCGCTGAGCGCCATGCCGGTGCCCTGGGCGATCTCGCCGATCTCGGTGCGGATGCGGTCGACGCTGTCGCGCTCGGCCGCGGCGAAGGCGGCGAACTTCTTGTCGATGGTGCTCGCGCGGTCGAGCCAGCTGTCGTCGAGCTCATGGCCCATGTAGCTGTCGAGGAAGGCCTTGCGCGGCACGCGGTGGCGCTCGGCAAGACGCAGCATCTGGCCGCCCAGCGCGGTCAGGCGCCGGTTGTAGCTGTAGAGCTGCTCGACCAGATACTCGATCTTGGCATTGTGGAACTGCATGCTCTCGACCTCGGCCGTGAGCTGCTCGCGAAGCTTCTGATATTCCTTCTCCTTGGCGGGGGAGAAGGGCGTGCCGGCGGCCATGCAGGCGAGGCGCGCGTCCTGGAGCTTGGCGAACTTCTTGTAATGGTCGGTGATGGCGGCGAACCGTTCGAGCGCCTGCGGCTTGAGGGTTTCCTCCATCTGCGCGAGGCTGAGGGTGTTGTCCTCCTCTTCCTCTTCGGCGGGCTTGGGCGCGCGGTTCTCGCGCAGCTCGTCCTCGTCGTCGCCGTCGGCAGGGGCCGATTCGGGCTCGTCCTCTTCCTTGAGCGTCGGGCCGGCGGCCGCGGCGGTGACTTCGCCGTCGCCGTCCTCGTCATTCTCGGCGGCGTTCAGCTGCTCGGCGCTGGGGCCCTTGGACAGCATCGCCTCGAGATCGAGGATCTCGCGCAGCTGCATCCGGCCTTCGTTCAGCGCGGTCGACCATTCGATGATGGCGTTGAAGGTGATCGGGCTTTCGCACAGCCCCCAGATCATCGTGTCGCGGCCGGCCTCGATGCGCTTGGCGATGGCGATCTCGCCCTCGCGGCTGAGAAGCTCCACCGCGCCCATCTCGCGCAGGTACATGCGGACGGGATCGTCGGTGCGATCGACCGTCTCCTTCTTGACCGCGGCGGCGGGGCGCGGGCCACCGTCGTCGAGCGGATCGACCTCGTCGTCGCTCGACGCCTCGGCCTCGTCCGATTCCTCGTCGTCCGAGCCTTCTTCCTTCTCGACGATCTGCACGCCCATGTCGTTCAGCGCCGACATGACGTCCTCGATCTGCTCGGAGGACATCTGGTCCTGCGGCAGCGCCTCGTTCAGTTCGTCGATGGTGATCGTCCCGCGCTTCTTGGCGCGCGCGATCAGCTTCTTCACCGAAGCGTCGTTGAGATCGATGAGGGGGGCGTCGCCGCCGTCCTGATCGTCGGTGTCCTGAGGTTCTACTTTGGCCATGTGCGCTCGCGCTTATTCAATAATACTGAAATCTGCCAGTCTTCTGTTCGCTTCGGTGATCGCACGCTCCAGCCGGAGCATGTCCGCCGGCGCATGTTCGTCGCCCTCGATCGCGCGTTGCCGGGCATGTCCGAGGGCGGCCGAAATTTCCCGCTTTTCCGCGAGAAGTTCGATCACGGCCTTGAGATCGGCCCGGCCTTTCGCCGGATCGGTCTCGGAGCGGTTGAAGGAGAAGACCACGCCCGAACCGCGCTGCATCTCTTCGAGGAGCTTCGCGGTCCGTTCGTCCGCCAAGATGGGAGCGAGTGCACGCGAATCAAGGGCGGGGGCGTGGAGCGCGGCGGAGAGGAGGCGTTGCTTCAGCGCCTCGGCCGCGGGATCGGCGAAGGGGAGGGCGGCAAGGAGCTCGGCTTCCTCGAGGATGAGGTCGGGATGGACCGCGAGGCCCGCCGCGAGCGCGCGGGCGGTGAAGGGGTCGATCCCCGAGGCGCCGATCGCGCGCGCTTCGGCCCCGGGCGGGGGCTCGGGGGGCACGAAGCCCTTGCCCCTGACCCACGCGCCGCGGCGCTGGCCTGGCGAGGACGGGCGGCCCGGCGTGGGGGCGGGGGCGGTCCCGCGATCGCGGCGATTGAGCGCGTAGAAGCGGTCCATCCACTCCTCGCGGTAGAGCTGTGACAGCGAGCGATCGGCGATCGCGGCGGCATGGTCGACCAGCCGCTGCTTGAGCCCCGCGCGCTGCTCCGGGGTGGTCAGCGGCGAGGCTTCCACCTCATGGCGCCACAGGCGGTCGACGAGCGGCTCGGGCCGGCCAAGCAGCGCCTCCACCGCATCGCGGCCGCCGGCGTTGACGAGGTCGTCGGGGTCCTGGCCCTCGGGCAGGGTGACGAAGGAGAGGGTGCGCTCGGGACCGAGCAGGGGCAAGGCGCGCGTCGCGGCGCGGATCGCGGCCTTGGCCCCGGCCTTGTCGCCGTCGAAGCAGAGGATGGGCGAGGGGTCCATCCGCCACAGCAGCTCGAGCTGGCGCTCGGTCAGCGCGGTGCCGTTGGGGGCGACCACTTCGGCGATACCGGCGCGGTCGAGGCCGATCACGTCCATATAACCCTCGACCACGATCAGTCGGCGGGCCTGGCGCGACGCGGGCGAGGCGCGGTCGATGTGATAGAGCGAGGAGCCCTTGTCGAAGAGCACGGTCTCGGGGGAGTTGAGATATTTGGGCTCGCCGGTCCCAAGGATCCGCCCGCCGAAACCGATCACGCGCCCGCGCTGGTCGCGGATCGGGATCATGAGGCGGCCCCGGAAGCGGTCGTAAGGCTCCTTCTTCGGCTCGTCCTCGACGCGGATCAGGAGGCCGCATTCGACCAGCTTGTCGTCGCCATGGCGTTCCAGCGCCTTCCTGAGGCCGTTGCGGCGGTCGGGGGCGAAGCCGATCCCGAAGCGCTTCACCGCGCCCGCGCCGATTCCGCGTTTCTGGCAGTAGGCGCGGGCCTCGGCGCCATCGAGGCCCTCGAACTGCTCGGTGAACCAGGCGGCGGCATCGGCCATGACGTCGTGGAGCGTTGCCTGGCGCTTGGCGCGTTCCTGCGAGCGCGGGTCGGCGGCGGGCACTTCGAGGCTCGCGGCCTGGGCGAGTTCCTTGACCGCGTCCATGAAGGGCAGGCCGCGGTTCTCGGTCAGGAAGCGGATCGCGTCGCCATGCGCCCCGCACCCGAAGCAATGGTAGAAATGCTTTTCGTCGTTGACGGTGAAGCTCGGCGTCTTCTCGTTGTGGAACGGGCAGCACGCCTTCCACTCGCGCCCGGCGCGGGTGAGCTTCACATGCGGCGCGATGACGCTGCTGAGCGTCGTGCGGGCGCGGAGCTCGTCGAGGAAGGCGGGGGTCAGCATGGCTCCTCACTCCCCTCCCGCTTGCGGGAGGGGCTGGGGGTGGGCGCGACGGGACCAGGAGGGCAGGCCGTCGAGCTTGGCGAGGATCACGGACAGTACCCCATCCATGTTGCCGAGCACGTCATGGTTCCAGAAGCGCATGACTGTGAGGCCTTCGGAACGAAGAAATTCGGTCCGCATGGTATCGGAAACGCTCTCCGCATGCTGTCCGCCATCGAGCTCGATGACAAGTCCACGCTCGCGGCAAAGGAAGTCAGTAATGAAAGGTCCTACCGGCATTTGCCTCGAAAACTTGTGGCCGCCGAGCTGCCTGCGACTGAGATGACGCCACAAGAGACGTTCGGCATCCGTCGCGTTGTTGCGGAGGTATCGAGCGCGGCGAGTGGGGCGTTCGGTGCGCTCAGCCATCATGTCAGAATGCCCACCCCCGGCCCCTCCCGCAAGCGGGAGGGGTGAAGGCGTGAGCGTGCGCTAGGCCCCGCTCAACGCCCCCTTCACCAGCCCGCTCGCGCGCGCCGGTTCGATGCTGGTGCCGAGCCGTTCCTTCACCGCGGCCATGACGCGGCCCATGTCCTTCATGCTCGTGGCGCCCAGTTCGGCGACGATTTCCCTGACCTTGGCCTGCGCCTCCTCGTCCGACAGCTGCGCGGGGAGGAAGCGTTCGATGACGGCGATCTCGCTTTCCTCCTGGGCGGCGAGCTCCTCGCGGTTGCCCTGGCGGTACATGGTCACCGATTCGCGGCGCTGCTTGATCATCTTCTGGAGGACCTCGGTGACGACCGCGTCGTCGTCGGTTGTCGCCGCGGCGGTGCGCAGTTCGATGTCCTTGTTCTTGATCGCGCTCTGGATCAGGCGGATGGTGGCGGTGCTCTGCTTGTCGCCGCTTTTCATGGCGGTGACGAGGGCGGTCTTGATGGTGTCGCGGATCATGGGGGCGCTCGTTAAATGCTCGCGCGCCGGTTGACCAGCGGGACGCTTTTCCCTAGCGGCGGCGGCTTAGCGACATCGTTGTCCCGACCCGAAGAGGAGCCCTCCGCCCGATGGCCAATCCTGCGCCCGATGCTGCGCCCGCCGGAGCCACCGGCGCCCTCGTCTTTGCCGACGGCCGCGTGATCTGGGGCAGGGGGTTCGGCGCTGAAGGGGCCGAGGTCGCCGAGCTGTGCTTCCACACCGCCATGACCGGCTATCAGGAGGTGATGACCGATCCCTCCTTCGCGCGGCAGGTGGTCTGCTTCACCTTCCCGCACATCGGCAACGTCGGCGCCAACGACGAGGACGTCGAGGCCGACGATCCCCATGCGGTGGGCGCGATCGTGCGCGAGGCGGTGACCGGACCGAGCAACTTCCGGGCGACGGTCGACTTTCCGGCCTGGATGGCGAAGCACGGGCGGATCGGGCTGTCGGGCGTCGACACGCGGGCGCTGACGAAGCTGGTTCGGCGCGAGGGGCCGCCGACGGTGGTCATCGCGCATGACGCCGAGGGCAAGTTCGATATTCCGGCGCTGGTGAAGATGGCGGCGGAATGGCCGGGGCTCGAGGGGATGGACCTCGCGAAGGACGTGAGTTGCGAGCAGCTCAGCACCTGGTCGGGCGGCAAGTGGGAGATCGCGCTCGGCTATGCCGACAAGGGCGCGGAAGCGGACCGCCCCCACGTCGTCGCGATCGATTACGGCGCCAAGCGCAACATCTTCCGCAATCTCGTCGAGGCGGGTGCGCGGGTGACGATCCTGCCGGCGACCGCGAGCTTCGAAGACGTCATGGCGCACGAGCCCGACGGCTTCTTCCTGTCGAACGGGCCGGGCGATCCGGCGGCGACGGGGGAGTATGCGATCCCCGTCATCCGCCAGATGCTTGAAACGAAGCGGCCGCTGTTCGGTATCTGCCTCGGCCACCAGCTCCTCGCGCTCGCGGTCGGCGGCCGGACGAGCAAGATGTTCCAAGGCCATCGCGGGGCCAACCACCCGGTCAAGCGCCTCGCCGACGGCGCGGTCGAGATCACATCCATGAACCACGGTTTCGCAGTCGAGCGCGAGGGGATGCCCGACAACGTGCGCGAGACGCATGTGTCGCTGTTCGACGGGTCCAATTGCGGGATCGAGCTTCAGGACCGGCCGGCGTTCAGCGTGCAATATCACCCCGAGGCGAGCCCGGGGCCGCAGGATAGTTTCTATCTGTTCCAGCGGTTCGTGGGGATGATGCGGTGAGCTTCAAGCTCACTGGGCCTGACCATTGGCGTTACCGTTACGCCGCGCGTTTCCTCGGCAGCAGACTCATGCTCGCCTTGCAGGTCCTGCTCGTCGGGGCATTTCTCGCTGCTCTTTTCTTGCAGAGGCCGGCCATCATGGTGGCGGGCATGATTGTCGCGGCGCCGTTCATCATCCCGGCGGCCGGTCTTGGCTGCTGGCGATGCAACTACAATCTGCTTCGGAGGTATCGCGGTTCAGGCTCCATCGAACATGGGGATAGCTGGACTGGAGAGCCGGACACAGTGGGCATGTTGAACCGGATCCCGAACCGCTGCCCCAAATGCCAAGCAACGATCCTCACCGAAGAACCTTTGGAAGTGAGAACAGCCTAAATGCCCCGCCGCACCGACATCTCCTCCATCCTCATCATCGGCGCCGGCCCCATCGTCATCGGGCAGGCCGCGGAGTTCGATTATTCGGGCAGCCAGGCGGTCAAGGCGCTGAAGGCCGAGGGCTACCGCGTCATCGTCGTCAATTCGAACCCGGCGACGATCATGACCGATCCCGAGCTCGCCGACGCGACCTATATCGAGCCGATCACGCCCGAAGTGGTCGCGCGGATCATCGAGGCGGAGAAGCCTGACGCTTTGCTGCCGACGATGGGCGGGCAGACCGCGCTCAACACCGCGCTGTCGCTCTACAAGGACGGGACGCTCGACCGGCTGGGGGTCGAGCTGATCGGGGCCAATGCGGCGGCGATCGAGAAGGCCGAGGACCGGCAGCAATTCCGCGACGCGATGGACGCGATCGGGCTCGAAAGCCCCAAGAGCGCGGTGATCCACTCGGTCGAGGAGGCGCTCGGCGTGCTCGACACGATCGGCTTGCCGGTGGTGATCCGGCCGAGCTTTACGCTGGGCGGCACCGGCGGCGGCATCGCCTACAACCGCGAGGAATATCTCGAGATCGTGAAGTCGGGGCTCGAGGCCTCGCCGACGACCGAGGTGCTGATCGACGAGAGCCTGGTCGGGTGGAAGGAATATGAGATGGAAGTCGTGCGCGACCGCGCCGACAACGCCATCATCATCTGCTCGATCGAGAATGTCGACCCGATGGGCGTGCATACGGGCGACTCGATCACCGTCGCGCCGGCGCTGACGCTGACCGACAAGGAATATCAGCGGATGCGCTCGGCGAGCATCGCCGTGCTGCGCGAAATCGGTGTCGAAACAGGCGGTTCGAACGTCCAGTTCGCAGTCGATCCCAAGACCGGGCGGATGGTCGTGATCGAGATGAATCCGCGCGTGTCGCGTTCGTCGGCGCTGGCGTCGAAGGCGACCGGCTTCCCGATCGCCAAGGTCGCGGCCAAGCTCGCGGTCGGCTACACATTGGACGAGATCGCCAACGACATCACCGGCGGTGCGACCCCGGCGAGCTTCGAGCCGACGATCGATTACGTGGTGACCAAGATCCCGCGCTTCACCTTCGAGAAGTTCGCCGGATCGAAGGTCGAGCTGTCGACCGCGATGAAGTCGGTCGGCGAGGTGATGGCGATCGGCCGCAGCTTCGGCGAAAGCCTGCAGAAGGCGCTGCGCGGTCTCGAGATCGGGCTGTGCGGGCTGGACCGCGTGCGGCACCTCGAGAATGCGGCGCCCGAGGAGATCGAGGCCGCGCTGGCGGTGGCGACCCCCGACCGGCTGCTGGTCGCGGCCGAGGCGCTGCGCCATGGGCTCAGCGTCGAGCGGATCAATGCCATTGCCGGCTTCGATCCCTGGTTCCTCGAGCGGCTGGCCGAGATCGTCCGCGCCGAGGGCCAGGTCCGCGCTTATGGCCTGCCCAACGACGCCGCCGGCATGCGGCGGCTGAAGGCGATGGGCTTCTCCGACTCGCGGCTGGCGCAATTGTCGCTGCGCTCGACCGGCATGCACCGCGGCATGAGCGAGATGCAGGCGCGCGGTGGTGGGATCGTCCACGAGGCGATGCGCGCGATGACCGGCGGGGTGACCGAGGACGAGGTTCGCAGCCACCGGCTGAAGCTCGGCGTGCGCCCGGTCTACAAGCGGATCGACAGTTGCGCGGCCGAGTTCGATGCCTCGACGCCCTATCTCTATTCGACCTACGAGGCGCCCCTGTTCGGCGAGCCCGAGGACGAGGCGGAGATTTCGGACAAGCGTAAGATCGTGATCCTCGGCGGCGGTCCCAACCGGATCGGGCAAGGGATCGAATTCGATTATTGCTGCTGCCACGCGGCCTTCGCGCTGCGTGATGCGGGCTTCGAGACGATCATGGTCAACTGCAACCCCGAGACCGTCTCGACCGATCCCGACACGTCAGACCGGCTCTATTTCGAGCCGCTGACGCAGGAGGACGTCCTCGAGATCGTCACGCGCGAAGCGGAGAAGGGCGAACTTGTCGGGGTGATCGTGCAGCTGGGCGGGCAGACGCCCCTGAAGCTCGCCGCGGGCCTGCAGAAAGCGGGAATCCCGATCCTCGGGACGAGCCCGGACTCGATCGACCTCGCCGAAGACCGCGAGCGGTTCGCGGCGCTGGTCAATCGCCTCGGCCTCAAGCAGCCCGAGAACGGAATCGCGCGCAGCCGCGAGGAAGCGCTCAAGGTCGCCGAGCGGATCGGTTATCCGGTGCTGCTGCGGCCGAGCTACGTGCTCGGCGGGCGGGCGATGGAAATCGTCGACGGCCCGGCGCAGCTCGAACATTATATCGCCACCGCGGTCCAGGTGTCGGGCGAGAGCCCGGTGCTGGTCGACCGGTACCTGCGCGACGCGACCGAGGTCGATGTCGACGCGATCTGCGACGGCGAGACGGTCGTGCTCGCGGGCGTGCTCGAGCATATCGAGGAAGCCGGCGTCCATTCGGGCGATAGCGCCTGCTCGATCCCGCCGCACAGCCTCGGCCAGGCGATCATCGCCGAGATCGAGCGGCAGACCGAGGCGCTCGCGCTGGCGCTCAAGGTCAAGGGGCTGATGAACGTCCAATATGCGGTGAAGGACGGCGAACTGTATCTCATCGAGGTCAATCCGCGGGCGAGCCGGACCGTGCCCTTCACCGCCAAGGCGATCGGCACCCCGGTCGCGAAGATCGCGGCGCGGGTGATGGCGGGCGCGTTACTGGGCGACCTGCCGACGATCGACCGGGCGATCGCCCATGTCGCGGTCAAGGAGAGCGTCTTCCCCTTCGCGCGCTTCCCCGGCACCGACCCGGTCCTCGGACCGGAAATGAAGTCGACCGGCGAAGTCATGGGAATCGCGGCCGATTTCGAAATGGCCTTCGCCAAGAGCCAGATCGGCGCCGGCACCACGATGCCGCAGGAAGGGACCCTGTTCGTCTCGGTCAAGGACAGCGACAAGGACGCGATCGTGCCCGCGGTCGAGGCGATGCTCGACCTCGGCTTCGAGGTGGTCGCGACCGGCGGCACGCACGACCATCTCGCCGCGCGCGGCCTGAAGGTCACCAAGGTCAACAAGGTGGCGCAGGGGCGGCCGCACATCGTCGACCGGATCGTCGATGGCGGGGTGAGCCTCGTCTTCAACACGACCGAGGGCTGGCAGAGCCTCAAGGACAGCCAGTCGATCCGCGCCACCGCGCTCAATCGCAAGGTGCCCTACGTCACCACGGTGGCGGCGGCACAGGCGATGGCGCGGGCGATCCGGGCGGCGCGGGGCCGCTCGCTTGAAGTCCGGTCCTTGCAGTCCTATTATTCCGCCCGCGTATAAATCCCTCCCAGCAACGGACCACATCGGCCCGCATCCCGCGGGGGAGCCAGACTTTTGAAGAAGGACAGGGGCGTCAATGGCGAGTGAAAAGGTGCCGATGCTGGCCGAAGGCTATCGGCTGCTCGAGGAAGAACTGAAGCGCCTTCGGCAGGAGCGCCCCGAGATCGTCGACGCGATCGAGGAAGCGCGCGCCCATGGCGACCTCAGCGAAAACGCCGAATATCATGCCGCCAAGGAGCGGCAGGGCCAGGTCGAGGCGCAGATCGCCGACATCGAGGACCGCCTCGCGCGGGCCCTCGTGATCGACCCCACCACCTTGTCGGGCGACAAGGTCGTGTTCGGCGCGACGGTCAATCTGGTCGACGAGGACGACAAGCCGATCCGCTACCAGCTGGTCGGCCAGCAGGAAGCCAATGCCAAGAACGGCCGGATCAGCTACAATTCGCCGCTCGGCCGCGCGCTGATCGGCCGTCAGGTCGGGGACGAGGTGGAAGTCACCACCCCGTCGGGCGACCGCTATTACGAGATCGCCGGGATCGAGTTCGTCTAGGCGCCGCGCGGGTGTCCGGCGTCCTTCGCACCGCGACCTTCTGGATCGCCGTCGTCACGGCGGCGGTGAGCCTCGCGGTCATGAGCAGCCTGTTCGGGCCGCACGCCGTGCTCGCCTTCGCCTTCGTCCCCGCGCGGATCGCCGGCGTGGCGTTTCCGTTCGAGGCGGTGCCCGCGATCCTGACACCGCTCAGCGCGACCCTCGTTCACGGTGGCTTCGCGCATCTCGGCTTCAACCTGCTGATGCTGGTCTATTGCGGGCTGGCGGTCGAGCGGGTGCTCGGGCGCTGGGCGCTCGTCCTGCTCTATGTGGTCAGCGCCTATGCCTCGATGGCGGCGCAATATGCGGTCGATCCGATGAGCACCGGGCCGGTGATCGGGGCGAGCGGGGCCATCAGCGGAGTCGTCGGCGCCTACGCGCTGAGCTTCGGGCGAGCCAAGAGAATCACCGACAATTTGCGCCTCAACCGCTGGATCAACATCGTCTGGCTGGCGCTCGCCTGGGCCATACTGCAGGTGATCATCGGCTGGTCGGCCGGGCAGGGCGGGATGATGCTCGCAACCCCGGCGCATGTCGGCGGGTTCGTGGCGGGGCTGCTGCTCCAGCGCCCGCTGCTCCTGTGGCGCTACCGGAAGGCCTAGCGGGAAGGCCGACCGGTCCGATAGGCGGTCAGGAGGATCGCGCCGATCCCGGCGAGATTGGCGAAGGCCACCAGTCCGATCCGCGCGCCCAGCGGCTCACCCTCCGTCACGGCGATGGCCGCGGTCACGGCGACCATGGTGAGGAGGATCCCGCCGATCAGCACGACCCAGCCCTGCCAGGACGCCGGCGCCGCCCGGAACCGGCCTGCGCTCAGCTTGTAGATGAACCAGGGGTCACCGCGCATCGCGGCGGACGACCGCTCAGACTTCGGGTTCGAGCAGGCGGTGGAGGTGCACCACCACATATTTCATCTCGGCGTCGTCGACCGTGCGCTGGGCCTGCGCGCGCCAGGCTTCCTCGGCGTCGGCGTAATTGTCGTACATGCCGACGATGTGGAGGTTGGGGAGATCGGAAAAGTCGAGGCCCTGCGGGTCCTTCACCTTGCCGCCGAACACGAGGTGGAGCTTGCTCATGCGGGGGCCGGTAGCATGGGCAGGTTCGGCGGTGAAGGCGTCCTTCGACGTCGCTCGGGACGAACGAACATTTATCCGTTGATCCCGAGCGGAGCGCGACGCGCGTCGTCGAAGGACGTTTTCGTCAGGTCAGGCGTTGGCCGAACCGCTCGAGCTGGCGCCGAGGAAGTCGCGGAGCTTGTCGCCCGCCATTTCGTCGAATTTCTGCTTGGCCATGCCGCGGCCGCGGTCGATCGCGCCGGTGCCGGCCTCGGTGATCTTCGCGCCCAGCGGCTTGAGGAGTTCGCGCTCCTTGGCGCTCGCCGGAAGCACCGCGCCGAGCACGGCGCCGAGCGCGAGACCCGCGCCGAGCGCGATCAGCGGGCTGTTGTCGATCTGGTTCGAGGCGGTTTCGCCGAGGTCGGCGAAGCGGTCCGACAGGCCGCTCTGGCCCGCGGTGTCGAGGTTGCTGTTCGCATAAGCGTCGGTCTTGGCCATCACTCTACTCCTTGTCCGCGCCGGCATGGGCGCGTCGTGTCACTGGTTGGTCGTCCTCGTCGTCGCCGCCGATCCACCGCCCGACCGCCGCGACGAGCGGCTTCCTGGCGATGAAGGCCGCGGCCGCCGCCGCAATTCCCGCCGCCATCAGCGGACGGTCCTTGACCGCGGTGACCGTCTCGTCGGCGACGACGAGGCCCTTGTTCTTGGCATTCTGGACCGCGTCGGAGGCGAGCTTGCCGGGCGCAAGCCGGAGCTTCACCTCGTCGAGCGTCGCCATCAGACGGGCCTTGGCCGCATCGGCCTCGCCCCGGGCGCGGGCGATCCGGATCTCGTGCGCGTCGCTCATTTCGCCGGCTCCTTCGGGAGGGGCAGGCGGGAATAAGCGAGGTAGCCGAAGATCCCGGCCAGCCCTCCGAGGATCACGACGGTCAGCAGACCGGCCAGCGCCGCATTCATTACCTGCGCCAGCGCGACCCAGACGAGCGCGCAGCCGGCGAGAAATGCCGCATGGGCGAACAGCAGGGCAACGACCCCGAAGACGAGCGGGGCCTTGAGGGCACCGACCTTCTCCGAGCCGAGGGTCTTGTAATAAGCCACCTCGGCCTGGGCGTAGCTCTTGCCGTCCGCGACGAGGCGCTGGAGAAGGTCACCGACCCCCTCCGAAACGCCCGCCACCTTGTCGGTCTGCTTGAGCATCGGGCTCAGTTCTTGGTCCCGTCGCGGCGCGTGCCCTCTTCAGGCATGCCGGCCTTGAGCAGGCGCACGAGGCCGAACCCGAGGATCGCCGCGCCGGCAAGCGCGACGGCCGGGCTCTTGCGGACGAGGTCGCGGGCGTCGTCGACCAGTTCGTCGGGATTCTTGTTCTCGAGCGTGGTCGCATAGCGCTGGACGGTGTCGCTCGCGGTGCGGGCGTAGCCGGCATATTGCGGCCCGAGCTTTTCCTCGATCTGCGCGACGGTGTCGCCGATCAGGCTCGAGATGTTGCCGAGCGTGGTCGAGCCGCTCTTGAGCGTGTCGCCGACGAACCCGCGGGCGCGGCCGGCGGCCTCGTCACGGGCCTTGGTCGAGACGTTGCTGATCATGCCGCGAATGCCGCCGCCAGAAGTCGAGCCGGTGTCCTCGTCGGTGGTGACGAGCGCGTCGGTCGAGCGATCGGTCGCAGTGAGGCTGGTCGCGCCGCCGGTGGCACGGGTCGTGCCGGTCGCGGCCGGTTCGATGGTGGTGTCGGTGCCCTCGGGCAGCTTGTTGGTCGTGTCGGCCATGGCAGCCACTCCTTCCTTGAAACGCTGGAAAACTTTCTTGCGGCCTCCTAACGAGCCACCAGCGGGCGCCGTTCCGGCCTTTATTGGCAGATCGGAACCCGGCTCGTGACCTTCAAGTCCTTTGGCCACCGTAACGAATTTTGCTCCGGAGTGCATGCCCCATGACCGCCATCCTCGACATTCACGCCCGCCAGATCCTCGACAGCCGCGGCAATCCGACGGTCGAGGTCGACGTGACGCTCGAGGACGGGAGCTTCGGCCGTGCGGCGGTGCCCTCGGGCGCCTCGACCGGTGCGCATGAGGCGGTCGAACTGCGCGACGGCGACAAGAGCCGGTGGGGCGGCAAGGGCGTCGAAAAGGCCGTGGCGGCGGTCAACGGCGAGCTGGCCGAGGCGCTGCTCGGCTTCGATGCCGAGGACCAGGCCGAGATCGACGCCGAGATGATCGGAATCGACGGGACCGAGAACAAGAGCCGGCTGGGCGCCAACGCCATCCTCGGGGTCAGCCTCGCGGCGGCCAAGGCGGCGGCCGATGCGCGCGGGCTGGCGCTCTACCGCTATGTCGGTGGGGTCGCGGCGGACACGCTGCCGGTGCCAATGATGAACATCCTCAATGGCGGCGCGCATGCCGACAACCCGATCGACTTCCAGGAGTTCATGATCCTGCCCGTCGGCGCCGAGGCCTTCGCCGAGGCGCTGCGCTGCGGGTCGGAGATCTTCCATGCGCTCAAGGGCAAGCTTCATGCGGCGGGCCTGTCGACCGCGGTCGGCGACGAAGGCGGTTTCGCGCCCAACATCGCCAGCGCCCGCGCGGCCCTCGACTTCATCGGCGAGGCGGTGAATTCGGCGGGCTACCGCCTCGGCGACGACGTGCTGATCGGGCTCGACTGCGCCGCGACCGAATTCTTCAAAGGCGGCCGCTATGCGATGACCGGCGAGGGCCAGGAGCTCGGTTCGGAAGAGATGGCGCGGTTCCTCGAGGGCCTCGTCAATGATTATCCGATCGCCTCGATCGAGGACGGGATGAGCGAGGACGACATGGTGGGCTGGAAGGCGCTGACCGACCTCGTCGGCCACCGCGTCCAGTTGGTCGGCGACGACCTGTTCGTGACCAACGAGGACCGGCTGCGCGACGGGATCGAGGGCGGGCTCGCCAATTCGATCCTGGTCAAGGTCAACCAGATCGGGACGCTGACCGAAACCATCGACGCCGTCCGCCTCGCGCAGACCAGCGGCTACACCGCGGTGATGAGCCACCGCTCGGGCGAGACCGAGGATTCGACCATCGCCGACCTCGCGGTCGCGCTTGGCTGCGGCCAGATCAAGACCGGCAGCCTGGCGCGCTCGGACCGCACCGCCAAGTACAACCAGCTCCTCCGGATCGAGGAAGAGCTGGGCGACGTCGCGCGCTATCCGGGACGGGCCGCGATCAAGGCTTATGCTGGCTGATCGGCATCAGTGGCGCGCCGTCTTGGGCGGCGCGTCACTTTTTTGTTGCAGTGCCGTCCCAAACCCCTTGCGCCCATGACTCAAAACTGATTCTGTCTTTTTATGGGAAGAGGGGCAGTCAGCCAGGCACGAGGCCTGATCCGCAGGGCGATGTGGCCCGCGGTGTCGCTGCTCATCATCGGGACCTTCGCCGGCCATGCGGTCGCGGGTCCCAACGGCCTGCTCGCCTGGGGCGGCTATCACCGCGATCTCGCCGCCAAGAAGGTCGAACTGGCGACGCTCGAGGAGCAGCGCAACCAGCTCAAGCATCGCTCGGCGCTGCTCGACCCGCGCAAGGCCGATCCCGACATGGCTGACGAACTGGTTCGCAAGGACCTGGGGCTGGTCCGCCCCGACGAAGTCATCGTTCCGCTCGAGGATTGATGCAGACGTATGCGTGAGGTTGCACCTCGCGCGTCGCCGCTCCTATAGGACCGCCAATCCATTTCGATGAGGTAGACACGTGGCGCGTTCGCCCAAGCAGGCCGCCGAGGCCGTTCCCCTGACACCCAATCGCGAACGCCCGCCGCAGCCGAAGCGCTACGAGGCGAGCAAGGAAGAGCTGCTCGGCTTCTACAAGCAGATGCTGATGATCCGCCGCTTCGAGGAACGCGCCGGCCAGCTCTACGGCCTCGGCCTGATCGGCGGCTTCTGCCACCTCTACATCGGGCAGGAGGCGGTCGCGGTCGGGCTCCAGAGCGCGATGGAAGTTGGCAAGGACAGCGTCATCACCGGCTATCGCGACCATGGCCACATGCTCGCCTACGGGATCGACCCCAAGGTCATCATGGCCGAGCTGACCGGCCGCGCGGCGGGCATCTCGAAGGGCAAGGGCGGCTCGATGCACATGTTCAGCGTCGACCACGGCTTCTACGGCGGCCACGGGATCGTCGGCGCGCAGGTGTCCTTGGGCACCGGTCTCGCCTTCAAGCACCAGTATAGCGCCGACGGCGGGGTTTGCCTGAGCTACTTCGGCGACGGCGCGGCCAACCAGGGCCAGGTCTACGAGAGCTTCAACATGGCCGAGCTGTGGAAGCTGCCGGTCATCTACGCGATCGAGAACAACCATTACGCCATGGGCACCAGCGTCGAGCGCTCGGCGTCCGAACCCGAATTCTACAAGCGCGGCGAAAGCTTCCGCATTCCCGGCATCCAGGTCGACGGCATGGACGTGCAGGCGGTGCGCGGCGCGGCCGAGGTCGCGCTCGAATGGACCCGCTCGGGCAAGGGCCCGATCATCCTCGAGCTCAAGACCTATCGCTATCGCGGCCACTCGATGAGCGATCCGGCGAAGTACCGGACCCGCGAGGAAGTGCAGAGCTACCGCGAGAACCAGGACCCGATTGCGCGCGCCGAGAAGGAGCTGGTCGCAATGGGGGTGCCCGAGGAAGAGCTCAAGGCAATCGACAAGGAAATCAAGGACATCGTGGTGGAAGCCGCGAAGTTCGCTGAAGAGGCTCCGGAGCCCGATGCGGCCGAGCTCTTCACCGACGTCCTGGTGGAGAATTACTGATGGGCGTGGAACTGAAGATGCCGGCGCTGTCCCCGACGATGGAGGAGGGCACGCTCGCCAAGTGGCTGGTCAAGGAAGGCGACACCGTGTCGAGCGGCGACATCCTCGCCGAGATCGAGACCGACAAGGCGACCATGGAATTCGAGGCGGTCGACGAGGGCGTCATCTCGAAGATCCTCGTGCCCGAGGGCACCGACGGGGTGAAGGTCGGCACCGCCATCGCGCTGATGGGCGGCGACGCGTCGGATACGGCCGAGGCCGCGCCGGCTGAAGCGACTCCGGCCCCGGCCCCGACTCCGAGCGACCAGAAGACCGAGACCAGCGCGCCGGCGCAGAAGGCCGACACCGGCACGACCCAGCTCGTCGCCAAGGTTCGCCCCGCCGACCCGCAGGTGCCCGAAGGCACGCCGATGCAGAAGCTGACGCTGCGCGAGGCTTTGCGCGACGCCATGGCCGAAGAGATGCGCAAGGACGAGCGCGTCTTCGTGATGGGCGAGGAAGTCGCGCAATATCAGGGCGCCTACAAGGTCACCCAGGGCCTCCTCGACGAGTTCGGCCCCAAGCGCGTGGTCGACACGCCGATCACCGAATATGGCTTCGCGGGTCTCGGCACCGGCGCGGCGATGGGCGGCCTCAGGCCCATCATCGAGTTCATGACCTTCAACTTCGCCATGCAGGCGATTGACCACATCATCAATTCGGCGGCCAAGACCAACTACATGTCGGGCGGCCAGATGCGCTGCCCGATCGTGTTCCGCGGCCCCAATGGCGCGGCCAGCCGAGTCGCCGCGCAGCACAGCCAGAATTACGGGCCCTGGTACGCCAGCGTGCCCGGCCTGATCGTCATCGCGCCCTATGACGCGGCCGACGCGAAGGGACTGCTCAAGGCCGCGATCCGCTCGGAAGATCCGGTCGTGTTCCTCGAGAACGAGCTGCTCTACGGGCACACGTTCGAACTGCCGCAGGTCGACGACTGGGTGCTGCCGATCGGCAAGGCCCGGACGATGCGCGAGGGCAAGGACGTCACCATCGTCAGCTATTCGATCGGCGTCGGGCTCGCGCTCGAGGCGGCCGAAACGCTGGCGGGCGAGGGGATCGATGCGGAGGTGATCGACCTTCGCACGCTTCGTCCGCTGGACAAGGCCACGGTGCTGGAAAGCCTCAAGAAGACCAACCGGCTGGTCGTCGTCGAGGAGGGCTGGCCGACCTGCTCGATCGCGAGCGAGATCATCGCCATCTGCATGGAGGAAGGCTTCGACGACCTCGACGCGCCCGTCATGCGCGTGTGCAACGCCGACGTGCCGCTGCCTTATGCCGCGAACCTCGAGAAGCAGGCGCTGATCAAGGCGGCGGACGTCGTCGCGGCGGTCAAGAAGGTGACGTACAAGGGCTGAGCGGAGCCGTGCTTCGACTGCGCTCGGCACGAACGATGCGTGGGAGATTTCCTTTTCATCGTTCGCCCTGAGCGAAGTCGAAGGGCGGGGTGACGAAGAAAGCAGAAGTTACTAAATGGCCGCCATGGCCATCCTTCCCATTGTCTGCATTCCCGATCCCATCCTGCGCGAGATCTCGACTCCGGTCGACACCTTCGACGCGGACTTGAAGACCCTAATCGCCGACATGTTCGAGACGATGTACGACGCGCCCGGCATCGGGCTCGCGGCCGTGCAGGTGGGCGTGCCCAAGCGGCTGCTCGTGATCGACCTTCAGGAAGAAGAGGACGAGGAGGGCAAGCCGGTCAAGGATCCGCGCGTCTTCATCAATCCCGAGATCCTCGAGGAAAGCGACAGCTTCGTCCCCTACAAGGAGGGCTGCCTGTCGATCCCCGAGCAATATGCCGAGGTGATGCGCCCCGACCGGATCAAGGCGAAGTGGCAGGATGCCGACGGCGGCTGGCACGAGGGCGAGATCGACGGGCTGCTCGCGGTCTGCCTCCAGCACGAGATCGACCATCTCAACGGCGTGCTGTTCATCGACCACCTCACCCGCCTCAAGCGCGACATGCTGCTCAAGAAGCTGGCGAAGGGCCGCAAGGAAGGCGTGATCGCGGCCTGAGGGCCGCCTCTGACGTCGTTGGTCCTGAGCCCAGTCGAAGGACCTTGGCGCAGCGCCCTTCGACTGCGCTCAGAGCGAACGAGGGTTCAGATCAGCCCACCGCCGCGAGCTTGAGGCCGCTTTCCTCGGCCTTCTTCTCGGTGAGGTCGGTCAGCCGCGTCGGATAGTCGCCGGTGAAGCAGGCGTCACAGCGCTGCGGCGTCGCCGGGTTCCGCTGGTCGCCGAGCGCGCGGTAAAGACCGTCGATCGAGATGAAGGCGAGGCTGTCGGCGTTGATGTATTTGGCCATGGCCGCGACATCCATTTGCGCGGCCAGCAGCTTGGCGCGCTCGGGCGTGTCGACCCCGTAGAAGCAGCTGTGGCGCGTGGGCGGCGAGGCGATCCGCATGTGGACTTCGCGCGCGCCCGCGTCGCGCATCATCTGGACGATCTTCACGGACGTCGTGCCGCGGACGATCGAATCGTCGATCAGGATGATCCGCTTGCCCTTGATCAGCGCGCTGTTGGCATTGTGCTTGAGCTTGACGCCGAGGTGGCGGACTTCGGCGCTCGGCTGGATGAAGGTCCGGCCGACATAGTGCGAGCGGATGATCCCGAGTTCGAACGGGATTCCGCTTTCCTGCGCATAGCCGATCGCCGCCGGCACGCCGCTGTCGGGGACGGGGACCACGATGTCGGCGTCGATGCCCGATTCGCGGGCGAGCTCGGCGCCGATGTTCTTGCGGCTTTCGTAGACGCTGGTCCCGTCGACCACGCTGTCGGGGCGCGAGAAATAGACGTGCTCGAAGATGCACGGGCGCGGGGAGACGGCGGCGAAGGGGCGGAAGCTGCGGATGCCGTCGGCGTTGACGATGATCATCTCACCCGGGCCGACCTCGCGCTCGTAGCGGGCGCCGATCACGTCGAGGGCGACGGTCTCGGACGCGAAGATGACGGTGTCGCCGATCCGGCCCATGACCAGCGGGCGGATGCCGAGCGGATCGCGGCAGGCGATCAGGCCCTGCTCGGTCAGCATCAGGAGCGAGTAGGCGCCTTCGACCTGGCCCAGCGCGTCGACGATCTTGTCGAGCATGGCGGTGTGCGTCGAGGTCGCGACAAGGTGGATGATCACCTCGGTATCGCTCGTCGACTGGAAGATCGAGCCGCGGCGGTTCAAGGTCCGGCGGAGCTTCATCGCGTTCGAGATATTGCCGTTGTGCGCGACCGCGAAGCCGCCCTCGGCCAGCTCGGCGAAGAGCGGCTGGACGTTGCGCATCGCGGAGGAGCCGGTGGTCGAATAGCGGACGTGGCCGATGGCGGTGCGGCCCGGAAGCGCGCGGATGATCTCGTCGCGGTCGAAGTTGCCCGCGACGTGGCCCTGCGCGCGGTGCGAGTGGAAGCCGGCCTGGTCCATCGACGAGATGCCGGCGGCTTCCTGCCCGCGATGCTGGAGGGCGTGGAGGCCGAGCGCGACGAAGCTGGCGGCGCTGTCAGCGTTCCAGGCACCGAAGATGCCGCACTCCTCGCGAAGCTTGTCGTCGTCGAAGGGGTTCGTCGTCAGCATGGGAATCTGCCCGCTTTCGAAAAGGTGTCGCGCCTATAGGGGAGGCCCGCGCCTTTGTCGCCGCCCAAGTGAACCGGGGTTGAAGGGCGGGCGGCCGGCGGGCAGGGTGAGGGCATGCGCACCCTGCTTATCCCATTGCTGGTCCTCACCGCCGGATGCGGGAAGTCGGACGACGCAGGGGGACCGGATTCGCCACGGCAGTCGGTTGGTGGTGAAGCCGGCGCCATCACGGTTTTCGCCGGCGCTGGGCGCGATCGCCTGTGTCTCAAGGAGGAGGGGAAACGGGTCGGACTGATCACCTTCGCCAAGTCGGGTGACGCCAATTGCTCGATCCGCGGTTCGGATACCGGTCCGCAGGCGATCCGTCCCGACGGCGACGTCAAATGCGCGATCCTCTACAACCGCCAAGGCGACACGGTGACCCTGCTCACCGGCAACAACGCCTGCGCTTATTATTGCGGGCCCGGCGCCAGCCTCGAAGGCAAGACCTTCGTCCGCATGGACAAACCCGACCAAGTGACCGACCTCGGCGGCGATCCGCTCTGCTGACATTCTTGTTGATAAACGGGCGCTTGCCCACCTAGAGTTCGACCCGACCCCTTAGGAGAGGCTGTTTCACGATGCCCGTCTACAACGCTCCCGTCCGCGACACGCGCTATGTCCTCGATCACATCGTTCAGATGCAGAATTTCGGCAATCTGCCGGGCTTCGCCGATGCGACCCCCGACCTGATCGAGGCGATCCTCAACGAGGGCGCGCGCTTCACGCAGGAAGTGCTGGTCCCGCTCAATCGCACCGGCGACGAGGAAGGCTGCACCCGCCACGCCGACGGCTCGGTCACGACCCCCAAAGGCTTCAAGGACGCCTACAAGCAGTTCTGCGAGCTGGGCTTCACCAGCCTCGCCGCACCGCAGGAATTCGGCGGGCAGGGCCTGCCGCACGTGCTCGCGACCGCGCTCAGCGAATACGTTCTCTCGGCCAACCAGAGCTTCGAAATGTATCATGGCCTGACCGCGGGCGCGATCGCCTCGCTGCTGGTCAAGGGCACGCCCGAGCAGCAGCAGACCTATGTGCCCAAGATGGTCTCGGGCGAGTGGACCGGCACGATGAACCTGACCGAGCCGCATTGCGGGACCGACCTCGGCCTCATCAAGACCAAGGCCGAGCCGCAGGCCGACGGCAGCTACAAGATCTCGGGCACCAAGATCTTCATCTCGTCGGGCGAACACGACATGTCCGACAACATCATCCACTTGGTGCTCGCCAAAATCGTCGGCGCGCCGGACAATGTGAAGGGCATTTCGCTGTTCGTGGTGCCCAAGTTCATCGTCAACGAGGACGGCAGCCCGGGCGAGCGCAACAGCCTCCAGTGCGGCTCGATCGAGCACAAGATGGGCATCCACGGCAACTCGACCTGCGTCATGAACTATGACGGCGCGACCGGCTGGCTGGTCGGCGAGCCCGAAAAGGGCCTGGCCGCGATGTTCATCATGATGAATGCCGCGCGCCTCGGCGTCGGCCTCCAGGGCCTCGCGCAGGGCGAGATCGCCTATCAGAACGCGGTCGCCTACGCGAAGGACCGCCGCCAGGGCCGCGCGCTGCGTCCCGACCAGCGCGAAGAAGGGGCCAAGGCCGACAACCTCTTCGTCCACCCCGACGTCCGCCGCATGCTGCTCGAAGCCAAGGCCTTCAACGAGGCGGCGCGCGCGCTGATCCTGTGGGGGAGCCTGCAGGTCGACCTTTCCCGCAAGGGCGCGACCGAGGAAGAGCGGCAGCGCGCCGACGACCTCATCTCGCTCCTCACCCCGGTCATCAAGGGCTATCTCACCGACAAGGGCTTCGAGGCCACGGTGAACATGCAGCAGGTGTTCGGCGGTCACGGCTACATCCGCGAGTGGGGCATGGAGCAGTTCGTCCGCGACGCCCGCATCGCCCAGATCTACGAGGGCACCAACGGCGTCCAGGCGATGGACCTCGTCGGCCGCAAGCTCGGCGCCAACGGCGGCCGCGCGATCCAGCTGCTGTTCTCGACCATCGCCGCCGACATCGCCGACGCCCGCAAGAACGGCGATCCGGCGGGTGTCGCCGGCCCGCTCGAGAAGGCGCTCGGCCATCTGCAGGCCTCGACCATGTGGCTCGCCCAGCACGGGATGCAGGACCCGAACCACGCCGGCGCGGGCGCGGTGCCCTACATGCACCTGATGGGTCTCGTGACGCTGGGCTGGATGTGGCTCAAGATGGCCGACGTCTCGGCCCGGCTCGAGAACGAGGCGGGCGAGGACGCCGCTTTCCACCAGACCAAGCTCGCCACCGCCCGCTTCTACGCGGCGCGCGAGCTGCCCAAGGCGAGCGCCTATCGCGGCCAGATTGAAGCCGGCGGCGACACGCTGATGGCGCTGGCGGTCGACGCTTTCTGATCGGCGGGGTGGTGCGAGCCTAGAACGCCCGCACCACCCCGAATTCCACTGCCTGGCGGCGGTAGTCGTAGATCCCGATGCTGCTCTTGTTGCGCTCGGCGACGAGCTTCACCTGCGGCGCGAAGCCACGGGTCTCCAATTGGCGGAAGGTCGCGCCCAGTTGCGCCCGCAGCAGGGTGTCACGGCGCTTCTCGGGGTAGAGGAACAGCCGCTCGTCGGCGGTGAGGCGACTGCCCGATAGCGCCAGCGTCAGGCTTGCCCGGCCGACCTCCCGATAACCGTAGAGCGCAAGGCCGCGCGTCCAGTTGGCGAAGCCCGGGTCGCGCGCGTCGTAGCGTGACAGGCTCGCGCTCCCGCCGACCGCGCCGCGCGGACCGATCGCCTGGTCGAGCGACAGCGTCGCGCCGTGGATCCAGCCTTCCTCGAGGCGGTTGCGATGGTGGAACAGGCGGGTCGAGGCGAGGCCGACACGGCCTTGCGTGCGCGCGCCCAGCGGCTGGAGGAGGTCGGCGCTGACCCCGGCGCTGTCGTTCAGCCGGTCGCCGCCGAACCAGCGCCGTCCGGCATTGGCGGCGAGGCTGAGGCGGCGCTTGCCGAGCGTCAGCTCCGGCCCGGCGCGGGCGCTGAGGTTGACGTCATTGAATTCGGAGCGGCGGTAGAGATTGGCCGAGCCGCCGATCGACGCGGTGACGCTGTGACGCCCAAGCGGTGCCCGGACATAGGCCTGGCCCTCGGCGCGAAGCCCCGTGCCGCTCGTCTCGCGCGCGTCGGGGGACAGGGTGAAGTCGCCGATGATCGTGCCGAGCGTGTCGCTGCTGGTCGCGCGGTTGATGTTGCTGTCGCCCGCGAGGCCGAGGCTCAGCGATCCGCCGAACGGCTTGACCGATCGCAGCGCCAGCGCCGAGCGCTCGACCAGCAGCCGGACCTCTGGCGGAAGCGGGCCGGCGCTCGCAGCGCGAAGCTGGGCGCGGGCGGCGTCGAGGTTGCCCATCTGCGCCAGCACCGCGGCGAGCTCGAGCCGGACGCGCTGCGCATCGGGCTTATCGTCGAGGATCCGCCGCAGCAGCACCGCCGCGGGCTCGAGCCGCTTCAGCCGGACCAGCAGCATGGCGTGGCGGAAGCGGGCTTCGGTGCGGATTTCGAGGTCGGGATCGTTCTCGAGCGCCTCGTAGGCGGCCTCCACCTCCGCGCTGCGCCCCTCCGCCTCAAGCCGGGCGGCGAGCCCGAACAGCTGGACCGGGGAAAGCTGGACGGCCTGCGGTGCCGGCGCGGCGACCACCGCCGCCGCGCCCATGAGGATGAGCATCGCGCCGGCTCAGTTCTTCTTGGCGGCGGCGATGCCCGACAGCTGCATCTGCCCGCCCGCGCCGTCGGGGCCGGCGATCATCCAGGTCGCCCCGACCTCGGCCGCGCCCGGACCGTAGAAGCGGCCGGACATGTTGCCATAGGCGCCGCTGATCGTGCTGCTGGTGCCATTGCCGAAGAAGCCGTTGCTCGCGACCTGACCGCCGAAGCCGAAGGTCCCGATCGTGGTCGGGGTATTGCCGCTGTTTACCTGCGCGCCGAGCAGCGAGACGCTGCCCGTCCAGCTCATGGTGCCGAAATTGATCTGGAAGGCGCTCGTGCCCGTGACGTCGACCGTGGCGAAGATGGGGTCGAAGCGGCCGCCGCCCAACGCCAGACCCGAATAGCTGGCCGTGCCCGAGGCCGGGAGTGTCGAGGGATTGGTCGCGACCCCATAGGTGAAGAGATAGCGGTCGGCGCCGCTATAGCCCGGGATATTGTAGTTCGGGCGCAGCTCGCCCCAGCTCGAATAGGTCAGCGCGAGCTCGGGATTGGCGCTGCCGGGGACGGACAGGTAGCCGGTGTAGCCGATGTCGCTGCCGGCCTTGTCGTAATAGGTCCGCGCCGCGGTCGACTTCGCCGCCACCTTGTCGGCGGGGGTCAGCGTGGTGTCGAAGCCGGTGCTGGTGAAATCATAGGGCTTGCTGTTGAAGCGATAGGTGCCCGCGACCGGATCATAGGTGAGGTCGATCCCGGCCGGGGTCGTCTGGCCGAGCTTCACCGCATCGACCTTGAAGGTCGTCGCCTGGGTGAGCTGCGCAAGCCCCTTGTCGGCGGCGAGGATGCTGTCGTCGCGAAGGCCGGTGAAGCTTCCGGCGGCCGCGCCGCCCGCGCCGTCGGTCGCCTTGAAGTTGGCGCCCACTTCCTGCCCGACCGGACCGAAGAACTGGCCCGCGAAGGAGCCGTTATAGGTTCCGACCCCGGTGAGGGTCAGCGAGCCGTTGAATGCGTTGGCGCTGCTCGACAGCGTGCCCGAACCGGTCAGCTGGCCGTTGGCGGTGGCGGCGGGACGGCCCGACTGGACGTAATTCTCGGTGTAGTTGACGCCCGAATCGAGCGTCAGCGCGCCGGTACCGAAGTTGATCCGCATCAGCCCGTTGCCGAGGAAGTTCATGCGGTTGGCGAAGTCGGCGTCGGCGGCCTGGCCGCGGATCGCGATCTTGTAGGCGCCGTCGCCCGTGCGCGGGACGCCAGCGCTGGTCGTCGGCATGCCGATGATGAAATGCTGGAGCCGGATGTCGGTCCCGCCGGTCACCCCGGCCGAACTGCTCCAGACGCCGGACCGGACATAGCTGGTGCCGACGTCATTGATCGTCAGGCGGTCGTCCGCCGTGCTTCCGATCGCATAGACTTCGCCGCTGACGGCATTGGGGCCGAGCCCGGTGAATTGCACGGACCGGTCGGGGGCGATCACGGTGTAGGTCCCGGTCGCCGCGCTGTAGCTGATGATCAGCGGCGCATCGGACGCGGTCCCGTTCTGCGGCGCGGTGGCGGTCTGGCGATAGTCGAGCCGCGCGCTGCCGACCGAATACAGGTCGTTCTTGGACACCGTCGTGAAGCTGGTGTTCCCGTAGGTGCCGTCGCGGCGCCCTAGGAGCACGCCGCTGGCGGCATAGGTGGCGCTTTGCTGGGCGGTCCAGGACGCGCCCACCTCGTCGGCGGCGGGACCGAAGAAGGCGCCCTCGACGGTGCCCGACATGTTGGTGCCGAACTCGTTCAGGAAGAAATTGCCCGAGAAGCCGTTGCCGGTCGACGAGATTCTGGCATCGGAGCGGAAGTTGCCGGTGACCGGATCCGGCCCCTTGGTGATGGTGCCGCTGGCAACGAGAATCCCCTTGCCGAAATCGACATCCATCCGGCCAGCGCCGGTGATGCCCACCACATTGGCCTGCTGGACAATGTAGCCGACGACATCGAGCCCGTAGGAAGCGGTGCCGGTCCTCGGGACGGCCGCGGCGGGGGTGGGGACGCCATAGACCGTCGATTGGGCCGAGGCGTTCAGCGTAGTGCCCGAGAGAACACTCCGCTCCCAGAAGGCGCCGCCGACATATTTGTAGGTGAAGCGGCCGCTCGTCCCCGGCTTGAGGAGGGTGAGCGTGTCGGTGGCGGTGGTCCCGTTCTTCTTCACATAGACCGTCAGCACCGCATTGCTCTGGGTGCTGTCGATGTCGCTCGGGAGGAAGGTCAGCGTGCGACCGTTGACCGTCAGCGTATAGCCCGCGGTGGCGGCGTCATAGGCGATGGTCAGCGTCTTCTGCGCCACCGTCGACGTGCCCGCCTCGGTGATGACGTCCGCCGTCAGCGCGATCTCGGCGTTGCGGTTGAAGAAGGTTTCGCTGACGAGCGGCCCGAGCAGGTTCACGTTGCTCGGCGTGGGCGTGGGCGTCGGCGTCGGTGTGGGTGTCGGAGTGGGCGTCGGCGTGGGTGTTGGCGTCGGCGTCGGTGTCGGAGTTGGTGTCGGTGTGGGCGTGGGTGTCGGCGTCGGCGTGGGCGTCACCGGGGGCGTCGGGGTGCTTCCAACACCGCCGCCACCGCCGCCGCACGCCGAGAGCATGACGACGAGGCCGACGAGCGGCAGGTTACGCAAACTACGCATGATTAAGTCCCCCTGAAACGCGAAATACCCCGAGCGTTCGCCGGAATTCTGTCAAACCCGTTCCGGGCCCGCAAGGGGGTGGTGCCGTTCAGCCGCCGGGTGCGGCAGCAAGGTCACGGACGAGTACCGGCTCGTAGTGCGGGCCGTGGCGGGTGAGGTGGCTTTCGAACAGGGTGAAGCGGGTGACGGGCCAGGGCTCGCCGCCCAGATCGCCGTGGGCACGGAGCCAAGGGCCGAGGTCCGGCGCCGGGCCGCTCCAGCGCGCGAGCGTGATGTGCGGCACGAAAGCGCGGGTCTCGGGCGGGGCGCCGGCCGACTGGACCGCGCGCTTGATCTTGCGGGCGAGCGCCGCCACGGGTTCGCGCGGTTCGACCCCTGCCCAGAGCGCGCCCGAGCCCTTGTGATGAAACTGGCCGACCCCGTTCAACCTGAGCGTGAAGGCGTAAGCGTGGAGCGAGGCGAGCGCATGGGCCACGTCTTCGGCGAGGTCGCCGTCGACATTGCCGATGAAGCGCAGGGTGAGGTGCAACTGCTCGGCCTCGGTCCAGCGCAGCGCGTCGGGGCCGTCCATGCAGTCGAGCAACCGCTCCGAGACGGACGGCGGGACGGGCAGGGCAACGAACAGGCGATGCATTGCCATACCCTAGCCGAACCGCAGACGGCTTCATCCCCTCGACGAACGGCGGCACGCCGGCCGATAATTCTTGAAACCGGGCGACCCCTCAACGATATATGGTCACGTGGACGGGCCATATCGGCCCGCCGACAACGGAGCATATCAAATGCAGAACTGGTCTGACCCGCGAACGACGACCGCTTACGAGCCGGCCGCCTCGGTCGGCGTGCCGCGCGCGGCCCGCGATGCGGGCCTGCGGTCCTACATGCTGAGCGTCTACAACTACATGGCCAGCGGCGTGCTGCTGACGGGCATCGTCGCGCTGCTGTTCGCCTCGAGCGGTCTGGCCCAGCAGGTGCTGGCGACCCCGCTGCGCTGGGTGATCATGCTCGCGCCGCTCGGCTTCGTCATGGCGATGAGCTTCGGCCTCAACCGGATGAAGACCTCGACGCTGCAACTGCTGTTCTGGGCCTTCACGGTCGCGATGGGCCTGTCGCTCAGCTCGATCTTCCTGGTCTACACCGGCACCAGCATCGCAACGACCTTCTTCGCCGTCGCCGCGGCCTTCGCCGGCCTCAGCCTCTACGGCTACACCACCAAGAAGGACCTGTCGGGCTTCGGCACCTTCCTGATCATGGGCGTGGTCGGCCTGTTCGTCGCCATGCTGATCAACCTGTTCGTGCAGTCGACCGCGCTGCAGATGGCGATCAGCGTGATCGGCGTCCTGATCTTCGCGGGCCTCACCGCCTATGACACGCAGAAGATCAAGAGCATGTACGCCTATGTCGCCGGCACCGACATGATGGGCAAAGTCGTGATCATGGGGGCGCTGAACCTGTATCTCGACTTCGTGAACATGTTCACCTTCCTGCTGCAGTTCCTCGGCGACCGCCGCTAAGCTGCATCAGCGCTGAAAGAAAAAGGGCTCGGCGGGCGACCGCCGGGCCCTTTTTCGTGCCCGCGCGGTTGGAGCGCGCGGAGAGGAGACACGATGTGATGCGCGCGATCGACGTCAGCAGCTGGCAGGGCCTGCTCTCGACCGTCCTCGGCCTCGTGCTGATCACGCTCCTGGGCGTCGGCATCCGGCTTCTCCTGATGATGACGCTGCAGCAGCGGCGCGAGCGCGAGAACCGCCAGATCAACGAGCGGCTGCGGACGCTGATCGCGGCCTATCGCGCGCTCGGCGGCTCCTTCACCGGCGACCTCGCGGTCGATCCGACGCACCTGCGCGACCTCCTTCGAAGCGGCGCCGGCGAGGCGGAAGGCGCGAGCCCGCGCGGCGGCTCCGACCGGGCCCGGCGGATGCGCGACGCGGTCGAGGCGGCATTGTCCGACATCATTCTGCTCGGGACCGACGACCAGGTTCGGCTCGCGGCCCGCGCCGCGGCCGAGCTTGCCGAGGGCCGGCCGGTCCATACCGCCGAACTGGTGGTCTCGCTCCGCGATTTCATCCGCGCCGCGCTCGGCCTCGCCGCCATTCCCAGCGACGTCGTCATCCCGCGTCAGGGCCCGACCCGGCCATCGTCGGGTGGGGGTGGTAGGGACCGCGGCGGCGACGGTGGGCAAGGCCGTGGCGGCGGTGGTGGTGGCGGTGGCGGTGGCGGTGGAGCAATGGGCGGAATGGCGGCCGGCATGGGGATGAGCATGGGCGGCATGGGGCTCGGCCTCGGCCACCGCCTCGACGACGAGCCCGACGGCGCTCGCCCGTAAGCGATACGGCCAAGCGAACAGCGTGGACCGATCCGCCGCGAGCCGTCATTGATGCGGTAACAGACTAGGACCGGAGGAGAGCCAGCATGTGCGAGACCGACAAGGGGCGTTTCATCGTCGACACCGACATGACCCGGCGCGGGCTGATGATCGGGCTGACCAGCGTCGCCGCCGCGACCGGGCTGCCGGGCCTCGCGCTCGCCGCCAATGTCACGGAAAGCGACGTCGTCGTGCCGACCCCCGACGGACAGGCCGATGCGGCGCTGTTCCATCCGGCGGGCAAGGGCAGCTGGCCGGCCGTCCTCATTTGGACCGACATCCTGGGCTTGCGTCCCGTGTTCCGCGAGATGGGCCGGCGCCTCGCCGCGCAGGGCTATGTCGTGCTCGTCCCCAATCCCTATTACCGCGCGAAGAAGGCGCCGGTCGTCTCGGGCTCGGTCGATTTCTCCGACCGCGAGGCGATGAAGCCGGTGATGGAATATCGCGCCCAGCTGACCGACGAGCGGATCGATGCGGACGCCAGGGCCTATCTCGCCTTCCTCGACGCGCAGAAGGTGACCAACCGCCGCAAGGGCGCGGGTGTCCAGGGCTATTGCATGGGCGGGCCCTTCACCTTCCGGACGGCCGCGGCGGTGCCGGGTCGGATCCGGGCGGCGGCGAGCTTCCACGGGGGCGGGCTCGTCACCGACAAGCCGAACAGCCCGCACCTCCTCGTGCCTTCGACCAACGCCGACTTCCTCGTCGCGATCGCGCAGAACGACGACAAGAAGCAGCCCGACGCAAAAGGCCAGCTCCGCGCCGCCTTCGCCAAGGCCAGGCGCCGGGCCGAGATCGAGGTCTATCCCGCCGACCACGGCTGGTGCGTCCCCGGAAGCCAGGCCTATAACGAGGCGGCGGCCGAAAAGGCCTGGACTCGGCTCTCCTCGCTCTACCGCGCGCGGCTCGCCTAGGCGGGAACGGCGGCCTTCATCGCCTCGGCCGCCTCGGTGTCGAGCTGCTGGCCGCGGCGATAGGCGTCGCGGTCGGTGCAGCGCGCGACATAGGCCTGCAATGTCGGCGAGCCGGTGATCATCCCGAAGCGCATCATGAAGCCGAGCTCGCTCGCCAGATAGAGGTCGGCCGCCGAGAAGGTGCCGGTGACATAGTCGCGGTCGCCGAGCATCCGATCGAGCGCCTCGAACACCAGCGCCTCGTTGCCGTGGCCGAACATCCGCTGCTTGTCGGCGGGCGGCTCATACTGGATCGCCTTCAGGCTGAAGGTCATCTCGAGCGGGCCGGCGGCGAAGAAGAGATAGCGATAATAGTCCGCGCGGTCGGTGAGGGCGGGGGCGAGGCCCGCGTCCGGAAAGGCGTCGGCGAGATAGGCGCAGATGGCCGCGACCTCGGTCACGACCTTGCCGTCGTGGACGATCGCCGGGATCTTCATCATCGGATTGATCGCGCGATAGGCGTCGCCCTTCAGCGTGGTCGCGTAATCGAGGATTTCGGTCCGGTAGGGCGCGCCCACCTCCTCCAGCATCCATCGGACGATCTGCCCGCGCGACTGCGGGTTGGTGTAAAAGACGAGGTCGGACATCGGCGCTTCCCCTGCACGAGTGAACAAAAAGAGAACTACGCTTCGTGAGCGGCATTCGCAAGCGGGGGTTGGGGCCGATCAGGCAGCCTTCTTCCTGGCCTCCTCGGCGGTCCAGTCGCGGAAGCGATCGACCGCGTCGGACTGCATCAGGAGCTTGCCCGCCGGGTCGATGGTGAAGGGCGTGTCAACCGCCGGAAGCGTCAGCGTCCCGCGCCCGCCGGTCATCGGGACAGTCTCGACCCGGTCGCCGACGCGCACCTCGACCGGCATCGGGAAGGGCCTGCCCCCTTGCGTGCGCCACTGCAGCTGCACCCGGTTGCCTGCCTGTGTCGTCACCAGCCGCGGGAGCCTGGCCGAGCGGATGTAGACGTCGAAGAACCACCGCAGGTCGCGGCCCGTCTCCTCGTTGACGAGACGGACATATTCCTCGGTCGTCCCGAAGCGTGTGGTGAAGTTGCCGGGGCGGGGATCGGGGCGGCCGTAGACCAGCCGCCGGGTCGCGCGGAAGAAAGGCTCGTCGCCGATCAGGTTGCGCAACGTGTGGAGCGCGTAGGCGCCCTTGTAGTAGATGTCGGTGCCCGGCCCGACCTTGCTGTCATAGACCTGCTTCTCGAGCATGTGGTGGCCGGTGGCGATCGGGAACTTGTTCTGGATCAACGCCCGCTGCTTCCACAGCCAGGCGTCGTAGGGCAGGTCACCAAGGCGGTCGCGAATGCTGAGCGCCTGCATGTAGGTGCCGAAGCCTTCGTGCAGCCACATGTCGTCCCAGTCGGCATTGGTCAGCTGGTTGCCGAACCATTCGTGCGCGAATTCGTGGTGGAACAGCCAGTCGAAGCCTTCGGCCGCCGGCTTGTAGCCATTGCCATAAGCGTTGATCGTCTGGTGCTCCATGCCGAGGTGCGGGGTCTCGACCGCCGCGACCTTTTCGCTGCCGAAGGGGTAGGGGCCGATCGTCCGCTCGTACCAGTCGAGCGTCGGTCCGAATTCGGCGAACAGCGCCTTCGCCTTGGCGTCTTCGCCCGGCAGGTAGAAATAGAAGACGGGGATGACGTTGCCGAAGCGGCTGCGATGCTCCTCGCGAAGCACCTTGTAGGGCGCGATGTTGAGCGCGATCGCGTAGTTGTTCGGATTGCTCGTGCGCCAGTTCCAGGTCGGGCGGCCGTCCGCAGCGCGGGTCAGGCCGGTGAAGCGTCCGTTCGAGGGGGCGACGAGGCCCTTGGGCACGGTGATGTGGAGGTCGACCGTGCCGACCTCGACCAGGCTGTTGTCGATGCACGGCCAGAAGAGGTCGCAGCCCTCGCCTTCGACTGCAGTCGCCACCCATGGCGCCCCGGCGGGGGTCTTCGACCAGACGAAACCGCCGTCCCACGGCGCCTTTTTCGCGACATGCGGCTGGCCGGCGTAGGCGATGCGCAACGCCAGCTTCTCGCCGGCGGCATAGGAGCGCGGGAGGGTGACGGTGAGCCGCCCTTCCGGATTGTCGAACCTGGCGTCCTTGCCGTCGGCGGTGAGCGAGGAAATAGCGAAGCGCGGATCGAGGTCGAGCTGGAGCTTGTCGATCGGCTTCAGCACGTCGAACCGCAAGGTCGCGATCCCGCCCAGCGCCTTCTTCGCCGGGTCGACATCGAAGGCGAGGTCGGCAGCGGCGAAGCGGACCGATCGCTGCTCGGCGGTCAGCGGATGACCGGTGTCGGCGGTCCATTCGCTGAGCACGTCCTCCTTGGCCCGCCCGTGCCACCACCAGGCCAGCGCGGCGACCAAGCCGGCGACAAGGAGGACGATCAGCAGGACCCGGCCGGAGCGCGGGCCCCGGCCGGCCGTGCTGCTCAACCCCGCTCGCCCGGCTTCCCGGCGGGCGCAGCGCTCGCGCCCCGGTCGCCACCGCTCGCGTCACGCGCGGCGCGGAATTCGCTGTCCTGGCTCCAGTTCGGCCAGGCGCTCGAATTGGCGAGGTCGCGCCCGACATTGTGAAGCAGCGCCGCGTCCTGCGCGAGGCCGGACAGATCCCAGCTCGGCGAATATTCGTCGTCGGGCTGGTGGTAGCGCTTGACCGTATAATCCTCGTTCAGCGCGAGGCCGCGGGCCTTGCCGCCGTTCACCAGGTCCGCTCCGCCGCGCCAGCTGATCGCGGGCACGCCGCGCTTGGCGAACGGGAAGTGATCCGAGCGGAAGAAATAGCCCGCCTCGACCTTTTCGTCGGGCGAATAGGTGCGCTTCTGCTTGGCGCCCTCGGCGACGAGCATGTCGAGCAGGCCGAGCTTGGCCGAGCCCGACATCGAGAAGTCGCGCGCCGGCCCGTAGATGGCGCCGCCGTCGGTGTTGAGGACGCCCGCCGTCTTGGAGAGCGGATAAAGCGGGTTCGAGACGTAATACTCGCTCCCCAGCAGGCCCTTTTCCTCGGCCGTCACGAACAGGAAGACGAGGCTGCGCTGGGTCCGCGGCTGCTTGGCGAACCAGCGCGCCTGCTCGAGCACGTGGGCGGTGCCCGTCGCATTGTCGAGGGCGCCATTGTAGATTTTGTCGCCATTGGCGTCGGGCAGGCCGATCCCGAGATGGTCCCAGTGCGCCGAATAGATGACCGTCTCGTCGGGCCGCCGGGTGCCGGGGAGCAGGCCCACGACATTGTAGCTGGTGATGGTCTGCGCGGCGGCATTGCCGGTGGCGCTGAGGCGGACAGGAAGCTCGACCGGCTTGAAGTCGCGGCGGCGGGCGGCGGCCTTGGCCTGCTCGAGGGTCATGCCGGCGCTCGCGAAAATCTTCGCGGCGGTGGCGCTCGACACCCAGCTTTCCATCGCCGGGTGCGATCCACCCGGGTTCTGGCGGACGACGTCGAACATGGTGTTGGTGTTCGAATTCTTGACCGTGTTCCAGCCGTAGGAGGCGGGCGCGTCCTCGTGGACGATGATGACGCCGGCGGCGCCGAGCTTGGCGGCCTGCTCATATTTGTAGGTCCAGCGGCCGTAATAGGTCATCGCCTTGCCGCCGAAGTCGGGGCCGCCATCGCCGATCGCCCCGTAGAAATCGGGGTCGTTGATGAAGACGACGAGGATCTTGCCGCGCACGTCGACGCCCTTGAAGTCGTCCCACTGCCGCTCGGGCGCCTGGACGCCATAGCCCGCGAAGACCAGCGGGGCGTTGTCGAGGCGGAGCTGGCTCGCCCCGTTCAAGGGCGCGCGGACCGCAATGTCGGTGCCCTGCGCGAGGCGGGCGCCACCGGCGGCGGTCTGGAGCGTGACGACCGGATCGGCCGACCAGCTCGACTGCAGCAGCGGCACGCGCTGGGTGTATTGCCGCTTCCCGTCGATGATCTCGCCGCCCGGCTGGACGCCCGCGGTGGTCAGCTGCTGAACGAGATAGGCGACCGTCTTGGTTTCGCCCGGGGTGGCGGGACCGCGCCCCTCATAAGCATCGCTCGACAACGTCTGGATGTCCTGCGCCACGCGCTGCGTAGAGAAGCTCTGTGCGGCGAGCGGGCCGGCGGCGAGGGCGGTGGCGGCGAGAAACAGCGAGGGTCGGATCACAAGCGCACTCCAAATATGGGGTGGAGGAGATTCTCAAGCCCGCGGTTCATGCAGCGCATGGGGGCGGGTGAAAAGGGCTTTGTCGCGCATCGCCGGAAAGCCGGGCGTCCGTTCGCTAGTGCAACGAAATTGGTCTGCTATAGGTTGGACAAGCCGACTCGCGGCCGCCGCCATCCGACGACGACCCTGTTCGAGAGCTTTCACCAGGCACAGGTTCGCAAGCAGTCCCCATGAACGACATGACCGACGCCGGCACGACCGGCCATTCCGCCGACGCCCACGCGCCGCGCGGCTCGACCCCCTTGCTGACGTTGGGCGCGCTCGGCGTCGTGTTCGGCGACATCGGCACCTCGCCGCTCTACGCGCTCAAGGAGAGCTTCATCGGGCACCACCCGATGCCGGTCACCGAACTCCGCGTGCTCGGCGTTCTGAGCGTCATCTTCTGGACGTTCATGATCGTGGTGACGCTCAAATATGTCGTCGTCATGCTGCGCGCCGACAACAAGGGCGAGGGCGGGAGCCTGGCGCTGCTCGCGCTGCTGTCGCGGCATGGCGACCGCAAGCGCTTGACCGCGGGGCTGACCATGCTCGGCGTGTTCGCGACCGCCTTGTTCTTCGGCGACGCGATCATCACCCCGGCCATTTCGGTGCTGTCGGCGGTCGAGGGTGTCGGCACGATCAACGCCGACTTCACGCCCTACGCAATGCCCGTTGCCCTTGTGATCATCGTCGGGCTGTTCGCGGTGCAACGCTTCGGCACCGCCCGCGTCGGCGCGGTCTTCGGGCCGATCATGCTCGGCTATTTCGTCATCCTCGCCGGCCTCGGGGCGATGGCGGTCGCGGACCGGCCCGACGTCATCCGCGCCCTGTCGCCGGTCTGGGCGCTGCGCTTCGTCCTCGACGATCCGCACCTCGCGTTCCTTGCTCTAGGCTCGATCGTCCTGTCGGTCACCGGCGCCGAGGCGCTTTACGCCGACCTTGGCCATTATGGCGCCAAGCCGATCCGCTTCGCCTGGCTGCTGTTCGCCTTCCCGGCGCTGATGATCAATTATCTCGGCCAGGGCGCGCTGCTGCTCGAGCAGCCGAACGCCATCGCCAATCCCTTCTACCTCCTCGCCAGCGAGGCGTGGCGCCTGCCGCTCATCGTGCTCGCGGTCGTCGCCACGATCATCGCCAGCCAGGCAGTCATCACCGGCGCCTTCAGCGTAGTGCGTCAGGCAGTGCAACTTGGCCTCGTGCCGCGGCTCACCATCCGCCACACCAGCCGGATCGCCGAGGGGCAGATCTACGTGCCGCTGATCAACTGGCTGCTGTGCGTGTCGGTGGTCGTGCTGGTCGTCGTCTTCGGCAACAGCTCGAACCTCGCCAGCGCCTATGGCATCGCGGTGACCGGCACGATGGCGATCACCACGCTGATGCTCGCGGTGCTGGTCACCCAATATTGGAACTGGCCGCGGTGGCTGTCGTGGCCGCTGATCGCGCTGCTTGGCCTCGTCGACCTCACCTATTTCGCATCGAACCTGACCAAGTTCTTCGACGGGGGCTGGTTCCCGGTCGTGATCGCGCTGATCAGCTTCACCCTGCTCACCACCTGGGCCAAGGGCCGCGAGCTCGTCCATGTCGAATTGAAGGGCGGGGCGATGCCGATCGAGGTGTTCGTCAAGTCGGTCAGCCAGGGCGTCCACCGGATCCGCGGCACCGCGGTCTACCTGACCAGCGCAGCGGTCGGCATTCCGCCGGCCTTGCTCCACAACCTCAAGCACAACCAGGTGCTCCACGAGCGCGTGCTGCTGACCACGGTCAAGGTACTGAACGTCCCCTATG
Source organism: Sphingomonas rosea (assembly GCF_039538065.1). Lineage (NCBI taxonomy): Bacteria > Pseudomonadati > Pseudomonadota > Alphaproteobacteria > Sphingomonadales > Sphingomonadaceae > Sphingomonas > Sphingomonas rosea. The sequence continues at coordinate 2,147,117 of NZ_BAABBR010000001.1, forward strand.
TCCGCGACGAGGACCGGGTCAGCGTCGAGGCGCTCGGCGGTGGATTGAACCGGGTGGTCATCCGCTACGGATTTTCGGAAGACCCGGACATCCCCGCCGCGCTCGCCGCAGCGCGCGACGAGGTCGGCGTGTGCGATGCCATGACCACCAGCTACTTCCTTTCTCGTCAGACCGTCATCGCCGGCAGCAAGCCCGGCATGGCGCGGTGGCGCGAGCGGCTGTTCGCCTGGATGGTCCGCAATTCGGCGACCGCGATGGACTTCTTCAAGCTGCCGCCCAACCGCGTGGTCGAGCTCGGCAGCCAAATCACCATCTAGGCCTTTGGTCCGGTAGCGGAACGAAGCGCGGGGTTCGTTGCTTGCACGGGGGATGTTCGCGTTTCTCCGTCGCCCGCCCACCCCCGCGGGCACCAGCCCGCTGCGGATCCAGCTCACTTACTGGTGGCGACACCGCCGGCTCGCCCGGCTGACCGATCCCAGGCTGCTGACCGAGTGGATCCAGCACCGCAAGCTCAACGACCGCGATCCGCGCCTCCCGATCCTCGCCGACAAGCTCCGGGTGAAGCCGTGGGTCGCGCAAATGCTCGGGACCGAATGGGTGACGCCGACCCTGTGGCAGGGGCGGAAACTTCCCGCCGAGCCTGTCTGGCCGATGCCGTTCGTCGTCAAGGCGCGCCACGGCTGCAACCAGACGGTCGTGGTGCGCACGGCCGATGATTATCGCCGGGTGCTGGGTCTCGCCGACGGGTGGCTCGGGACGAGCTATGGCGAGTGGCTCGACGAATGGCTCTACGGACAGATCGAGCCGGGGCTGCTGGTCGAACCTTATATCGGTGAGGGCGAGCTTTTGCCGATCGACTACAAGGTCTTCGTCTTCGGCGGCGAAGCGCGGTTCGTCCAGGTCCACCTCGGCCGCGGCGGCAACCATCGCTGGATCGTGTTCGATCGCCAGTGGCGCCGGGTGTCGCCGGCCACCGCCGATCCCGATCCGGCGCGGCCGGCCTCGCTCCCCGCCATGCTGGCTGCGGCCGAGACGCTGGGCGAGGACTTCAGTTTCGTTCGCGCCGACTTCTACGAGATCGCCGGCAGCGCCCGCTTCGGCGAAATGACCTTCTATCCGGGGAGCGGCCTCGAGCCCGTCGAGCCGCCGGGCCTCAACGCCGCCATGGGCGCCCTCTGGGCGGCGGCGGTCGCGCTCGAGCCGCTCCGGTCGGTCATCCTCGCCGCTTGACCCACTGCCATTCCCGGCTGTATTGCTGTTGCAACACAGTGGGAGTGAGGCAAGTGAAGCAGGCTTTGTTGATCGTCGCGACGCTCGGTCTGTCGGCGTGCGACGTCGATTTCGACACCGACAATGCGAGCAAGTCCGAGAAGGTCGCGATCGAGGGCAAGGGCGACGGGCAGGTCAAGTTCGACCTCCCCTTCGCCAAGGGCAACATCAAGCTTCCCGAAGGCATGATGAAGGACGCCAATTTCGACATCGACGGGGTCAAGATGTACCCCGACGCGAAGATCGACGGCTTCAGCATCGACGCCGGCACGGGCAAGGACGCCAAGGTCAATTTCGCCTTCAACGCGCCGGCCACGCCCGACGCGGTGCGGGGCTATTTCCTCGAGCAGTTCAAGGCCAAGGGCGTCGATGCCCGCGCCACCGCGCAGGGGCTCGAGGGCACGAGCAAGGACGGGGACACCTTCGCCATGGCCTTCGTCCCGCAGGGGAGCGGCACGAAGGGCAGCATCGTCCTTCAGGACAAGGCCAGGAACTAGAACGGAAAGAAGAACGGGATGACCGCGCAGGCCGTTGCCGCGGTGACGAGGTTGAGCGGCATCCCGAGCTTCACGAAGTCGAGATAGCGGTAGCGGCCGAGCTGGTAGACCAAAGCGTTGGTCTGGTAGCCGAACGGGGTCGCGAAGGCGGCGCTGGCGGCGAGCATGGTCGCGACGAGGAAGGGGCGGGGGCTGACCGACAGCGCCTCGCCCATCGACACGGCGATCGGCGTGAACAGCACCGCGACCGTGGCGTTCGACAGGATCTCGGTCAGGAACAGCACCGCGACGTAGAGCAACGCCAGCGCCGCGAGCGGGGGCAGGCCATCGACGCTGCCGATCAGCGCGGTCGCGATGGTCTCGGCGACGCCCGAGGTGCGCAGCGCGATGCCCAGCACGAGCATTCCCGCGATCAGCATGAGGACGTCGGGGCGAAGGCCCGAATAGGCCTCGTCGGCGGTCAGCACGCGCAGCAGGATAAGGAGGATCGCCCCGGCAAAGGCGCAGGCGGCGATGGGCGCGACCCCGATGGCCGCGGCGGCGATCACCCCGGCGAATACCGCGAGCGAGACCAAGGCCCGGACCGGCTGCAACGGCCGCTCCTCGGCAAAGGCGGAAGCGTCGCCGGGGAGGCCGCCCGCGGCATTGGTCGCGCCGATCGTGGGCGGGGCCGGCACCACGGCCGCTTCGCTCTTGTCGATCAGCCGGCCGCTGAACAGGAAGAGGTAGAGCCCGCCGACCAGCGCCACCGCGACGCCCACCGGCGTGATCTCGAAGATCGAGAATTTCACCTGCCCCGCCGCGCCCGCGACGTCATTGACGAGGAGGTTGGTCGAGGTGCCGATCAGCGTGCAGCCCCCGCCAAGGATGGTCGCGTAGGACAGGGGAATGAGGAACGGTTTGGCCGAGATCCCCATCCGCTCGGCAGTGTCCTTGATGACCGGCGCGAGCAGCACGACGATCGGCGTGTTGTTGAGGATCGAGGACGCCGCGCCGCCAACCGCGATCAGGAGCCACAGGCCGGCCTTGCCGATCCGCTGGCACAGCGCAACGAGCGCGCGGATCCCGGCGTCGAGGAGGCCCGCGCGCTCCATCGCGTAGGCGATGACGAACAGCGAGGCGAGGGTGATGACCGCCGGGCTCGCGAACGCGCTCTGGACCTGGATCGGGCGGACGACGCCGGTCATCAGGAGTACCGCCGCCCCCGATAGCGCGATGACGTCGGAGCGGCCCTTGTCGAGGATCAGCGCGACGACCACCGCGACCAGCACGGCGAGCGTGATCACCTGCGGGGTCAGGAGGTGGGTCAGTTCGGCCAAGGATCGATGGCCGGACACCGGCAACGCGCATTGTTCATCGGCAGACAAACGAAACAGGGCGCGGAAGGTCCCTTCCGCGCCCTGCTCGGTTCGTTGATGAAGGCCGGCCTTACTCGGCCGTCGGTGCCTCCGGGGCCTCGCTCGGCTTGTCCTCGGTCGGCTTGGCCTTGCGGGGCCTTGCCCCCTTGGGCTTGACCGCCTTGGACGGCGCGGCGGGCGTGATCTCGAACACCGGCTGGTTGTCCTTCAGCCGAACCTTGACCTCGCCGCCGTGCACCAGCTTGCCGAAAAGCAGTTCTTCCGCGAGCGGCTGCTTGATCTTCTCCTGCACGAGTCGACCCATCGGGCGGGCACCGTAGAGCTTGTCATAGCCCTTGGCGGTGAGCCACTCGCGCGCCTCGTCGTCGAGCTCGATGTGGACGCCGCGGTCCGCCAGCTGAAGCTCGAGCTGGAGGATGAACTTGTCCACCACCCGGGCCACCACCGCGGGCGGCAGGTAGCCGAACGGCACCACCGCATCGAGGCGGTTGCGGAACTCGGGCGTGAACATCTTGCGGATCGCGTCTTCCTGCACGTCCTCGCGGCTCATCGCCCCGAAGCCGATGCTCTCCCGCGCCATGTCCGACGCACCGGCATTGGTGGTCATGATGAGGATGGTGTTGCGGAAGTCGACGGTCTTGCCGTGGTGGTCGGTGAGCTTGCCGTTGTCCATCACCTGCAGGAGGATGTTGAACAGGTCCGGGTGCGCCTTCTCGATCTCGTCGAGGAGGAGCACGCTGTGCGGCTGCTGGTCGACCGCGTCGGTCAGGAGACCGCCCTGGTCATAGCCGACATAGCCCGGGGGCGCGCCGATCAGGCGGCTGACCGAGTGGCGCTCCATATATTCGCTCATGTCGAAACGCTGGAGCGGGATGCCGAGGATCGAGGCGAGCTGGCGCGCGACCTCAGTCTTGCCGACGCCGGTGGGCCCCGAGAAGAGATAGTTGCCGATCGGCTTGTCGGGATCGCGCAGACCCGCCCGGCTGAGCTTGATGGCCGAGGCCAGCCGCTCGACCGCGAGGTCCTGCCCGAACACGACCCGCTTTAGGTCCGCCTCGAGATGCTGAAGCGTCTTCTTGTCGTCGGTCGACACGCTCTTCGGCGGGATCCGCGCCATGGTCGCGACGACCTGCTCGACCTCCTTGGGCGTGATCACCTTCTTCCGCTTGGACGGCGGCACGAGCATCTGCATCGCGCCCACCTCGTCGATCACGTCGATCGCCTTGTCGGGCAGCTTGCGGTCATGGATGTAGCGCGCCGACAGCTCCACCGCCGACTTGATGGCGTCGGGGGTGTAGCGGACCTTGTGATGCTCCTCGAAGGAGGAGCGCAGGCCGGCGATGATCTTGACCGTGTCCTCGACCGTCGGCTCGTTGACGTCGATCTTCTGGAAGCGCCGGAGCAGCGCCCGGTCCTTCTCGAAGTGGTTGCGGAATTCCTTGTAGGTGGTCGAGCCGATGCAGCGGATCGCGCCGCTCGACAGCGCGGGCTTGAGGAGGTTGGACGCATCCATCGCCCCGCCGCTGGTCGCGCCGGCGCCGATCACCGTGTGGATCTCGTCGATGAAGAGGATCGCGTCGGGGAGCTTCTCGAGCTCGGATACGACCGACTTCAGGCGCTCCTCGAAGTCGCCGCGATAACGGGTGCCGGCGAGCAGCGCGCCCATGTCGAGCGAGTAGATCACCGCGGGCTTGAGCACGTCGGGCACGTCGCCCTCGACGATCTTGCGCGCGAGCCCTTCGGCGATGGCGGTCTTGCCGACGCCCGGATCGCCTACATAGAGCGGGTTGTTCTTCGAGCGGCGGCAGAGGATCTGCACCGTCCGGTCGACCTCGGCCATGCGCCCGATCAGCGGATCGACCTTGCCGATCTTGGCCTTCTCGTTGAGGTCGACGGTGAACTGCTTGAGCGCGCTTTCCTTCTTGTCGGCGCTGGACTTGTCGGACTTGGTCTCCTCCGCGCCCGTGCCCGTAGGCGGGGTCGCGCCTTCGCCGCTTTCGCCCTTGCCGACGCCGTGGCTGATGTATGTGACCGCATCCAGCCGGCTCATGTCCTGCTGCTGCAGGAAATAGACCGCGTAGCTCTCGCGCTCGGAGAAGAGGGCGACGAGCACGTTCGCGCCCGTCACCTCGTCGCGACCCGAGGACTGGACGTGGAGGATCGCGCGCTGGACGACGCGCTGGAAGCCGCTGGTGGGCGTCGGATCGGTACCGCTGTCGGCGACGAGCGCGCCGAGCTCGCCGTCGAGATACTGCTTGACGGTGGCCTTCAATTCATCGCGGTTGACGCCGCAGGCGGTCATCACCTTCGAGGCATGGCCATCGTCGATCAGCGCCATGAGCAGGTGCTCGAGCGTCGCATATTCGTGACGGCGGCGGCTCGCCTCTCCCAGGGCATTGTGGAGGGTTTGTTCGAGCTCGCGGGCGAAACTGGGCATTCGGGGACTCCTGATCCGGGAGCGACACGCACCCGGCGTTCTTAACTTCTTATCTCGTGCGGCGTTGCGGCCTTCACAAGGGCGGCCAAAAGCAGAGGGCGAAATCTATCGCTTGAAGAGGGCATCGGCGGCGGAGCGGTGCTTGGCGACCGCAAGGGCGTGCGCCCGGACCCGGGCGATCTCGGCCTCGAGCGCGGCGATCCGCTCCTCGAGTTCATGCGCGCTCAGCGGATCGAGGTCCTGCCGGGCCAGCAGGACCAGCGGGTCCTCGGGGCGTGACGAGAAGAATTCGTCGTCCATGCGGCAAAGGTCGGCTCGCCCATCCAACAAGTCAACGGGCCTCGGGGCCATCATCCCCAACTTTTCGCTTTGCCGTGCCTGCGGAGCGGTTAAGGCATGGGCGAGAAGTAGCTCGCGGAGACGGATACGGATGCAAGTGCCTGACGTCATGACGGCAATCGAGATCAGTACGCCGGGCGGTCCCGACGTTCTCGTTCCGGGCAAGAGACCGGTGCCGCAGCCGGGCCCGGGCGAACTTCTGGTCAAGGTGGCGGCGGCGGGCGTCAACCGTCCCGACGTCCTCCAGCGCCGCGGCGCCTATCCGCCCCCGCCGGGCGCCTCGGACCTCCCCGGTCTCGAGGTCGCGGGCGAGGTCGTGGCGGCGGGGCAGGGGGCGACCCACCTCATCGGCACCAACGTCTGCGCGCTGGTCGCGGGCGGGGGCTACGCCGAATATGCGATTGCGCCCGCGGGGACGTCGCTCCCCGTGCCCGAAGGCCTGTCGATGGCCGAGGCGGCGGCGCTTCCCGAGACGCTCTTCACCGTCTGGATCAACCTGTTCGAACGCGGCTTCGCGACCGAGGGCGAGTGGGCACTGATCCACGGCGGCACCAGCGGCATCGGCACCATGGCGATCAGCCTGTGCAAATTGTTCGGGGTGAAGGCGGTCGTCACCTGCGGCGGCGACGACAAATGCGCCGCCGCCCTCAAGCTCGGCGCGGCCGCGGCGATCAACTACAAGACCCGCGACTTCGTCAACGAGGTCAGGCAACTGACCGGCGGCGCGGGCGTGAATGTTGTCCTCGACATGGTCGGCGGAGATTACATCGCCCGCAACCTCGCGGTCCTCGCCGACGACGGCCGCCACGTCTCGATCGCGACCCAGCGCGGCGTGACGGCGGAAGTGAGCTTCCTCGACATCATGCGGCGGCGGCTGACGCTCACCGGCTCGACGCTCCGGCCGCGCACGCTCGCCTTCAAGACGCTCGTCGCCGAGGAATTGCGCGCGACCGTCTGGCCGTTTGTCGAGAGCGGCCAGCTCCGCCCCGTCATGGACCGGACCTTTCCGCTGCGCGAGGCGAGCGCCGCCCACGCCCGGATGGAAGGCGGCGACCATGTCGGCAAGATCGTCCTGACGGTCTGACCCGACGAGGGCGGTTGCGCTTCGCCGCCCTCGCGGTTATCTCGGTGCAATGCTCGGCCGCTCCGTAAAGGGGCGGCCCTTTTTGTGTCCGGAGACGACAGACCATGGCCCAAGTTCAGCCGCAGGCGACCCCGCTCATGCCCCATGCGACCGCCGCATGGCTGGTCGACAACACCGGCCTGACCTTCGAGCAGATCGCCGAATTCTGCGGCCTTCACATCCTCGAGGTGCAGGCGATCGCCGACGACACCGCGGCGACCAAGCTGACCGGCCGCGACCCGCTCCGCTCGGGCGAGCTCACCCACGAGGAGATCGAGCGCGGCCAGGCCGATCCCAATTACACGCTCAAGATGTTCAAGGCGCCCGAGCAGGTCACCCGCACCAAGGGCCCGCGCTACACCCCGGTCTCGAAGCGGCAGGACAAGCCCGACGGCATCGCGTGGATCATCAAGAATCACCCGGAAGTGTCTGACGGCGCGATCGGAAAGCTGATCGGCACGACCCGCACGACGATCGCCGCGATCCGCGATCGCAGCCACTGGAACATCGCCAACATCCAGCCCAAGGATCCGGTCACGCTCGGGCTCACCAGCCAGCGCGAGCTCGATGCCGCGGTCGCCAAGGCGCAGAAGGCAGCGGGGATCGAGCAGGTCGACGACGGCCGCCTCGACACCGATCGTGCCAGCCTGATCGAGCAGCTCCGCGCCGAGCGCGAGCAGCATGCCCGCGACGCTGAAGCCGCCGCCATCGACGCCCAGCGCGACGAGCATGGCCTTGCACCCGGCGAGATCATGCCCGGCGTCCAGGACCCGTTCCGCAAGGTCTCGGAATAACGCCCTTCGACTGCGCGCCTTCGGCGCTCCGCTCAGGACGAACGATGGTTTGTTCGTTCGTCCTGAGCGAAGTCGAAGGACGCTCGCGCTTGCTTCTCCTCCAAGCCGAGCTAATCCCTAGCCATGGCCTCCGCCCCCGAAACCCTCTCCTTCGAAGCCGCGCTTGCCCGGCTCGAGGAAATCGTCCGCCAGCTCGAACGCGGTGAAGCGCCGCTCGACCAGTCGATCGACCTCTATCAGGAAGGCGATCGCCTGAAGCGCCTGTGCGAAGAACGGCTGAAGTCGGCGCAGGCGCGGATCGACGCCATCGCCCTCGGTCCCGACGGCAAACCCGCCGGCATCCGGCCGTTCGACGCCGACTGATGGCGACCCTCGCCGACCCCGTCGACCTTCTCGGCGAAGCCAGGCGCATCGCCGCTGGCGTCGACCGCCTGTTCGAGGGTGCGCTCGCCGACCGCTGCGACGGCCGCGACCGCCTGTGCGCCGCGATGCGTCATGCGGGAATCGGCGGCGGCAAGCGGCTGCGTCCGCTGATCACCGTCGCCGCCGCGCGCCTGTTCGCGCTCGACGAGGAGCGCGCCCTTCGCGCCGGCGCGGCGATCGAGGCGATCCACGTCTACAGCCTCATCCACGACGACCTGCCGTGCATGGACGACGATGACCTCAGGCGGGGCAAGCCGACGGTCCACAAGGCTTTCGACGAGGCGACCGCAGTGCTCGCCGGCGACTGCTATCATGCGCTCGCCTTCGAACTGCTCGCCGACGAGCGCACCCACGAGGATCCGTTCGTCCGCTCCGAGCTCGTCCTCGAACTCGCCAGGGCGAGCGGGATCGACGGCATGGGCGGCGGCCAGGCGATGGACCTCGCGGCCGAGGGCGAAACGCTCGATCTCGGCGCCATCACCCGCCTGCAGCAATTGAAGACGGGCGCGCTGATCGAATATGCGGTCGAAGCGGCAGTCATCATGGGCCGTGTCGCTCCCGAAGGCCGCGCGCCCTATCGCGGCTACGCCCGCAACGTCGGCCTCGCCTTCCAGATCGCCGACGACCTGCTCGACCATGAGGGCGACGAGGAAGCCGCCGGCAAGAAGCTCCAGAAGGACGCGGAGATGGGCAAGGCGACCTTCGTCTCGCTCCTCGGCGCCGATCGCGCGCGCCAGCAGGCGCAGATGCTGGTCGACCAGGCGATCGAGCACCTCCACGCCCACGGGGAAGAAGCCGACCTCCTCCGCGCCATCGCCCGCTACGCCGTGGAGCGCGACCGGTGACCGCCCGCACCGCCGTCTATCCCGGCACCTTCGACCCGATCACGCTCGGGCACCTCGACATCATCCGGCGCGGGAGCCGGCTCGCCGACCGGCTGGTGATCGGGGTCACCACCAACCCCTCCAAGACGCCGCTCTTCTCGACTGAGGAGCGGATCGCAGCGGTCCGGCGCGAGACCGCCGACATCGCCAACATCGAGGTGGTCGGCTTCGACGCGCTGCTGATGGACTTTGCCGAAAGCCAGGGCGCCTCGATGATCCTGCGCGGCCTGCGCGCGGTCGCCGACTTCGAATACGAATATCAGATGGCGGGCATGAACCAGCAGCTCAATGACCGGATCGAGACGGTCTTCCTGATGGCCGACGTCTGCCTCCAGCCGATCGCGTCAAGGCTGGTGAAAGAAATCGCCCGCTACGGCGGCGCCATCGACAAATTCGTCACCCCTGCGGTCGCCGCCGACGTTGCGGCGCGCCTGGGGCATGAGGGGAAGTTATGAAGCTCAAGTTCGCCCTGCCGATCCTGGCCCTGCTGGCCGCGCCGGCCCCGGTCCTCGCCGCCAAGAAGCAGCCGGTCGGCCCGCCCGCGACCGCCGACCTGCCGATCAACGCGCCCGCCGCGGTGGTCGCCGACAAGTCGAACCAGCTGATCCTCGACCTGTCGAGCGGCGGCCAGGTCGTCATCCAAATGCGCCCCGATGCCGCCCCCAAGATGGTCGAGCGGATCAAGACGCTGACCCGCCAGGGCTTCTACAACGGGCTCGCCTTTCACCGCGTGATCCCGGGCTTCATGGCGCAGGGCGGCGATCCCAAGGGCGACGGCACCGGCGGCTCGCCACTGGCCGACGTGCCGGCCGAGTTCAACAGCCTGCCGCACCTGCGTGGGAGCGTCGCGGCCGCCCGCGCAACCGATCCCAACAGCGCCAACAGCCAGTTCTACATCATGTTCGCGCCGCGCGTGAGCCTCGACAACAAGTACACCGTCTTCGGCCGCGTGATCAGCGGCATGCCCAACGTCGACAAGATCGCGCCGGGCGAGCCGCCCGAAGCGCCGACCAAGATCGTTCGGGCGACCCTGGGGGGCTGACCCTTCCCTGGCGGGACGGAGCGGGATAGGCGCACCGCCATGCGTGTAGACCTGTTCGATTTCGACCTGCCCGAGGCCAATATCGCGCTGCGCCCCGCGCGGCCGCGCGATTCGGCGCGGATGCTGTTCGTCGACGGCGACCGGCTCGAGGACCGCGGCGTGCGCGACCTGCCGGCTCTGCTCAGGGCCGGGGACGTGCTCGTCTTCAACGACACGCGCGTCATCCCCGCCCAGCTCGAAGGCCGGGCGCGCGAGGCTAAGATTGGCGCCACGCTCCACAAGCGTCACGACCTGCGCGCCTGGTGGGCCTTCGTCCGCAACGCGAAGCGCGTGAAGATCGGCGATACCGTGACCTTCGGCGGCGGGGTCGAGGCCAAGTGCGACGAGAAGGCCGAGGACGGCTCGCTACTGCTGCGCTTCCTCGGGGACGAGCCGGTCGAGCTGCTGCTGACCCGCGCCGGGACCATGCCGCTCCCGCCCTACATCGCGTCCAAGCGCGGGATCGATGAGGCCGACGCCGAAGACTATCAGACGATGTTCGCGGAGAAAGAGGGAGCGGTGGCCGCGCCGACCGCCTCGCTACACTTCACGCCGCGTCTCATCGAAGCGATCGATGCTGCTGGAATACAACGCGAAACACTGACACTGCATGTCGGCGCCGGCACCTTCCTTCCGGTCAAGGCCGAGGATACGGCCGATCACCGGATGCACGCCGAATGGGGCCGGATCGACGCCGCCACCGCCGCGCGTCTCAACGCCGCGCGGGCGGCGGGCGGGCGGATCATCGCGGTCGGGACGACGGTGCTTCGGCTCCTCGAAAGCGCCGCCGACGCGGAAGGAATGATCCAGCCGTTCGAGGGCGACACGGCGATCTTCATCACGCCCGGCACGCGCGTGAAGGCGGTCGACGGGCTGATGACTAATTTCCACCTGCCCAAGTCGACGCTGTTCATGCTGGTCAGCGCGCTGATGGGGCTCGAGACGATGCGCGCCGCCTACGCCCACGCGATTGAGAACGGCTATCGCTTTTACAGCTACGGCGATTCGAGCCTGCTCTTGCCGAAGCGCTAGAGCAACGTCTCGACCACGTCCGCCGCTTGGGCCGTGCCGCCGCTTCCGGCGAGCGCCCGCGCGACCGCCTGGCAGCGCGCCCACATGCCCTCGTCGCCGAGCACGCGCCGGATCTGCGCGGCGATGGCGCGCGGGCGGCTCAGTTTCTCGAGCTTCAGCCCTAGATAGTGATGCCGGATCCGCGCATAATTGCCCGGCTGGTCGAAGCCCACCGGTCGCACCAGCAGCGGCACCCCGCAGGCGAGCGCGTCGAGGCTGGTGTTGCTGCCCCCATGCGTGATGACCAGCGCCGCGCGGCGCATCACCGCGCGATAGGGAAGAAAGGCCGCGGCGTGGTGGACGTCGAGGCTGGCGGCCTGCGCCTCGGTCAGCCGTCCGCCATGCGCGATCACCAGCGCCGCACCCGCCTTGCCGCACGCGCTGGCGAGGCTCCGCCACACCCGCAGGTCCCCGCCGAGCATCGTCCCCATGGTCGCGAACACCAGCGGTCGGTCCGCCGGCACGGCAAAGGGCAGGGGCCTGTCCTCGAGCTCTTCCGGTCGCCGCAGCGGGCCGACTGGAACGAAGGGCAGGGGTTCGGGCCGGGGAAAGTCGAGCGCGGGGATCATCTGCGCGACCTGCACTTGGCCGAGGCAATCCTGAAGCCGGCGATGCGGCGGCAGGCCGAAGCGCGCCGCCCATGCCGCGATCACCTTGCCCTGCTTCGCGCTCAGCAGGTCACCGATCTGCGCGGTCCGGCGAAGCTTGGCTTCTTCCCCAGGCTGCCACGGCCAGTCGAGGAAGGGCAGGGGCACGCCCGGCGCCTCGTCGATCGGCACCGCGCAGGCCAGCCCGCAGAAGGGGAGGCCGAGCGCCCGGGCCAGCAAATAGCCCGCCGGCTCCATCTGGTCGCCGATCACCGCCTCGGCACCGAGCAAACGCAGCTGCTCCACGCCTCCTGCGCAAAGCTGGTCAGTCATCGCCGCGCTGTCGGCGACGATCCGCAGGGTCGAGAGGATTCCGCCCGGCCGCTCGCCGCGATGCAGCACCTCGGCCACCGGCGGATCGCCGGGCCGCCTTGGCACATGATGGACGGGGATCGCACCGGTCGAGGCGGTCGCCCCGGCGTTCAGCAGGAAGAAGGGCTCGTGCCCGCGCCGCGCCAGTTCCTCGCCGAGCGCGCGAAAGCTCGCGACATGCGCCGCATAGGGCGGGCAGATGAAGGCGATGCGGGCCAAGGCCGGGTTCTAGAGTTGCAGTTCGCGGCGGCGGCGCGGCAGCGCCCACCAGGGCGTGCCGGGGCTGAGGTGATGCTCGCGGTGATAGCCGAAGTGGAAGCAGGTCAGGAGCGACAGCCACGCCGGATAATTGTTGCTCCGCGCATTATGTTCGTCGGCGAACGCCGCTTCCTCGTGCCGGTGCGGCAGGAAGGTCCCGAAATAGAAGAGCTGCACCGAGGACAGGATCGCCGGCAGCGCCCAGTAGAGCAGGAGGTTGGGCAGCGGCGCCTTCAGGACCAGCACATAGGTCCACACGATCGCGCTCATGATCAGGAATTCGCGCAGCCCGAAATAGCGCTTCATGAAGGACAGGTACCAGGGCCAGAAGCGTGTCGGGTGATCGGCCGAGAAATCGGGATCGCCCTCGGTCCCGACATGCTTGTGATGGTCGAAATGCTTCGGGAGGAGCCGGTCCATCCAGAAGCCCGCGTAGATCAGCAGCGTCAGCCGCCCCCACAGCCGGTTCACCCCCGGCCGCCCGGGCGCGAGGCTCCCATGCATCGCGTCGTGCGCGACGATGAACAGCCCGACGCTGAGCCACGTCAGCACCGCCACCAGGAAGGGCGCGGCGAGCAGCCACGCGCCCTCGAGCGGCAGGAAGAAGACCGTCGTCACGTGGAGCGCGACGAAGGCGACCACGATCAGCGCGGCGAGGCCGAGACCCACAAGCGTCTGTCGCCGGCGCTGCCTGTCGCTCTGCATGGCAGCGATATAGGCGGGCGCCGCCGCTTCCGCCATGCTGGACTGTAGGCCCGCCCCGCGCCAGACTAGGCGCAAACAGGGAGGATAACGCACCATGATCAGCGACTTTCGGGCCTTCATCGCCAAGGGCAATGTGCTCGGCCTCGCGGTCGGCGTCATCATCGGCGCCGCCTTCGGAAGCATCGTCACCAGCCTCACCGACGACATCATCATGCCGGTCGTCGGCGCGGTGACCGGGGGAATCGACTTTTCGAGCCACTTCATCCGGCTGGGCGAGATCCCCGCCAGCTATGCCGGCTCGCCGACCGATTATGCAGCCCTGAAGAAGGCGGGTGTGCCGCTGATCGGCTGGGGCCAGTTCCTGACCACGGTCGTCAGCTTCCTCATCCTCGCCTTCATCGTCTTCCTGATCGTCCGCGCCGCCGCCCGGGTGATCAAGGAAGCCGAGGCCGCCGGGCCGAGCGAGGAAGTCCTCCTGCTCCGCGAGATCCGCGACAGTCTCCAGGCGCGCCCTTAGAGGCTCGCGGGGTCCCACAACACCGACAGCGCGAGGCTCCCGGCATAGACCGCCTCGCGCGCCTGGCCCGAGGGCGGGGCGTAGACCGTCTTGGCGCCATTCAGGTCGACCGCGCCCACCGCCCGCCCGTCAGCGAGGAATCGGTATCCGAGCGGCTGCGGGGTCGGCAGCGTCGGCGTCGCCATCTGGTGGATCGAGTGGATGTCGAGCCGGGTCCCGCGATAGACGATGAAGCCGTGCCGCCCGTCGCGCCCGAGCGCGGCGGCGCGCATGCCTTGCTCCTCCTCGATCACCAGTTCGCCCGCGTCTCTGCCGTTGTGACCGAGCCGGCACTGATAGATGAAGGGGCGGGTGCGGACCGAGAATATGCCCTGGTTCACATCCTCGGCGCGGTAGCGGCAGGCGCCCTCGATCACCCCGTCGGCGCCGGTGAACCGGAACGTCCCCGCGCCCGAATAGCGGTCGAGGAAGTCGCTGAACGCCGAGATCCGGTCGGCACCCCGGGTGAAGGTACCGCGCCCGCCCGCAAAGTCGAAGTCGCCGCGCCGGCCGATCCCCATGCCGCTGATGCGCAGCGCCTCGGTGCTGGCGGCAAGGTCCGCCGGCATGGCGATGCGGTTGTCGCCGCAGCCCGCAAGGCTGAGCGCCATCGTGCCGGCGAGCGCCAGCAACCTGAAATTGATCACGACCTGTTCCCCTTGTCGTTCGCGTTGCGTAACGACGGGATTAGTCAGCGTTCATTTTGCGCTAACTGAACGCGTCGTTGTCCGCCGTTCAGCTTGCGAGCCAGCCCCAGAGGAGGCGCGCGGTCAGCCCGACGCTGGCGACCACCAGCAAGGGCCGGATCAACCGCGCACCGAACTTCATCGCGGTGTGGCTGCCGAGCCAGCCGCCGAGCATCGCGCCCGCGGCCATGCTCAGGCCGAGCAGCCAGAGGATCTTGCCGCCGAGCGCGAACAGCAGCACCGAGGCGACGTTGCTGGTCCAGTTGAGGAACTTGGTCAGCGCCGTGGCGCGGGTGAGCCCGAGCCCGCGCAGGGCGACGAGGGTCGAGGTGAAGAAGCTCCCCGTGCCCGGCCCGAAGAAGCCGTCGTAAAAGCCGATCGCCCCGCCCACCGGCGCATAGCCGCGGCTGGTCAGCCGCTGGTGCGCGTCCTCGTCGGTCATCCGTGGGGACACCAGCACGTAGACCGCATTGGCGAGCAGCAGCAGCGGGATGACGAGCGCGAGCCATTTGGCGTCGATCGACTGCACCAGCAGCGCGCCCGCGCCGGCCCCGACGAAGACGAGGGCCGCGGTCGGGAGGCTCGGCCGCCAGTCGATCAGGCCCTTACGCCCGTAATTCCCCATCGCGACGAAGGTCCCGCACATCGACTGGAGCTTGTTGGTCCCGAGCGCCATGATCGGCGGCACCCCGCTGACGAGCAGCGCCGGCATCATGATCAGCCCGCCTCCGCCCGCGATCGCGTCGATGAAGCCGGTCAGCACGGCGACGGCGGTGAGGGTGGGGTAGAGCCAGGGTTCGATCACGAGCCAGCCCTATCCGTTAGTCCTGAACGAAGTCGAGGGGCGGGTTCTCGACTTCGCTTGAAGCAAGCGGGTAGGGGGCTCCTGCAATGACTGCTCCCCGTTTCTCCTTCACCATCCACGCGACCGACGGCCGTGCGCGCCTCGGCACCATCGCCATGCGCCGCGGCGAGATCCGGACGCCCGCCTTCATGCCCGTCGGCACCGCCGCCACCGTCAAGGCGGTAAAGCCCGAGGGGGTGCGCGCGGCGGGCGCCGACATCATCCTTGGCAACACCTATCACCTGATGCTCCGCCCCGGCGCCGAGCGGGTCGCGCGGCTCGGCGGGCTGCACAAGTTCATGGGATGGGACCGGCCGATCCTCACCGACAGCGGCGGCTACCAGGTCATGTCCCTGAGCGACCTCAACAAGGTTACCGAGGAAGGGGTGACCTTCAAGAGTCACCTCGACGGCTCGCGCCATCTCCTGAGCCCCGAGCGCTCGATCGAGGTCCAGCGGCTGCTGGGCTCCTCGATCGTGATGCAGTTCGACGAGCTCGTCCGCCCCGACGTGACGCCCGCCAAGCAGCGCGAGGCGATGGACCGCTCGATCCGCTGGGCCCGCCGCAGCCGCGACGAATTCGACCGCGGCGACGCCCATGCCGAGGCGAACGCCATCTTCGGGATCCAGCAGGGCGTGCTCGACGAAAAGCTGCGCCGGACAAGCGCCGACGCGCTGATCGACATCGGCTTCGACGGCTATGCTGTGGGCGGCCTCGCGGTGGGCGAGGGGCAGGAGGCGATGCTCGGCTGCCTCGACTTCGCGCCGGGCCAGTTGCCTACCGAGAAGCCGCGCTACCTGATGGGCGTCGGCAAGCCCGACGATATCGTCGAGGCGGTGGTGCGCGGGATCGACATGTTCGACTGCGTGCTGCCCACCCGTTCGGGCCGCACCGGTCAGGCCTTCACCGCCGACGGGCCGCTCAACATCCGCAACGCCCGCCACGCCGAGGACCAGGAACCGCTCGAGCCCGGCTGCCCGTGCCCGGCCTGCTCGACCTACAGCCGCGCCTATCTCCACCATCTCGTTCGCTCGGGCGAGATCCTTGGCGCCATGCTGATGACCGAGCATAATCTCTGGTTCTACCAGCGGATGATGGGAGGGCTTCGTGACGCCATCGGCGAAGGCCGCCTCGCGTCCCACGCCCGCGCCTTCCTCGACCGCTACCGCGCGGGCAGGGCCCGGGCCTAGCCGTTCGACCGCAGGAGCTTGACCCCGCGCGGCGCCCGCGCTCAACATGGCGCCGGGCAAAGGGGGACGACGACGGTGAACGACAGTCAGAACAAGGGACTGCTGGCCTTTCTGCTGGTCCTCGGCTTCTTCTGGCTGGTGTTCGACAATCTCGCGCTCGGGCTGATCTTCGGGTTCATCGCCGTCGGCATTGTCGCGCAGCGCGATCGCAAGGCGAACGAGGGCGAGTGACCGCCGTCCCGGAACCCGCGTCGACCGTCGCGCCCGAGCGCTCGGGGCTTGCCGACTATGCCGAGGAGACGATCGGCTTCGGCGCCACCGAATTCCGCACCGCCCGCGACCTCCTGCTCTGCCCGCGGACCGTGCTCGACGCCTATCTGGCCTACGGACCCACCGGCGGGCGACGCTATGCACGGCCGTTCGGCTTCTACGTGGCCCTGTGCGGCATCCTGATGTTCTACATGTTCCTGCTCGGCGGCATGAAGGGCATGATCGAGCAGCAGCCCGCCGAGACGCTGAATGGCTGGATCGCCCGCTCGGGCAAGAGCCGCGAGGGGTTCATCGGCGATGCCGACGGCTGGATGAGTCTCGTCGCCGTGCCGATCCTGTCCCTGTTCTACGCCGCCGCCGCCGCGCCCCTCATCAAATGGTGGAGCAGGCTCGACTGGCGGCGCAGCATCCGCGCGACCTTCGCCCTGATGTGCGCCTGGACCGTGCCGATCGTTCCCCTGGGGCCACTGCCGATGATCAAGGGCTTCGAGATCATCGGCAACCTTGCCATGTGGGGCGCGCTGATCGTCGCCTTCCTGCGCATGGGGCGCGGGCTGTGGTGGCAGAGCTGGGCCGGGGGGATCGGCAAATCGCTTCTGCTGGCGGGCGCCATGCTGCTCGGCGCGTTCGTCGGCATGATCCCGGTCTTCAACATCGGCCTGCTGGGCGCGCTGCTCGGTCGCTAGCCGTCAGACCGCCGCCAGCGCATCGGCGCGGTCGAGGATCTCGAGTTCGCGCAGGAGATGGTCCACGCCCTGCGTCATCTCGGGCAGGAAGGTGATCTGGTGGCGCGCGCCGCGATAGGCCTCGACCATCAGGATCGCGTCGAGGAGGACCCGGATGACTTCCTCCTCGGCATTGTCGAGTTCGGGCAGGCGCTGCAGTTTCTCGAGGATCTTGTGGCGGGCCGCGTCCGGGTCGGCGAGGGCTTCGGAACGGGCAATCTTCCAGGGCATCGAATTCTCCTAAGGACAGGAGAATAAGCCTTTGCGCGGGCGAGAGAAGTTCGGTCCGGCGCAGGGCCGCCCCGCCGCGTCGATTGCGGGCGTTAACGCGGCCGCGGGTTAAGCCGGACGATCTGCCAGTTGAGCCAGGCGGCGAAGGTGACCCACGCCAGATAGGGCGCAATCATCCACGCCGCGGCGACCGAAATGCCGGGCAGGAGCAGCGCCATCGCGACCAGGCTTCCCCACAGGAAGGCGACCTCGACCAGCGCCCAGTCGGGGCGCTTCAGCTTGAAGAAGAGCGGGCTCCACAGAAGGTGGAACAGCGCATTGGCGGCGAACAGCCCGACGACGAGCGTCCGCTCACCCGAATTGGACGCGGCATTCCACGCGGTCACCGCCGACCAGGCGGCAAGGCCGAGGATGATCGTCCAGGCCGGCCCGAACAGCCAGTCGGGCGGATTGAGCTTCGGGCGCTTGAGGTTCCGGTACCAGGGCCCGATCTCGGTCAGCAGCCCGCCGACGATGCCGAGGACGATGGCGGTGCCGGCGGCGATGATGACGGGGGTGCTCACGGCCGCAAGCCTCGCACGGATGCGGGCAAAGGCAAAGCGCGTCAGTCGATCAGCCGCTTCGCCACCATCGCCGCCAGCAGCGCGCCGGCCAGTTGCGCGATCACGAACCCTGCGATCGAGGCCGGCGCGATGCCGGCGAAGCTGTCGCTGAACGCGCGCGCGACGGTGATCGCGGGATTGGCGAAACTGGTCGAGGACGTGAACCAGTAAGCCGCGACGATGTAGAGCGCGACGGCGGACGGCACGTGCTCGGGCCGATGACGGACGGTGCCGAGGATCGTCAGCACCAGCCCGAAGGTCGCGATACCCTCGCCGAGCCATGGCCCCGCGCCGCCCCGCACATGGGTGGACCACACCACCGCCGGCAGGTCGAACATCAGGTTGGCGGCGATCACCCCCGCAATCCCGCCGCCCAGTTGGGCCAGTGTGTAAGGAAGGACGTCGACCTTGGGCAGCTCGCCGCGCAGCGCCGCGACCAGGCTGACCGCCGGGTTCATGTGCGCGCCGCTGATGGGCCCAAGCCAGCCGATCAGCACGAACAGGATGGCGCCGGTGGCGATGCTGTTGGCGAGCAGCGCGACCGCTTCACTGCCGCCGGCGAGCCGCTCGCCCATGATTCCCGAGCCGACCACGCAGCCGAACAGGAAGAAGGAACCGAGCGCCTCGGCGAACAGGCGCCGCGACAAGGCGGGCACTTAGGCCCCGGCGTCGTCGAGGAAGGCGAGAACCGTCTCGCTCGGACGGCAGAGCTTCGCCTTGTCGCCGATCACCACGATCGGGCGATTGAGGAGGATCGGGTGGGCCTGAACCGCGTCGAGCAACTGCGCGTCGGTCAGGCTTTCATCGCCCAGCCCGAGCTCCGCGAACGGGGTGCCCTTTTCGCGCAGAAGATCGCGCAACGGGCCACCGCTCTGGCGCGCCAGCTCGCGGACCTCGTCGCGGCTCGGTGGAGTCTTCAAATATTCGACCACCCGCGGATCGATCCCGCGCTCGCGCAGGAAGCCGAGCACGTTGCGCGAGGTGCCGCAGGCGGGATTATGAAAGATCGTGACGTCCATGACGCGACCTAGGCGGATGTTCGTTACAGGAGCGTGACGGTCACCCGCCGAGCGACACCGACAGGAAGTCGGGGAGCGGGCCGTTCCAGCCATCGTCCTCGGCCGCCTCGGGCTCGCGGCGCGGGGCGGGGGCAGGGCGCGGCGCCGGCTCGGGCCGTACCGCACGCTCTTCGCGCACCGGGCGCTCCTCGCGAGCAGGACGTTCGTCACGAGCCGGGCGCTCCTCGCGCTCGGGCCGGTCTTCGCGAGCCGGACGCTCAGCACGCTCTTCACGGCGCGGCTCGGCCTTGCGCGGCGCACGCTCGCGGCGCGGCTTCTCGGCGGCGGGTTCGTCCTTGAGGGCGGGCTCTTCGGCCTTGACGCCGTCGACCCGCGGGATCTTGCCGCCGGTCAGCTTCTCGATCTGCGCGACCGCCTCATTGTCCTCGCGGGTGGCGAGCGTGAAGGCCTTGCCCTTGGCGCCCGCGCGGCCCGTGCGGCCGATCCGGTGGACGTAATCGTCGGGCTGCCACGGCACGTCGAAGTTGAAGACGTGGGACACGCCCTTGATGTCGAGCCCGCGCGCGGCGACGTCGGAGGCGACGAGGATGTTGATGTCGCCGCCCTTGAAGCGGTCCAGCTCGGCGATGCGCGCCGCCTGCTCCATGTCGCCATGGATCTGGCCGACCGCGAAGCCCGAGCGCTTGAGGCTGGTGGTCAGCTCGCGCACCGTCGTCTTGCGGTTGCAGAAGATGATCGCGGTGGTGACGTCCTCGGCGCGGAGCAGGTCGCGAAGCACGTCGCGCTTCTTGTCCGAGCGGGTCTCGACCAGCCGCGCATCGATGTTGAGGTTCGACGAGGCCGGACGCGACACCTCGATCCGGCGCGGATCGGTCAGGAACTTCGCCGCCAGCTTCTGAATCACCGGCGGCATGGTCGCCGAGAACAGCAGGGTCTGCCGCTGCTTGGGCAGCTTGGTGCAGATTTCCTCGATGTCGGGGATGAAGCCCATGTCGAGCATCCGGTCCGCCTCGTCGATCACGAGCATGTCGCAGCCGGTCAGCAGGATCTTGCCGCGGCCGAACAGGTCCATCAGCCGGCCTGGAGTCGCAATCAGCACGTCGACGCCCTTTTCGAGCGCCTTGATCTGGTCGCCCATCTGAACGCCGCCGATGAGCAGCGCCATCGAGAGCTTGTGGTTCTTGCCGTATTTCTCGAAATTCTCCGCGACCTGCGCGGCGAGCTCGCGGGTCGGCTCGAGGATCAGGCTGCGCGGCATCCGCGCGCGGCTGCGGCCTTCGCCCAGGATGTCGATCATCGGCAGCACGAAGGCGGCGGTCTTGCCGGTGCCCGTCTGGGCGATGCCGATCAGGTCCTTGCCCATGAGCACGGGCGGGATCGCGCCGGCCTGGATCGGGGTCGGTTCGGTGTATCCGCTGTCGCCGATGGCGCGCAGCAGTTCGTCGGAAAGGCCGAGATCGGCAAAAGGCATCAAGTCATCCGGATAAGAGAAAGGGCCGGCAGAGCCGCAAGGCCCGCCAGGCGCTTCGCGCCGTGCGCCAGGACCGGCCTCAAGTCAAGAAAAGGCTATTCGCGGGCGAATTTCGGGACCACCCGGCGGAACTTCTCGATCCGGCACGAACCGCCGATCCGGCTGCGGATCTCGTCGCGCTTGGCGCAGATCTTGTCGTCGCGCGGGGTGACGTAGAAATTGCCGTAGAAGTCGAGCGTCGGGCAATCGTCGTCCATGATCGCCCGGATCCGCGTCCGGTCGCGAAGCAGGAAGTCGACCGACTGCTCGTTCCCAAGCGCCGCCGCGACGATGTCGTCGGAGCCGATGCACTTGGGACCCTTCTTTTCCTCGAAGCGGAGGATCCGCGGCTGGCGCGGGCGCACCACCGGAATGCGCAGGATCACTTCCTGCTGTACGACCAGGCGGGTCACCGTGACCGGTCCCATGCCCTGCAGGCCCACGAAGGCGGCGAGCCAGCTCATCAAGGGGAGGGCAGGAAGCATGAAGGTCGGGCGGGCTTTCGGATCGCTGGGAAGGGCGCGTCGAGCGGTCAATGCGGCGGTCGGCTTGAACTCCAGCTGAACTCCTGATGCAGCGGTGCAACGCGTGGGTGCCACACTTGCATGGCGCGCTAAGCTTGCCTAGACGCCGCGCCCTATATCCGATGGTCGGCCGGCGGGGCCGCCTTCATCCACCAGGAGAGAGTAACAATGGCTTCCGCGGCGCCGAACAGCGGTCTTCCGCTGCTCTACAACAGCCTTGAACCGGTCAGCAGCCAGCAGCATGGCGCGATGAAGGTGAAGGGGATCGAGGCGCTTCCGGCGCTCGCTCGGAACCATGCGATTCCCGTGACCGTGGACGAGTTCGCGCTCGCCCAGCGTCACTTCCCGATCATCTTCGCGGTCGGCGACGACCCCGTTCCGCTCGCCCTCATGGGCCTCAACGAGGGCGTGAACACCTTCGTCGACGAGGACGGCAAGCCGACCGACGAGAACGTCTACATGCCGGCCTATCTGCGCCGCTACCCGTTCCTCCTCGCGCGCCTCAACCAGCAGAGCGACGAGCTGTCGCTGTGCGTCGACCCGACCGCCAATGCGATCGGCGACTTCGAGGACGGCCAGCCCCTGTTCGAGGACGGGCAGCCGAGCGAAGCGACCAAGGCGATCCTCAACTTCTGTGAGCAGTTCGAGGAAGCCGGCCAGCGCACCGCGATGTTCATGCAGGAAATCAAGGAGCGCGGGCTCCTGATGGACGGCGAAGTCGCCATCCAGCCCGAGGGTTCGGACCAGCCGTTCGTCTATCGCGGCTTCCAGATGATCGACGAAGAGAAGCTGCGCGAGCTGCGCGGCGACGAGCTTCGCAAGATGAACCAGAGCGGGCTCCTGCCGCTCATCTACGCGCACCTCTTCAGTCTCGGCCAGGCCCGCGACATTTTCGCGCGCCAGGTCCGCCAGGGCAAGGGTCCGCAGCTTCCGACCGGCGCGGCGCCGCAGTCGGTCGAGGCGTGACGGGGTTGCGGCGAAGCGTGGTTTTCCCCGCTTGCCGCACCGCCTGACGCTTCCCATCTGATGGAATGCGTCGGCCGCTCTGTCGGCCGGATGCGTTCCCCAGACTAACTCGCCCCTGGCCTCACGGCCGGGGGCGTTTTTTTATTCGGCGGCGAGCGGCGTGGCGTGGCGGTCGAGCAACGCTTCGCCGATCGCCCGGGCGATGTCGGCAATCAGGCGCGCGCTCCGGTCGAAGCCGGGGCCCGGCGCCTTGCCCGCGGAGTCGAGATAGCAGCGTCGGTCGAACTCGAGCTGCAGCGCATGAACGCCCGCCGCCGGCTTGCCGTGCGAGGCAACGATGTGACCACCGGCGTAGGGATCGTTGGCGGCCGTCCGGAAGCCCGCCGCCTCGGCCTCGCGCCGCGCAAGCTCGCTGACGAACGCGCCCGCGCTTGCCCCGTGCCGGTCGCCGAGGACCAGCTCGGCCTGTCCCGCGCGCCACGGCATCGAATGGCAATCGAGGAGCAGCACCTCGGCATGCGCGCGCTGGAGCGTGGCGAGCTGTTCGGCGATGAGGCGATGATAGGGGCGCCAGGCGCTGTCGAGCCGGGCCTCGAGCTCCGCCGGTCCGATCCGCCGCCGCCACAATTCGCCTGCTTGCCCCAAGCGCCCGGGAATGAGGCCAAGCCCCGCGCGCACCCGCCAGCCATCGTGCCCCATGCCCGGCGGCAGGCTGACCACCGCGGGGTCGAGCTCGTCCTCGGCGCGGTTGCAGTCGATTCCCGCGCGCGGCGCGTCGGCGACGACGCAGGCGATGCCCAAGGCCTGCGCCCGCCACACCAGCCGGTCGACCAGCGGATCCTCGAGCGGGAACAGACTGTCTTTCCCACGCCGGCTCAGCCGCACCAGCCAGTCGGGATAGATCCGCCCGGCATGCGGCACCGACAGGAGCACCGGCCACCGCCCCGTGCCGGGGATCAGCCGCGGCGGACTGAGCGTTGCAGGGGAGGCGGAAGCGAAAGCCATGCGTGCTGTTCCAACGGCCCGTCTCGGGAAAACGCGGCAAGCTGAAGCAGACAATCCGCCTTCCGCCTAGAAAATGTTAAAGCTTGCGGGCATAAGAGACCATTCTCATGATCAAGATCCTCCTCGCCGAAGACGATAGCTCGATGCGCGAATATCTCGCGCGGGCGCTGGAGCGCGTCGGTTATGCCGTGAAGGCCGTTGGCTGTGGGACCGAAGCGATGCCGCTGCTCGAATCGGAGCAGTTCGACCTTCTCCTCACCGACATCGTGATGCCCGAGATGGACGGGATCGAGCTCGCCCAGAAGGCCGGCGTGATCGATCCCTCGATCCGGGTCATGTTCATCACCGGCTTCGCCGCCGTCGCGCTGCAGAGCGGCCGGACCGCCCCCGAAGCCAAGATGCTGAGCAAGCCGTTTCACCTCAAGGACCTGGTCGCCGAAGTCGATCGGATGTTCCAGACCGAGGACCAGCACGGACGCCTCTAGGCGCTGGAACTTCTTTCGCACCCGTTCCGTTCATGGGCCCGATAAGGGATCAACGATACGGGTGCCTCCATGCGTAAGACACTTCTTCTCCTCAGTGCCGCCGCGGTCGCCACGACCCCCGTGGCGCTCTCCGCCCAGTCGGGTTACCGCAACCTCTCGCCCCGCTACATCCAGGAAGCGCAGCAGCAGAATGCCGCGGTGATCCAGGAATTCGGCGGCGCCGAGACGGGGGCGCGCGGCGCTTATGTCGAACAGATCGGTCGCCGCGTCGGCGTGCAATCGGGGGTCAACCCGAACCAGCTTCGCTACACCACGCTCAACTCCGCGGTCGAGAACGCCTTCGCGGTGCCCGGCGGCTACATCTACATCACCCGCCAGCTCATGGGGCTGATGAACGACGAGGCCGAACTCGCTTTCGTGCTCGGCCACGAGACCGGCCACGTCGCCGCCAATCACGCGCAGGCCCGCCAGCAGGCGACCCAGCGCAACAGCATCGGCGGGATCCTCGGCGCGATCGTCGGCTCGGTCATCGGCGGCGGCATCGGCAACGTCATCGGCCAGCTCGCGCAGCAGGGGTCGCAGCTCAACACCTTGCGCTTCAGTCGCGCGCAGGAGACCGACGCCGACCGCCTCGGGATCGGCTACATCATGCGCGCCGGCTATGATCCGGGCGCCTCGGTGACCATGCTGCAGGCGCTCGGCCGGGCAACCGCGCTCGAGGCGCGCGTGCAGGGCCAGGACACCCGGTCGACGCCCGAATGGGCAAGCACCCACCCGCTGACCGAGACCCGCGTCGCGCAAGCCTCGCAGATGGCCCGCCAGACGGGCCGCGTCGGCACGGGCCTGCGCAACCGCGACGCCTTCCTCAATCAGGTCGATGGCGTGTTCGTCGACGACGATCCCGCGCAGGGCGTGATCGAAGGGCGCACCTTCATCCATCCCGACCTTCGGCTGAGCTTTACCGTTCCGGTCGGCTACCTGATGCAGAACGGCACCGACGCCGTCTCCATCCAGGGCTCGGCGGGGCAGGCGCAGTTCACCGGCGGCCGCTACAACGGCTCGCTCCAGACCTTCATCAGCCAGCGCCTGCAGGAGCTGACCGGCGGCCAGACCCAGATCCAGCTGGTCGACCAGAACCGCACGCAGGTGAACGGAATCCCGGTCGAATATGTCATCGGCCGCGCGCAGACCTCAAGCGGGATCGTCGACGTCAGCGTCTTCGCCTACGCCTTTGACCAGAACAGCGCCTACGCCTTCACCATGCTGACTCGTGGCGGGCAGGGGATCGGGGCGTTCCAGTCGATGGTCAACAGCCTGCGCCGGATCAGCGCGCAGGAAGCGGCCTCGATCCGGCCGCGGGTGATCGACGTCTATACGGTGCGAGCGGGCGACACGGTGCAGTCGCTGGCGGGCCGCATGGCCTACCGCAACTTCCAGGTCGAGCGCTTCCTGTCGCTCAACGGCCTCGCCGCCAATGCGCGGCTGGTCCCGGGTCAGCGGGTCAAACTGGTGGTGCTCGGCGCCCGTCGCTGACGGCCAGCGCCAGCGGACAGGCAAGAAGGGTCGGTGCCTCTGGCGCCGGCCCTTACTTGTTCATGGCGGTATCGACGTGATTGCCGATCTTGCCCCACATGCCGTTGCTGCCGCCGCCAAGCGTGCTCATGCCGCTGATGGCAGCCACCGCGATCAGTGCCGCGATAAGCCCATATTCGATCGCAGTTGCCCCGCCGTCATGGCAGCGCAGCTTGCGCAACATCGTTCGGATAGCGTCCAAGCCACCCTCCTCTGGTCCACGTCCACGGTGCCACGCTAGTTACGCAGGGTTAACAACTCGTACCCGCGAAAGGCTTGCAAAGCCGTTAAGGACGAATGTTTTCCGTGGCCGCCCAGGCCGAGTAATGGATCAATTCCACCATTTCCTCGGTCGCCCCGTCCCGCGCCAGCGCGGCGAAGGCGTCGCGCGCCTTGCCTAATTGTCGGCGGCTCAGGCCGCGCCGCGGGCGGGCGCTGAGCACGTTGGTCGCGCCATGATCGCGAAGGTCGCCGATCAGCCGCTCGAACGAGCGATAGCGCAGCCGCACCCGGTCGATGTCGCAGATCGGGTCGGCGAAGCCCGCCGCCGCGAGGAGATGCGCGAACGCCCCGGCCTCGATTCGTGGATGGGTCCGCGCGGCAAAGGCGCCGCTGTCGCTGTCCGCCGCATGGAGCGATTCGCGCAGCGCCGGCAGGCTCTGTCCGCCCCCCACCGTGCCGAGGAGGTGGCCGCCCGGTGCGAGCCGGGTCCGCGCGATCCGCAGCAGCAGCGGAAGGTCGTCGCGCGCCTCGAGTTCGCCCAGCACCAGCAGCAGGTCGAGGCTTTCCTCCTCGACCCCCGCGATCGCATCGAACGAGGGCGCGAAGACGATGGCGTCGGCGACCCCCG
The DNA here is from genome assembly GCF_039538065.1 of Sphingomonas rosea. Classification (NCBI taxonomy): domain Bacteria; kingdom Pseudomonadati; phylum Pseudomonadota; class Alphaproteobacteria; order Sphingomonadales; family Sphingomonadaceae; genus Sphingomonas; species Sphingomonas rosea. The sequence continues at coordinate 2,173,350 of NZ_BAABBR010000001.1, forward strand.
CAAGCTCGCCCTCGAGCGCGGGCGGAACCCCGGTCACCAGCGCCCGTGCGGGTCGCCGCGCCAGCACCGCCAGCCGCTCGCGCCAGTCCTCGACGATCCGGGCGGCGAGGAAGGGGCGGGGCTCGCGGGTCAGCGCGCGGGCGCGGCGCTGCGCGCGGGCGCGGTCGTCGAACAGGGCTTCGGGCATCGCCCTCTTGTGGTGTGCCGCCGAAGGGCGGACAAGGGGGCATGGGGGCGGGTCTGGCATTGTTCGGGCAGGTGAGGGCGGCGGGCCGGTGGTCGGGCCGCCAGCTGCTCGACTTCGCGCTTCCGCCGCGCTGCCCCGGCTGCGGCGAGATCACGGCGGAAGTGGACCTCTTCTGCACCGGCTGCTGGCCCAGCCTCGATTTCCTTTCGGGCGGCTGCGACCGCTGCGGCCTTGCGCTGCTGCCGGGCGAGGAGGATTGCTGCACCGCCTGCCGCTCCGCCCCGAGGCCGCTCGACCGCATCCGGTCGGCGCTCGCTTATGGCGACATTCCGCGCAGCATCGCGATGCGCCTCAAATACGGCCGCAAGATCGCGCTTGCGCGAACCATGGCGGGGGTGATGAAGCGCCCGCTCGCAGACCTGTCGCCCGATGCCTTGCTGGTCCCCGTCCCGCTCCACCGCTGGCGCTTGTGGGGGAGGGGCTTCAACCAGGCCGCGCTGATCGCCCGCGCGCTCGGCCGCCCGCTCGACGTCGACCTGCTCCGCCGGACGCGCGCAACGCCCAAGCTCAAGGGCATGAACCCGGCCGAGCGGCGCAAGACCGTCGCCGGCGCCTTCGCGGTCCGGCCCGGTGTGTCGCTCAAGGGCCGCGAAATCATCTTGGTCGACGACGTGCTCACCACCGCCGCCACCGCCGAGGCCTGCGCCAAGGCGCTGCGCAAGGCCGGCGCAGCGCGCGTCGAGCTCCTGACCTTCGCCCGCGTGCTTCGCTGACCACGCCGGCCACTGGCACTTCGCGCCCGCAGCCCTATCTTGCGGCCCAGACAAAGGAGTTTCCCCGCGTGGCCACCATTGAAATGTATTCGAAGACGACTTGCCCCTACTGCTTCCGCGCCAACGACCTGCTGCGCGGCAAGGGGGTCGAGCCGACCATCTACAATATCGACGCCGGCGGCCCCAAGCGCGAGGAAATGATCCAGCGATCGGGCCGCATGACCGTCCCGCAGATCTTCATCGACGGCCAGCATGTCGGCGGCTGCGACGACCTGTTCGCCCTCGAGCGCGCGGGCAAGCTGGACGCCATGCTCGCCGCATGAGCCGGATCGCGCTCCTCCAGGCGCAGACCGGGATCGACCCGGCGCGCAACGCCGCCGCGCTGGTCGACGCGGTTCGGGCGGCGAGGGAAGGCGGCGCGGCCATGCTCTTCACGCCCGAGATGAGCGGCCTCCTCGACCGCGACCGCGAGCGCGCCGCCGGCAATCTCCGGACGCAGGACGAGGACCCGGTCCTCGCCGCCGTCCGCGAGGAAGCGGCGCGCGCGGGCCTCTGGGTCCACCTCGGCAGCCTCGCCATCCGCCGCGCTGACGGCAAGCTCGCCAATCGCGCCTTCGTGATCGACCCCGCCGGCGCGATCCGCGCGACCTACGACAAGATCCACCTGTTCGACGTCGATCTTCCGACCGGCGAAAGCTGGCGGGAGTCGGCGAGCTATACCGGCGGCGGGCAGACCGTGGTTGTCGCCGGCACACCCGTCGGCAAGCTCGGCCTCGCCATCTGCTACGACATCCGCTTCCCCGCGCTCTTTTCGGCGCTGGCCGAGGCGGGCGCCGAGACCATCGCCGTGCCCGCCGCCTTCACCGTTCCGACCGGCAAGGCACATTGGGAAGTCCTGCTCCGTGCCCGAGCGATCGAGGCCGGGCTGTTCGTGGTCGCCGCCGCCCAGGCCGGCCAGCATGAGGACGGCCGCGAGACCTTTGGCCACAGCCTCGTCGCCGACCCCTGGGGCGAGCTCCTGCTGCAGATGGACGGCGCGCCGGGCCTCGCCTTCGCCGACCTCGATCTTTCCCGCATCGCCGAGGTCCGCGGCCGCGTGCCCGCGCTGTCCCACCGCCGCCCGATCCCCGCGCCGACGCTCGTCGATTGATTTGGCAGGCGCCCACCGTGTAGGGCTGCGCCGACGGCCCCGTAGCTCAGCAGGATAGAGCGCCAGATTCCTAATCTGTAGGCCACTGGTTCGAATCCAGTCGGGGTCACCAGTTTTGCGGCGCAAGGGACCGAGGGAGGGTCCGGGCATGATGAAGCGGCTGTTCGTGGAGCACCCCAAATCGCTCGGGATGAGCTGGGCGGGGCACGGCATCGGCGCGGTCGCGATCGGCCTCAGGATGATCGGAGCGGGCGCCGCCTGCCTGGTCCATGCCGTCATCCCCGGCGCCTTCACCGAGACTGCCGGCCGCACCGTCGCCTCGCTCCACAACCACATGATCAAGCGTCGCGCCGCGGCCCCCGATCCCAACGCCTGGCCCGATTATGAAATCTGACCCCGCCGCCCCGGTGGCGGTGGTCGGTGGCGGCTTCTCGGGCGTGATGACCGCGGTTCAGCTCGCGCGGCTCGGAATCGCCACGACGGTCTACGATGGCGGCCCCAATCCCGGCCGCGGCACCGCCTACGGGACCACCGACCCGCGCCACCTGCTCAATGTCCCGGCGGGCAAGATGAGCGCCTTCCCGCACGATCCCGACCATTTCCGCGCCTGGGCGGGGGTTGACGCCGGCACCTTCGTTCCGCGCCGCGACTATGGCCGCTACCTCGAGGACATTCGCGCCGCGCACCCGCGCGTGACGCTCGAGACCCGAACGGTCACGGCCATCGAGCGTGACGGCGAGGGCTGGCGCCTGCGCTTCGCCGACGGCGGACAGGCGCACGCCTCAGTCGTCGTCCTCGCGCTCGGGAACGAAGCGCCCGCGCGCCCCGGCGGCTGGGACGGCCTCGACCTCCAGCTCAATCCGTGGAGCGCCGCCGCCATGGCCGAGGCGCGCCGTGCGGGCGAGGAGGGCGATCCCCTGCTCCTCGTCGGCACCGGCCTCACCATGATCGACGTCGTCATGCTGGTCGAGGACCTGGCCCTCGACGGCGGGATCGTCGCGGTCAGCCGGCGCGGCATGATGCCCCGCGCGCACGGCCCCTACGAGCCCGCGCCCGTCACCGCCGAGGAACTGCCCTTCGGAAGCCTGATGGCGGCGTGGCGCTGGCTTCGGAAGCGCAGCGCCGCGGTCGGCTGGCGCGCTGCGGTCGACAGCCTTCGCCCGCACACCGCCGCGCTGTGGCAAAGCTGGTCCGACACCGACCAGCGCCGATTCCTGCGTCACGCCCGCCCGTGGTGGGACGCGCATCGCCACCGCATCGCGCCCGAGATCGCCGAGCGCCTCCGCCAGCTCGTCGCCGACGACAGGCTGACGATCATGGCCGGGCGGATGCGCGGGGAGGGGGCGCAAGGCCCCGTCATCGCCAACCGCCGCGGCGGCACGCGCGAGCTTGCCCACCCGGCCGCAATCAACTGCACCGGGCCGCACAGCAACGTCCGCCGCTCGGCCAATCCGCTCTTGCGCCAGATCCTCGCCGACGGCCTCGCCGCGCCCGACCCGCTCCAGCTCGGCCTCCAGGCCGATTCCGAGGACCGCGTCGCGCCGGGCCTGTTCGCCGTCGGCCCCCTGACCAAGGGCATGTATTGGGAGATGGTCGCCGTCCCCGATATTCGCCACCAGGCCGAGCGCGTCGCCGGCTCGATCGCAAAGGACCTCGAACCCCATGGCTGACACGCCCGACGACGGCGACCTCGTCGCGCCCGCCCCCAAGCTGCCCGTCCCCGACGAGGTCGCCGAGGCGGTCCGCACGCTCATCCGCTGGGCCGGCGACGATCCCACCCGCGAGGGCCTCCTCGACACCCCCCAGCGCGTCGCCCGCGCGTGGAAGGAATATGCCCGCGGCTATGCCGAGGACCCTGCCGCGCACCTTTACCGCACCTTCAAGGAAGTCGGCGGCTATGACGAGATCGTGCTGCTGCGCGACATCCCGTTCCAGTCGCATTGCGAGCACCACATGGCGCCGATCATCGGCAAGGCGCACATCGCCTATCTGCCGGGCACGCGCGTCGTCGGCATCTCCAAGCTCGCCCGCGTGCTCCACGGCTTCGCCCGCCGCCTGCAGGTGCAGGAGCGCCTCACCGCCGAGGTCGCCGACTGCATCTGGGAGCATCTTCAGCCCAAGGGCGTCGCGGTGGTGATCGAGGCGACCCATGCCTGCATGACCGCGCGCGGCGTCAACACGCCCGGTGTCCTCATGACCACCAGCCGGATGATGGGCACCTTCCGTCAGGACGAGCGCAGCCGCAAGGAAGTGCTCGCCCTGATGGGGAAGGGCTAGGCGAGGCCGTTCCGCCGCCGGCTGAGCCAGCGCAGCGGTAGGCCGGCCAGCGCCAGCACCACGCCCCACAGGGTCGCCTCGAGCCCTGCGCCGACGAACATCGCGATCGCGTAGAGGATCGCGATCACCGCCAGTGCGGGCTTCTCGAGCCGGAGCTTGAGCGCCGCGCAGGCGCAGATGAGATAGAGCACCAGCGCCGACACCGCCGAGACGAGGCTCACGAAGGTGAACACCGCGACGAAGCTGTCGGAAATGCTCGCCAGCACCAGCAGCATCGCGACTCCCGCCGCGACCAGCAGCGAGCCCGAGGCGACGCCCGCCTTGTTGGTCCGCGCGAAGAAGGGGGGCAGGTCACCCGCATTGGCCATGGCGCGCGAGATCTCGACCGCCAGCAGGATGATCGCATTGCCCGCGCCCAGCGCGCTGATCGCGGCCACGATCGCGACGAAGGCGCCCGCGATATTGCCCAGCGTCGGGGCGATCGCATCGGCGAAGGGTGCCTGCGACATGCTGGCGCCCGCGCTCGGCAGCAGCCACAGCACCGCCACGGTCGAGCAGAGATAGAGCAGCGCCACCAGCGCCGTGCCGCGGATCGTCGCGCCCGGCACCACGTCGCCCGCATCCTCGGTGACGTTGGCGGTGACCGCGGCGGCCTCGAAACCGGTGAAGGCGAACAGCATCAGCGCGCAGGCCGAGACGATCGCCTGCGCCGTGATCGGGGCGGGTGCCAGCGGTTCGAGCGGCGTGCCGGAGCCCAGGCGCACCACCACCAGCACCGCGACCAGCAGCAGCGGCACGACCTTGATCACCGTCGCGACGATCTGCACCACGCCGGCCGAACGCGCGCCCGACAGGTTGACCAGCACCATGCCGGCGATCGCCCCGCAGGCGCACAGAGCGAGCGGCCAGCCCGAGCCGATGGCGGGAAAGACGAAGCCTAGGGCGCCCATCGCCGCAATCGCCACCGCCGCGACCGCGGTCCATTGCGACACGACATAGCTCCACAAGGTGACGAACGCCGCCCGGTCGCCGAACGCGGCCGCGATATAGGCGTAAGGCCCGCCCGGCAGTGCGCGGGCCAGCCGCGCCAGCGCGATCGCGAGGCAGCAGGTGCCGAGGATCGCGATCCCGAAGGCGGGGATGATGTTCGCCCCGAATGGCGCAAGCGTTGCGGGGAGGACATAGATGCCCGAGCCGATCACGGTGCCGACCACCATCGCGAGGCTCATCAACGGTCCCAGCCGGCGCGAGGGCGGGGGCGGGGGCGGCGGGGGCGGAAGCGTCTCGGCGATCTCGTTCATGTCCGCCCCGTCGCATTGCCGACCCGACTTGGCAATCGGCGCCGCCCGGCCTAACCCGCGCGCCGCACTTCAAGAGGGTTTCATGCGCGCATTCATCTTTCCGGGTCAGGGCAGCCAGTCGGTCGGCATGGGGGCCGAGTTGGCCGAAGCGAGCGGCGCCGCGCGCGACGTCTTCGCCGAAGTCGACGAGGCGCTCGGCCAGCACCTCTTCAAGCTGATGCGCGAGGGGCCCGAGGCCGATCTGACCCTCACTGAAAACGCCCAGCCCGCGATCATGGCGCATGCCATCGCCGTGTTCCGCACGCTCGGGCTTGCCGTGACCAAGGCCGACTTCGTCGCCGGCCACAGCCTCGGCGAATATAGCGCGCTCTGCGCCGCGGGCAGCTTCGACCTCGCCACCACCGCGCGGCTGTTGAAGCAGCGCGGGCAGGCGATGCAGGCGGCGGTGCCCGTCGGCGTCGGCGCGATGGCTGCGCTCTTGGGCGCCGACCTCGACAAGGCGCAGGCCATCGCCGACGCGGCGGCACAAGGCGACGTCTGCGCGATCGCCAACGACAATGATCCCAGCCAGGTCGTCATCTCGGGTCACCGTACCGCGATCGAGCGCGCCATCGCCATCGCCAAGGACCATGGCGCCAAGCGCGCGGTGCTGCTGCCCGTCTCGGCGCCCTTCCACTGCCCGCTGATGCAGCCCGCCGCCGACGTCATGGCCGAGGCGCTGGCAAGCACCGACATCAAGACGCCGGCGGTGCCCGTCTTCGCCAACGTCATTGCCGCGCCCGTCTCGGACCCCGCCCGGATCCGCGAGCTTCTCGTCGAGCAGGTCACCGGCATGGTCCGCTGGCGCGAGAGCGTCCTCGAGATGACGCAGGCCGGCGTGACCGAATTCGTCGAGTTCGGCGGCAAGGTCCTGGGCCCGATGGTCAAGCGCATTGCCCCCGACGCCAAGGTGACGAGCGTCATCTCGATGGACGATATCGAAGCGCTCGCGAAGGAGATTGCATGATGTTCGATTTGACCGGAATGACCGCTCTCGTGACCGGCGCCAGCGGCGGCCTCGGCAGCGCGATCGCCAAGGCGCTGGCGGCGCAGGGCGCCCGTCTCGCGGTCAGCGGCTCGAATGCCGACAAGCTGAATGCCTTCCGCGACGGCCTTGGCGGTGACCATGTCGCGCTTCCCTGCAACCTCTCCGACGGCGCCGCGGTCGACGCGCTCGTCCCCTCGGCGGTCGAGGCGCTGGGCGGCAAGCTCGACATCCTCGTCAACAATGCCGGCGTCACCCGCGACAACCTTCTCATGCGGATGAAGGACGACGAGTTCGAAAGTGTCATTTCGATCAACCTCGAGGCCGCCTTCCGCCTGATGCGTGCCGCCGCCAAGCCGATGATGAAGGCGCGCTACGGCCGCATCGTCTCGGTCACCAGCGTGGTCGGCCAGACCGGCAATCCGGGCCAGGCGAACTACGTTGCCTCGAAGGCCGGGCTGGTCGGCATGTCGAAGGCCGTCGCGCAGGAACTCGCGACCCGCGGGATCACCGTCAATTGCGTGGCGCCCGGCTTCATGACCTCGGCGATGACCGATGCGCTCAACGACCAGCAGCGCGCCGCCATCCTCGCCAAGATCCCGTCGGGCGCGATGGGCACCGGCGAGGATGTCGCGGCGGCCATCGTCTTCCTCGCCAGCCGCGAGGCCGGCTACGTCACCGGCCAGACCCTGCACGTCAACGGCGGCATGGCGATGATCTGAGCGCTCGCGCCCGGATGGTTCCCGGGCGCCGGCATCTTCGCACGGCCGTATTGCATCGCTGCAACACCGACTCCTTGTCGCCGCTTTCACCCTCCCTATATCGCCGCCAGAAACACAACACGGACGCGCCTTTTCGAAGGGCGTCCGGGGGCCAGTAAGAGGGTAGAGAAAACTATGGCGAAAGTGATCGGGATCGATCTCGGCACGACCAACAGCTGCGTTGCGGTGATGGAGGGCGGCAAGCCCAAGGTCATCGAGAACGCCGAAGGCGCACGCACCACGCCGTCGGTGGTGGCCTTCACCAAGGATGGCGAGCGCCTGATCGGCCAGCCGGCCAAGCGCCAGGCGGTCACCAATCCCGACAACACCATCTTCGCGGTGAAGCGCCTGATCGGCCGCCGCTTCGACGACCCGGTGACCAAGAAGGACACCGAGCTCGTCCCCTACAAGATCGTCAAGGGCCAGAATGGCGACGCCTGGGTCAATGCCGGCGGCCAGGACTACAGCCCGTCGCAGGTCTCGGCCTTCATCCTCCAGAAGATGAAGGAAGCGGCCGAAGCCTATCTCGGCGAAACCGTCACGCAGGCCGTGATCACCGTTCCGGCCTACTTCAACGACGCGCAGCGCCAGGCGACCAAGGACGCCGGCCAGATCGCGGGCCTCGAAGTGCTGCGCATCATCAACGAGCCGACCGCGGCCGCGCTCGCCTATGGCCTCGACAAGAACGACGGCAAGACCATCGCGGTCTATGACCTTGGCGGCGGCACCTTCGACGTCTCGGTCCTCGAGATCGGCGACGGCGTGTTCGAGGTGAAGTCGACCAACGGCGACACCTTCCTCGGCGGCGAGGACTTCGACGCCAAGATCGTCGAGCATCTCGCGTCCAAGTTCCAGGCCAAGGAAGGCATCGACCTCCGCAAGGACCGTCTCGCCCTCCAGCGCCTCAAGGAAGCCGCCGAAAAGGCGAAGATCGAGCTGTCCTCGGCCCAGACCACCGAGATCAACCAGCCCTTCATCACCGCGCGCATGGAAGGCGGGGCGACCACCCCGTTGCACCTCGTCGAGACCATCAGCCGCTCGGACCTCGAGAAGCTGGTCGAGGACCTCATCAACCGCACCCTCGAGCCGTGCCGCAAGGCGCTCAAGGACGCCGGCCTCGAGGCCAAGCAGATCGACGAGGTCGTGCTCGTCGGCGGCATGACCCGCATGCCGCGCGTGCGTGAGGTCGTGAAGGAATTCTTCGGCAAGGAGCCGCACACCGGCGTCAACCCGGACGAGGTCGTCGCCATCGGCGCCGCGATCCAGGCCGGCGTGCTCCAGGGCGACGTCAAGGACGTCCTGCTCCTCGACGTGACCCCGCTGTCGCTGGGCATCGAGACGCTTGGCGGCGTCTTCACCCGGATGATCGACCGCAACACGACCATTCCGACCAAGAAGAGCCAGGTCTTCTCGACCGCCGACGACAACCAGAACGCCGTCACCATCCGGGTCTTCCAGGGTGAGCGCGAGATGGCGGCCGACAACAAGATGCTCGGCCAATTCGATCTCGTCGGCATTCCGCCGGCGCCGCGCGGCGTGCCGCAGGTCGAGGTCACCTTCGACATCGACGCCAACGGCATCGTCAACGTCTCGGCCAAGGACAAGGGCACCGGCAAGGAGCAGCAGATCCGCATCCAGGCCTCGGGCGGCCTGTCGGACTCGGACATCGAGAACATGGTCAAGCAGGCCGAGCAGTTCGCCGAGGAAGACAAGAAGCGCCGCGCTTCGGCCGAGGCCAAGAACCAGGCCGAAAGCCTCGTCCACTCGACCGAGAAGCAGCTCGCCGAGCATGGCGACAAGGTCTCGGCCGACGTGAAGAGCGAGATCGAGACCGCGCTCGCGGAAACCAAGACCGCGATCGAGGGCAATGATCCCGACGCCATGACCGCCAAGTCGAACGCCCTCGCGCAGGTCGCGATGAAGCTCGGCCAGGCGATCTACGAGGCGCAGCAGGGCCAGGGCCAGCAGGCCGGCGGCAGCGCCGAGGCTGAGGCCCAGCCGCAACAGAATGACGAGGAAGTGGTCGACGCGGAATTCTCCGAAGTCGACGACGAAAAGAAGGCGTAACTAGATGACCGGCGTCGTCCCGGCGATGGTCGGGACCTTGAGGGAGTGGGCCAAGCGCTCGTTCGCTGAGGTCCCGGCCAGCGCCGGGACGACGGTTGTTGGGAAGCGTCCATGACCGTTCACACCGATTATTACGAGCTCCTCGGCGTCCAGCGCGGGGCCGATGAGCGCACCATCAAGGCCGCGTTCCGCCGCCTCGCGATGGAATGCCATCCCGACCGCCACGGCGGCTGCGCCGAGCAGGAAGCCAAGTTCAAGCAGTTGAACGAGGCCTATGACTGCCTCAAGGACCCGCAGAAGCGCGCCGCCTATGACCGCTTCGGCCATGCCGCCTTCCAGAACGGCGGCTTCGGCAATGCCGGTGGCGGCGCGGCGGGGGCCGACTTCTCCGACATCTTCTCGTCGATCTTCGGCGAATTCATGGACCGCGGCGGCGCTCGGCAGAGCGCGGCGCGCGGCGCGGACCTGCGCTACGACCTCGAACTGACGCTCGAGGAAAGCTTCCTCGGCAAGTCCGCCACCATCGACATCGAGACGATGGCGCCGTGCGAGCCTTGCGAGGGCGACGGCGCGCGCGGCACCTCGGTCCCCGAACGCTGCCCGACCTGTGGCGGCGCCGGCAAGGTCCGCGCGCAGCAGGGCTTCTTCGTCGTCGAGCGCGCCTGCCCGACCTGCTACGGCCACGGCGTCACCATCGCCGACCCGTGCCCGGTCTGCCAGGGCGAGGGCCGCAGCCTCAAGCGCCGGAAGCTGACGATCCAGGTCCCGGCGGGCGTCGACGAGGGCACCCGCATCCGCGTCACCGGCGAGGGCGAGGCGGGTGTCCGCGGCGCCCCGGCGGGCGACCTCTACCTGTTCGTGCACCTCAAGCGCCACGCCATCTACGAGCGCGAGGGCACCACCCTCGTCGCCGAATGTCCGGTCAGCTTCACCACCGCTGCCCTAGGCGGCACGATCACCGTCCCCGGCATCGACGGCGAGGCGATCGAGGTGAAGATCCCCGCCGGCATCCAGTCCGGCGAGACGCTGCGCCTGCGTGGGCGCGGCATGGCGGTCCTGAACGGCCGCGGACGCGGCGACATGGTCACTCGCGTGCTGGTCGAGACCCCGACCAGGCTTTCGGCCAAGCAGAAGGAACTCCTCGCCCAGTTCCGCGAGACCGAAACCGGCGAGGAATGCCCCGCCACCAAGAGTTTCTTCTCGCGCATCAAGGACGCGCTGGGCTAGGCCTCGCCTTCAAGTAGCGTAGCGGGGCCAGTTCATGTCGATCGATCGCCGTCTTTTCCTTGGCGGCGTCACTGCCGCAACGTTGCTTGCCGGCACCGCCCGCGCCGCGCGCCCGTCGCCCGCCGACCCGCTGATCGACGCCTTCGCGCGCGAGCATGGGTTCAGCGGTTCGGTCAGCCTCGCCCGCCGGGGCCGGATCACGCACCAGCGCCTGTTCGGCCTCGCGGACCGCGAGCGTCGCCTCGCCGTCACGCCCGCGACCACCTTCCGCATCGGCTCGGTGTCGAAGTGGTTCACCGCACTCGCGGTCCTGCGCCTCGTCGAGCGCGGGCAGATGCGCCTCGCCGCGCCGATCGGCAGCTATCTCCCGACGCTCGGGGCCGCTTATGCCGCGGTGCCGCTCGAGCACATCCTCGCCAACGACAGCGGCATTCCCGACCGGGTCACGCAGGCGATCGGCAAGGAACCCGCGCTCCGCACCTCGCGCGAAGGATCGGCGGCGATGGTCGCGCGCTTCGGCGACGGCCCACTCGCCTTCCAGCCCGGCGCGAAGTTCGACTATGCCTTCTTCAACTGGGTGCTGGTCCACGCCGCGCTCGAGCGGGTCACGGGCAAGCCCTTCGAGCAGGTGCTGCGGGACGAGGTGTTCCGCCCGCTCGGTCTTGCCCGCGCCGGTTTCGTCGACACCCGCGACGGCGAGATCCCCGGCCTTGCCTCGGCTTATGGCAGCGACGGCCATCCCAAGATCGTCCGCGTGCCCCCGTTCGGCGGGGCGAGCGGCAACATCCACGCGAGCGCTGCCGACCTCGTCCGCGCCGCGCACGGCGTGTTCGAGACCGGCCGCCTGCTCCGCCCGGCGACGCGCGCCGACCTCCTCCGGGTCCGCGTCCCGTCCGAGAACTACGCGCTCGGCGGGCGGGTCCGCACCATCGCCGGCCACCGCGTCGCGTGGGAAACGGGCAAGGTGCAGGCCTATCGCACGCATCTGGCGCATGTCGTCGGCGAGGACCGCGCCGTCCTCGTCCTCAACAACAGCGACATGAACCAGGACACGCTCACCGCCTTGGTCGAGCAGCTTCTTCCGCTCGCCTGACAAGCGCACATGCATCCGCGGGCGCCCTGCCCACGTTACTATGCCCATGAAGAAGACCGTCCTCGCGCTCGCCACCCTCGCGCTCGCCGCCTGCGCCCCGCCCAACCTCCTGAGTTCGGTCAACCGGCTCGTCCCGGGCGACAATGGGGCGCGCCGCGTGGCCGAGGGCATCACCTTCGCGCCCGCTCAAGGTCTCAAGCTCGACGTCTGGGCCCCGCGCGCCTCGGCGGCGAAGAAGCCCGTCGTCATCTTCCTCTACGGCGGCGGCTGGGTCGCGGGATCGCGCGGCGGCTATGCCTTCGCCGGTTCGGGCTATGCGGGGCAGGGGTTCGTCACCGTCGTCCCCGACTATCGCCTCGTCCCCTCCGTCCGCTTTCCCGCCTTCCTCGAGGACGGCGCGCAGGCGGTGAAATGGACCCGCGAGAACATCGCGCGCTACGGCGGCGACCCGGACCGGATCGCGATCGCGGGCCATAGCGCGGGCGCCTACAATGGCGCGATGCTGGCGCTCGATCCCCACTACTTGCGCGACGCCGGCGTGCCTTCGGGCACGATCAAGGCCGCCGCTCTGCTTTCGGGCCCCTACGACTTCTATCCCTTCACGGAAGCGCGCGGCCGCGATGCGCTCGGCGCCTGGCCGCGCCCGGCCGAGACCCAGCCGATCAATTTCGTCACCCGCGCCGCCCCGCCGATGCTGCTGGCGACCGGCAGCGCCGACGACATCGTCAACCCGCGCAACAGCCGCGCGCTCGCCGCCAGGCTTGCCGCCGCGGGCGTGCCGGTCGAACTCAAGGTCTATCCGGGCAAGAGCCACGTCGATCTCGCCAAGTCGCTCTCGCGCCCGTTCCGCGGCACCACCCCGGCGCTGGCCGACAGCGCGGCCTTCCTCCACCGGGTGCTCGGCCGCTAGGCACGGCGGCGATGACGAACGCGCTTCCCCTCGCCGCGGCATGGCTCGCGGGCGTCAACCTATGGACGCTGTGGCGGTTCTGGAGCGACAAGCAGCGCGCGCGTTCGGGCGAGCGCCGGATCCCCGAGCGCGACCTCCTCGGCCTCGCCCTCCTCGGCGGCACCCCCGCCGCCTTCCTCGCCCGCCACCTCTTCCGCCACAAGACGCGGAAAGAGCCGTTTTCCACGCGGCTACGGCTGATCGCGCTGGTGCAAGCGGGCCTAGCGATCGGGCTGGCGGCGGCCTTCGCCTGACCCTTGCGTCGCAGACCCGTGCCTAGCAAGATGCACAGCTTCGACGGGCGAAGAGGGCGGAAATATGCTGGTCCTGATGTTCCTGGCGCAGGCCGCGCAGCCGCTCACGGACGAGCAGTTCCGCGCATGCCGATCGACCAACGTCATGATGGGCGCGGCTCTCCCGGCTTATTGCCCGCGCGAGAAGGTGGTCAGCCAAGTGCCGCAGATGACCGACACCAATCGCAACTGGTTCTGCTTCGTTCGGACAGACGGGCGGGGATGGCTAATTTCCGATGTCGTCGTCAGCCGAGAGAACCGGGTAGCAATCGAGCAGCGCTTCTCTAGTGCCATGCGGTCGTCAGGCTTTGTGATTTCGACGGCGCGGTGTCAGTCGAGCGAGGACCGGGTCGTGGTGGAGCGATGGCGCCAGGACCGGACGCAGATCCTCGTGAACAGCCAGGAACAGGTTCTGCGAATGCCGTTCCGTTGAAGCAAAACGGCTTTCGCGCTCAGGCCGAGCGGCCGAACACCCGCTGGAAGATCGTGTCGACCTGCCGGAAGTGATAGCCGAGGTCGAAGCTCTCCTCGAGCTTTACCGGGCTCAGCACCGCGGTCACCTCGGGATCGGCCTTGAGGAGGTCGAGGAGCGACAGCGCGCCATCGCTCTCCCATACCTTCATCGCGTTGCGCTGGACCTTGGCATAGGCGTCCTCGCGGGAAAGCCCGGCCTGCGTCAGCGCCAGCAGCACCCGCTGCGAGTGGACCAGCCCGCCCATCCGGTCGAGGTTCTTCTGCATCCGCTCCGGATAGACGAGCAGCTTGTCCATGACGCCCGTCAGCCGCGCCAGCGCGAAGTCGAGGGTGATGGTCGCGTCGGGGCCGATGAAGCGCTCGACGCTCGAATGGCTGATGTCCCGCTCGTGCCACAGCGCGACATTCTCCAGCGCGGGCACGACCGCCGAGCGGACCAGCCGGGCGAGGCCGGTGAGGTTCTCGGTCAGCACGGGATTGCGCTTGTGCGGCATCGCGCTCGAACCCTTCTGGCCGGGCGAGAAATATTCCTCCGCCTCCAGGACCTCGGTCCGCTGGAGGTGGCGCACTTCGGTCGCCAGCCGCTCGATGCTGCTCGCGATGACGCCCAGCGTCGCGAAGAACATCGCGTGGCGGTCGCGCGGGATGACCTGGGTCGAGGTCGGTTCGGGGGTGAGGCCGAGGCGCTTGGCCACATGCTCCTCGACCCGGGGGTCGATGTTGGCGAAGGTCCCGACCGCCCCCGAGATGGCGCAGGTCGCGATCTCTTCGCGGGCCGCCGCGAGCCGCTTCCGGTTGCGCGCGAACTCGGCATGCGCCTGCGCGAGCTTGAGGCCGAAGGTGACCGGCTCGGCGTGGATGCCGTGGCTCCGGCCGATCGTCGGGGTGAGCTTGTGCTCGAAGGCGCGGCGCTCGAGCACGGCGAGCAGTTCGTCGAGGTCGGCGAGCAGGATGTCGGCGGCCTGGGCGAGCTGGACGTTCAGCGCGGTGTCGAGGACGTCGCTGCTGGTCATGCCCTGATGGAGCCAGCGCCGCTCGGGCCCGAGCTTTTCGCCGGCCCAGGTCAGGAAGGCGATGACGTCATGCTTGGTGACCGCCTCGATCGCGTCGATCGCGGGCACGTCGACCGGCTCGATCGCCTCGCGCGCGGCGAGGATCTTTTGGGCGTCGTCGGCGGGGATCATGCCGATCTCGCCCATCGCCTCGGCGGCAAAGACTTCGATGTCCCACCAGATCTTGAAGCGGTTTTCGGCCGCCCAGATGGCGGTCATGGCGGGGCGGGAATAGCGGGGGACCATGGCGCGGGCGGCTAGCAGGGGCGCCGCCCGAGCGCAATTCTAGCGGAGGTCGACCTGCGCTCCGCGCTGGAACAGGATCCCGACTTCCTCGAGGTCGAGGTCGCGCTCGAGGTCGTGGAGCACCTCGTCCTCGATCCGGCCCTCGCGGTGCAGGCGGATGAGCTCGGCGCGGCCCGCTGCGATGGCGGCGAGCAGCACCTCGAAGTGCGACTGGATGCCGTCCATGAAGCCGTCGGGCTCGGCGGCATAGCGGTCGGTGGCGCGGGCCCGGCCGCGGAGCTGATCGAGGAGCTGGGGATGGATGAGCTGGCCGTCGGCGTCATAGGCGCGGGCCTCGGCGGCGGCGAGCTTGGCGTGGGCGACGGCGGCCTCGGCTTCGGGCAGGCTGACCTGGGGCGGGGGGTCGGTGTCACGCGGCTTCACCAGCCGGATCAGCAGCCCCAGCGTCCCGCCCTGGAGAATCACGGTGACGAGGATCGCGGCAAAGGCAGTGATCTGCAGGAAGTCTCGGCCCGGGAAAGCCGCCGGGAGGGTCAGCGCGGCGGCGAGGGTGACGACCCCCCGCATGCCGGTCCAGGCCATGACGGTCGCCTGGGCGGGCCCGAGCGGGCGGGCCACCTTGAGACCGAGCTTGCGCAGCGCCGTCAGCACGCCCTCGCTCCCGAACACCCACAGGAAGCGGGCGACAAGGATGGCGGCGAGGACGCACAGCACCGGTCCGCTCATCGTCGAGACCACTTCCTGCAGCCCGCCGGCCCGGTCGACGATCGCGCGGAGCTGGAAGCCGATCAGGATGAAGACGAGGGCTTCGAGGGCAAAGACGGCGGTTCGCCACACCGCCGAGCCCTGGATCCGCACCCGGGCGGGCATGACCACATGCTGGTGCCAGCCGAAGACGAGGCCCGCCGCAACGGTCGCGATGACGCCCGAGACGTGCAGCGCCTCGCCGGCGAGATAGGCGGTCCAGGCGAGCAGCAGGGTGGTGGTGACGATCAGCGTCTGGTCGCGCAGCAGCTTGACCGCGAACACACCGAGGCGGCCGACGACCCAGCCGACCGCCGCGCCGCCGAACGCGAGCATGGCGAAGCTGCCGACCGCGGCGCCCCCCGAGAAGGTTCCGCTCACCGCCGCCGCGACGGCGAAGCGGAACAGGGTGAGGCCAGTCGCGTCGTTGAGCAGGCTCTCGCCTTCGAGCAGGGCCTGCAATCTGCGGGGCAGGGTGACGTGCTGGAGGACGGCGCGGGCCGAGACGGCGTCGGGCGGCGAGACGATCGCGCCTAGGGCGAAACAGGCCGCCCAGGGAAGCTCGGGCAGCAGCATGTGTGCGACTTCGGCGACGATCACCGTGGTGAAGACCACCGCACCGACCGCGAGGCCGATGATCCCGGGAAGGTGCCGGCGAAAGCGCCCGAAGGCGGTGTAATAGGCGCCCTCGAAGAGGAGCGGGGGCAGGAACAGGACGAGGGCCAGTTCGGGGTCGAAGCTGACCTGCGGGATCCCCGGAATGAAGGCGAGGCCGCCGCCGCCGACCAGCAATGCGGCGGAGGGCGGAAGCCGAAGCTTCAGCGCGAGCGCGTGCAACGCGACCACCGCCGCGAGCAGCAACAGCACCGTTTCGAACGTCGCGACCCCATCCATCGTGGCAGTCATGTCACCGCCGCCGCGACAAAGCGAATCGGCCTAGGCCGCCTGCTGCTGTTCGAGCTGCTCGCTGAGCTCGAGCCAGCGCGCTTCGGCGGCTTCGAGCGCGGCCGCGACCTTGGCCCGGCGCTGCGACAATTCGCCCATCGACAGCCTGGCGAGCGCAGGCTCGGCGGCCTTGGGGTCGAACATCGCGCGGTCGAGGGCGGAGCGCTGCTCGGCGAGCCTCAGGCTCTCCTGCTCGGCCTCGCTCGCCGCCTTGCGCAGCGCCTTGGCGTCCTCGCGGGCCTTGGCGCCCTTCGCGGCCTTGGGCTTGGCTTCGGCCTTGGGCTGGTTCCGGCCAAGGACGAAGTCGATGTAATCCTCGATGCTGCCGGCATAATCGACCGCGCGGCCGTCATCGACCAGCACCAGCCGGTCGGCGGTCAGCTCGACCATGTGGCGGTCGTGGCTGATCAGGATCACCGCGCCGTCATAGTCGTTCAGCGCCTGGACCAGCGCCTCGCGGGCATCGACGTCGAGGTGGTTGGTCGGCTCGTCGAGGATGAGGAGATGCGGCGCCTCGCGGGTGATGAGCGCCAGCGCCAGCCGCGCGCGCTCGCCGCCCGAAAGCTTGGAGGTGACGGTGGTCGCCTTGTCGCCCGAGAAGCCGAATCGCCCGAGCTGCGCACGGACCGCGGCGGGGCTGTGGCCTTCCATCGCGCGGCTCATGTGCTGGAGCGGCGTGTCGTCGCCGTGCAGTTCCTCCACCTGATACTGGGTGAAATAGCCGACCCGCATCTTGCCGGTGGCGGCCATCGACCCTTCCATCGGCGCCAGCTGCGCGGCGATCAGGCGGGCGAGCGTGGTCTTGCCGTTGCCGTTGCGACCGAGCAGCGCGATCCGGTCGTCGGGATCGATGCGCAGGTTGAGCTTCCGCAGGATGGGCGTGTCGCCGTAGCCGACCGCCGCCATCTCGAGCGTGATCAGCGGGGGCTTGAGTTCGGTCGGCGACGGGAAGGCGAAGCTGAGCGAAGGATCGTCGGCCATCGCCGCGATCGGCTGCATCTTGGCCAGCATCTTGGCGCGGCTCTGGGCCTGCTTGGCGGTCGAGGCGCGGGCCGAGTTGCGGGCGATATAGTCCTGCAGGCGGGCGCGCTGCGCGTCCTGGCTGGCCTTGGCCGCGGCCAGCTGCGCCGCGCGCTCGGCCCGCTGGCGCTCGAAATCGTCATAGCCGCCGGCATATTGCGCCAGCCGCCCGCCCTCGACGTGGAGGATGGTATCGACCACGTTGTTGAGGAGGTCGCGCTCGTGGCTGATGACGACCAGCGTGCCGGCATAATCCTTGAGGAAATTCTCGAGCCACAGCGTCGCTTCGAGGTCGAGGTGGTTCGACGGCTCGTCGAGGAGCAGGATGTCGGGCTCGGAGAAGAGCAACGCGGCGAGCGCGACGCGCATCTTCCAGCCGCCCGAATAGCTGTCGAGCGGGCGGGCCTGCATCTCCTCGTCGAAGCCGAGGCCGAGCAGAATCTTCGAGGCCCGCGAGGGCGCGCCATAGGCGTCGATCGCGAGGAGCCGCTCGTGGACGTCGCCGAGGCGGTCCATGTCGCTATAATCCTCGGCCGCGATCATCAGCTCGGCGCGCTCGGTGTCCGCGGCGAGCACGGTCTCGAACGGGGTCGCGTCGCCGCTCGGGGCTTCCTGCGCGATATAGCCGAGGCGGGTGCGCTTGGGCATCTCGATCTCGCCCTCGTCGGCTTCGAGCTGGCCGATCATCACCTTCATCAGCGTCGACTTGCCCGCGCCGTTGCGGCCGATCAGCCCGACGCGGCTCTTCGGGCGAATCGTCGCGGTGGCGCGGTCGAGGATCGTCCGCCCGCCAAGGCGCACCGTGATTCCGTTGATGGTCAGCATGGCCGCGCGCTTACACGCGAAGCGCGGCGAAAGCGAGGCAGGCTACATCAGCCCCATCGCCCGAAGGCTCGAACGCCCCTGGGCGCCGACGATGACATGGTCGTGGACGGTGATCTTCATGTGGCGCCCGGCCTCGACGATGTCGCGGGTCAGGCGGATGTCCTGCTTGGAAGGGGTGGGGTCGCCGCTGGGGTGATTGTGGACGAGGATGATCGCGGTGGCGCCAAGCGCGATCGCACGGGCGATGACCTCGCGGACATGGACTGAAGCCTCGTCGACCGAGCCGCGCCACATCGCCTCGTTGGCGATCAGCACGTTTTTCGCGTTGAGGAAGAGCACCCGCACTTCCTCGATGGTCGAGTGGCTCATCGCGGCTTGCAGATAGTCGCCGAGCGCGTCCCAGCTCGAGAGCAGGGGTCGGCCTTCCATCCGCGTTTCGAGGAGGCGCAGGGCGGTCGCACGGGCGATGGCGAGCGCGCCGATGACTCCATCGCTGAGACCCTCGCGGCGAAGCACTTCGGCGGGCGCTTCTAGGAGAGGCCCGAGCCCGCCGAACTGCGCGATCAACTGCTTGGCGAGCGGCTTGGTGTCGCGGCGGGGGATGGCGAGGGCGAGCAGATATTCGACCAGTTCGTGGTCGAGCAATGCGTCGCCGCCGCCCTCCAGCAGCCGATGCCGAAGGCGCGCGCGATGCCCATCGGCGCCATTCGGCTTGTCGCCCATGAATGAGAGGCTATGCCGTGCCCACGCGAAGCGCAACATGTCGGTTGCGGAACGGTGCGCGGGACGAATGGTTAGAACGGGTTAGTGGCCGACGAAACGATCGCCAGTGCAGGTTCCAGCGACTCCGAGGCCATTGTGGTTCGACGGCGCCGTTCGGTCGCGCGCCTGCTCGGCCTTGCGATCATCACGCTGCTCGTCGTGCTGGTCGTCGCGGCCATTGTCCTGTGGAGCCAGCGCCGCCCGATCGCCTCGAACATCCTCGAGCGCGAGCTCAGCCGGCGCGGGGTCCAGGCCAGCTTCAAGCTCGACCGGATCGGGCTTCGCACCCAGCAGGTGTCGAACCTCGTCATCGGCGATCCCAAGGATCCCGACCTCACCGCCCGGCTCGCGCAGATCCAGATGCGGATCAAGTGGAACGGGCAGGTCGAATTCTACCGGGTCGTCGCGCGCGGGGTCCGGCTGAAGGGCAAGGTGATCGGCCGCCGGGTGAGCTGGGGGCAAGTCGACAAGCTACTTCCGCCGCCCTCGGGGAAGCCGTTCTCGCTCCCCGACATCAGCGTCGACCTTGCCGACACCTCGATCGCGGTCGCGACCCCGATGGGGCCGATCGGGGTGGCGATCGAGGGCGCGGGCAACCTCACCGGCGGGTTCAGGGGTCGGCTCGCGGCTGCCTCTCCGGGCCTCGACGCCGGTCGCTGCACGCTGACGGGGATGCGCGCGGCGCTCGGCGTGTCGGTCGCGGCGAGGCGACCCCAGGTGAGCGGGCCGCTCAGCGCCGCGAGCTTCGTCTGTCCGACCAGCAACATCGCCATCGCAAGCCCGCGCTTCGACATCGACAGCCAGTTCTCCGAAGGCTTCGACCGCTTCGTCGGCAAGGGAAGGATGAGCGCGGCGGCGCTCCGGGCCGGGGTCAACCGGCTCGACCGTTTCAATGCCGAGCTGACCTTCGGCGGCACCCCGACGCGGGCGCTGGGCAAGATTCGTCTCGCTGCGGCGGGGGCGAGCATGGCGCAGCTCACCGCCGACCGGACCAGGCTCGACGGCAGCTATCTGCTCAACGCCAACAAGGGCCATCTCACCCTCGTTGCCGATTACGCGGCCGAGGGGGTCGACCTCGCTGACAATCTGACGAGCGGAATCACCGGCGCGCTCGCCGGCGCCAACGACACGCCGCTCGAACCCATCACCGAAGCGATCCGCCAGGCCGCACAGCGCGCGACCCGGGCCATGAACGCGCAAGGCTCGCTCCGGCTGGTCAATTTCGCCGGCGGCGGCGCGGTGCGGGTCGAATCGGCCAACGTCCGCAGCGCATCGGGCGCGCGGATCGCGGTCGGTGGCGGCGATGGGATTACGTATTACTGGCCGACCAACAAGCTTCGGATCGACGGTCGGATCCGGACTGCGGGCGGCGGCCTTCCGAACGCCGACCTCGCGCTCCGGATGCCGCGCGGCGGCGGGCCGATGAGCGGGCGCCTGGTGATGCAGCCTTATGCCGCCGGCGGCGCCCGCCTGGCGCTCGCCCCGGTCCAGTTCAATGCGCTGGCCAATGGCGCGACCCGGATCGACACGGTGGCGCTGCTCGACGGCCCCATTTCGGGCGGGCGGGTGACGGGGCTCCGGATCCCGGTCAACGGCACTGTGGGGCCGGGCGGCGCGCTTGCCTTCGGCCGCGGCTGCGTACCGCTGTCGGCGACATCGCTGACGCTTGGCGCGCTGCAGCTCGGCCGGACGCAGATCCCGGTCTGCGCGACGGGGCAGGCGATCGTCTTCCGCCAGCCCGACGGGGATGTCGCGGTCCGCGCCTACAGCCGCAACGTCGCGCTCAACGGGCGGCTCGGCAAATCGCCGTTCGGCCTGCTGGTCGACCGCGCGGCGATGACCGGCTCGCGCGGGTTCGACCTCCTTGGCGTGCGCGCCCGCCTCGGCAATCCCGAGGCGCCGATCCTGCTCAACGCGCGGGCGCTCCAGGGCACCTTCCAGGGCAGCGGGATCAGCGGTCGCTTCCAGAATGCCGACGCCACCATCGGCCGCGTGCCGATCAAGCTGACCGACATCGACGGCCGTTGGCTCTATTACCGGAACCGGCTCAGCGTGAACGGCGCGGCCACCGCCAACGACATCGGGGCCGAGCCGCCGCGCTTCTATCCGCTGCGCTCGACCGACATGCAGTTCAGCCTCGCCGGCAACGACATCCGCGCGAGCGGGGCGCTGCGCCATCCCGGCACCGGCGCGCTCGTCACCAAGGTCGACATCCGCCACGATCTCGGCAGCGGCAACGGCTCCGCCAACCTCGACGTGCCGGGCCTCGTCTTCACCCAGAACGGCCTTCAGCCCGAGATGATCACGCGCCTGACCGAAGGTGTCGTCGCCCTCGTCAACGGCACGGTCACGGGGCAGGGGCGGATCGCGTGGAACGGCACCGGCGAGGTCACCTCGACCGGCGAATTCTCGACCAGCGGCATGGACCTCGCGGCCGCCTTCGGCCCGGTGACGGGGCTCAACGGCACGATCCGCTTCACCGATCTCCTCGGCCTCACCACCGCGCCCGGCCAGACGCTCAACGTCGCCACGATCAACCCCGGCATCCTGGTCGAGAACGGGGTCATCACCTATCAATTGCTCCCGGGCCAGCTGGTCCGGATCCAGGCCGGGCGCTGGCCCTTCATGGGCGGCGAGCTGGTGCTTCGCGAGACCGTCCTCAATCTCGGCCGCCCGAGCGCCAAGCGGCTGACCTTCGAGGTCCACGACCTCGACGCCAACATGTTCGTGAAGAGCTTCGGCTTCAACGAGATCAGCGCCGAGGGCCGCTTCGACGGCGTGCTGCCGATGATCTTCGACGAGAATGGCGGGCGGATCGTCGGCGGGCGGCTCGACAGCCGGGCGCCGGGCGGGCGGCTCGCCTATACCGGCGTGGTCAACAAGGCGAACCTCGGCACCGCGGGCAACCTCGCCTTCCATGCGCTGAGGGACCTGCGCTTCCGTTCGATGATCATCCGCCTCGACGGCGACCTCGCGGGCGAATTCGGCACGACCCTGGTGATTGACGGGGTCGGGCTCGCCGGGACCAACGGGACGCAGAAGCTGATCAGCCGCTTCGTCGGCAAGATCCCGCTGAAGTTCAACGTCTCGATCAAGGGCCCATTCCGCGCCTTGATCGCCACCGCCAAGTCGATGCGCGATCCGCGCACGCTGATCGACAGCACGCTCGACCGTCCGCTCGAGGGCCGCCCCGGCATCGTCACCGAGGTCCGGCGCCGCGAGGAAGACAGCACGCAAACCCAGACGCCCGTCGTCGAACAGATCACCCCAGCGAGGTAAGACCCATGCCCAAGCGCTCCCTCTTGATCGCCGCGCCGCTGGCCGCCGGGCTCGCCGGCTGCGTCAATCTGAAGACGCCGGAGAAGCCGATCGAGATCAACCTCAACGTCGTCATCCGCCAGGAGGTGCTGGTCCGGATGCAGCGCGACGTCGACACGCTGATCAACAGCAATCCGCAGGCGTTTCCGCAGCAGCCGGCGACCCCGGCCAAGCCGTCGGGCCAGTGATGCTTCGCTGGATCGGCGCGGCGGCGCTTGTGGTGGCAGGGGCAGCCGCGGCGCAGACCGCCTATTTCGGTGCGCGGGGTGCAGGGCAGGTGGGCGAGCGCTTCGACGGTTATCTCGGCTATTCGCTGGTGCAGCCGAGCCCGCAGGCGCGGGCCCAGACCGAAGCGATCAACATCCGCCGCCGCTCGCTTTACTCGGACCTTGCCCAGCGCCGCGGCGTCAGCCCGCAGGAAGTCGGCATCACGGCGGGCTGTACGCTCCTTGCGCGCGTGGCAGTCGGCGAAAGCTATCTGCTGAGCGACGGACAGTGGCGGCGCCGCGCGGCGGGCCAGCCGGCGCCCGTGCCCGATTATTGCACCGGCGGCTGAGCCTTGAAGTCGGCGCGATAGCCCGGCTTCAGGCGACCGATCATGGTCGCGGTGATCGGAAGGCTGATCTCATAACCGCCCTCGGCATAGGGGCCGGCGACGTAAGGGTCGGCGAGCACGTCGACATGGTCGAAGCGCCCGTCCTTGTCCTTGTCGGCGAGCGCCACGGTCAGTTCCTTGAGCTGCGGGCATTGCGCCGGCCAATCGGCGCGTTTCACCGGTTCCTGCCGCCGCTTGGCGCGCTCGCGGTCGAGCAGCACGCAGAACGGCTGGCGGATCGCGCCGTCCCAGCTCTGCCTCGGTGACAGCAAGTTCGCATAAGTGATGTCGCGGCCGAGGCGGCGTTCCCACAGCAGGGCCTTGGTGCCGCTGTTAGGATGCGCTCCGCCGGTATAAGCGGCGGTCGCGTTGACCAGCGACAATAGCTGCCGGCTCTGGCCGTAGAGTTCATACTGCCGCGAGAAATCGAGGCCGTTGAAATCGAGCTTCTGCTCGGCACGGAACGCCTTTTCGCCCGCGACCAGGTCCATCATCCGCTTTTTCTGCGCAGCGGCGTCGGCGCGGAAGCGGCGCGAAAGGGCGGGGACCGCTTCGGCCTCGCGCGGCCAGCCATAAGCGAAGGACAGGCCGTCACGGTCGGAGGTGATGGCGACGGCGCCCGCAGGCGGCGCGGCGGCGAGGAGTAGGGCAGCGATGATCATGGACAGGAATGTAACCCAAGCCACCTGAACGCGACAGATGCGGCCTCGCCCGGTTGACCTCGCGCCCCGCCCTGCTAAAGGGGCCGCGCCTTGGCGGGCAGTCGGCCGCCATGTCCCTTGCCTTACGCGATGATCGAGCGACGTCCACGCCGCCCGGCCACGCACATGGAGAGTTGGTCATGGTCGAAGACAGCCCGGGGCAGGACGGAAAGCCTTCGTCCGACGCGCGGTTCGACAGTCTCGAGAAGAGGGTGGCGGAAGCGCAGCGGAAGGAGGCGATCAGGTTAGGACAGAAGCCGCCCGCGGATGCCAATGAGCAGCTCGGGAACCGGGTTCTCGCCACCCTGATCGGCGGACTGCTCGGTGGCACGCTGATCGGCTGGGCGCTCGACCGCCTGCTGGGCACGTGGCCGATGTTCTTCATTGCGCTGATGGTGCTCGGCACCGCCAGTGGCTTCTGGAGCATCATCAAGATGTCGAACGCAAACGCGAAGAAGGACCGCTAAGTGGCCGCCGAATCGGGCAAGATCGATCCGATGCACCAGTTCCAGGTCGAACCCCTGTTCGGCCATGACTGGCAAATCGCGGGCCATTCGATCGCCTTCACCAACAGTTCCCTGTGGATGCTGTTCACGCTCGCCGTCATCTGGCTCTTCATGCTGGGCGGCATGCGCCGCGAGCTCGTTCCGGGCCGCTGGCAGGTCGCGGTCGAGGGCGTCACCAACTTCATCACGAGCATGATGGAAACGAACATCGGTCCGCAGGGCCGCAAGTTCGTGCCCTACGTCTTCTCGATCTTCATGTTCATCCTCGTCGCCAACCTCCTCGGCATGGCGCCGCTCGGGCTGATCCCGGGCGTTCACCCCTTCACCGTCACCAGCCACCTGACCGTCACGGCGGTGCTGGCGATCGTCTCGTTCGCGATCGTGCTGATCGTCGGCTTTGCCAAGCACGGCTTCCACTTCTTCAGCCTGTTCGTGCCGCACGGCGCGCCGTGGTGGATGATGCCGATCCTGATCCCGGTCGAGTTCGTTTCCTTCATGGTCCGTCCGTTCAGCCTCGCGCTGCGACTGTTCGTGGCGATGACCGCGGGCCACATCCTCCTGAAGGTGCTGGCCGGCTTCGTGATCAACGGCCTCAACGCGGAGGCCCTGTGGGTCGCCCCGGTGGTCAGCCTGCCGAGCCTCGTCCTGATGATCGGGATCAGCGCGCTCGAGCTGCTGGTCGCCGCGATCCAGGCCTATGTCTTCGCCCTGTTGACGAGCCTCTATCTCAACGACGCGATCAACCTTCACTAACCTCACCAACAAGATACAAACGGGAGTAAAGAACATGGACGCAGAAGCCGCAAAGCTGCTCGGTGCCGGTCTCGCCGCCATTGGCGTCGGCATGGCCGCCCTCGGCGTGGGTAACGTCTTCGGCTCGTTCCTCGAGAGCGCGCTTCGCAACCCGGCTGCCGCCGACAGCCAGCAGGGCCGCCTGTTCATCGGCTTCGCCGCCGCCGAGCTTCTCGGCCTGCTGGCGTTCGTCGTGGCGATGATCCTGCTGTTCGTCGCCTAACCACCTGAAAGACTGAGGTCGGCCAGTGCCGCAAATCGCGCAAATCTCGGAGATCTTCGCATCGCAGCTGTTCTGGCTGACGATCACCTTCGGGTTCATCTTCCTCGTCGTGGGCCTCGGCATGGTGCCGAAGATCCAGGGCACGGTCGATGCGCGCGACGCGCGGATCGCGGCCGACCTCGCAACTGCCGCCAGCGCCCGCGAGACCGCGGACAAGCTGGAGGCGGATCACAAGGCCGCGCTCGAGAAGAGCCGGGCCGAGGCCGCCAAGGTCGCGGTCGATGCCAAGGCTGCGGCCGCGCAAGCGACCGAGGTCCGGGTCAAGGCCGCCGACACCGCGGCCCAGGCCAGGGTCGAGGAAGCCATGCGCCGAATCGGCGAGGCTCGTTCCTCGGCGCAGGCCGAAATCGAGAGCGTCGCGGCCGACGCGGCGATCGCGATGGTCGGCCGTGTTGCTGGCCTCAATGTCGACGAGGGCACTGCCCGCGCTGCCGTCCAGCAGGAGCTCGTCCGTGGCTGACAACATCCAGGAAACCACCCACACCGAGGTCGAGGCCGGCGCCGAACATCACGTCGACCCGAGCGCGCTCGGGTTCGATGCGACCATGCTGGTCGGTCTCGCGATGGCGATCGTCGTCGCGCTGATGCTGTGGAAGAAGGTGCCCGGCGCCATCGGCCGCGCGCTCGACGGCAAGATCGCCGCGATCAAGTCGCAGCTCGACGAGGCCGCAGCGCTGCGCGCCGAGGCCGAGCAGATCAAGGCCGACTATGAAGCCAAGATCGCGGCGTCCGAGAGTGAGGCGAAGGCCATGCTCGACCGCGCCGCGCACGAGGCCGAAGCGATCCGCGCCAAGGCCGAGACCGACGCCGCCGCGCTGGTCGAGCGCCGCACCCGCATGGCCGAGGACAAGATCGCGGCCGAAGAGCGGAGCGCCCTCGAAGCCCTCCGCGCCACCGCCGCCGACGCTGCCGCCAAGGCCGCTGCCCGGATCATCGCGGACAGGCATGACGCCGGTGCCGACAAGGCGCTCATCGACCAGGCGATCGCCGGCATCCGCTAAGCGCTTTTCTCGGGACATGAAACAGGCCGCTGGAGCGATCCGGCGGCCTTTTTCGTGGGTTTCGCCCTGGCCACGAACGTTCCGCGGTGAACGCCTCGGCGATCGAGCCGGTCGGTCATTGTCTGTGCATCTGGCGGACGCTAGGGGAGGCGGCGTTGGGGAGTAGCTAACGGCCGCCAATGGCCGGCCCCGCGTCAACACACTCGCGCATTTTCGCGCGTGGCGCGGAGGAGCGGCCATGCCGCCTTGCGAGACCAGCCCGTCCAGTCGCTCACCGAGGCGCGGCGAGGACCGGCTGTGCCTTGCTCGGTGGAGTTCAGTGAAATGACCCCTCTCGCCATTGCCGGACTTTCCTTCAGCATGTCCGCGGATGCCTGCGCCGCCGCCATCGGCCAGGGCGCCGTGCGCAAGCCGACGTTCGAGCAGGCCATTCGCTCGGGTGCGGTATTTGGCGCGATCGAAGCCATCACGCCGTTGATCGGTTGGGTGCTCGGTACGGTCGCGGCAGGGTTCATCACGGGGATCGACCACTGGATCGCCTTCGGCCTGCTCGGCGGCGTCGGCGGCAAGATGCTCTGGGAAGGCGCCCTGAAGAGCCTCGGCCGAAGGGAAGCGGCGGTCGATGACGAGGCTGTCGCGACACCCGGTCGACAAGGTACGCGAACCCTCGTCCTCACCGCGATCGGAACGAGCATCGATGCTGCCGCCGTCGGCGTCACGCTTGCCTTCCTCGAGGTCAACATCCTCCTCGTGGCGCTTGCGATCGGAGCGACGACTTTCCTGCTCACCACCGCCGGCCTGCTGCTCGGAGGCGTGCTTGGACGACGCTTTGGCGGGTGGGTGGAGATGTTCGGTGGTCTCGTGCTGATGACCATCGGGACGATCATCCTGCTGGAGCATACGGGCGTGATCTAGCCCGCTGTCAGCCGCCGTTCAGCCGGGTCGGCGCAGCTTCGACGTCGCAGTTCGGGAGAGTGCGATGCGCCATATCCTCTTGCTTGCGAGCCTCGTTCTCTTGCCGGTCGCCGTCACAGCGGCACCCGCAGCCGAGACGGTCGTCACGCTCAGCAACTTTAATTTCGCGCCGTCGGAGATCGCACTCCATGCGGGTGTTCCGACCGTGCTCCGGCTGACGAACAGCGGCGGCGGCGGACACAGCTTTGCGGCCCCCGCATTCTTCGCGGCGGCGCGTCTTGATCCCTCTTCGGCGCCGTTGGTCCACGAAGGGAAAGTCGAGATTCCCGGCCATTCGACGGTGAGCATCGCGCTCACGCCGACCGCGGGCCGCTATCCGCTGCGATGCTCGCACACGCTGCACGGAGCCTTTGGCATGAAGGGCGTGATCACGGTCAGCTGACCGCCGCGGTCCGCTTAAGGAACGTTCTCAGTCAGCAGGTCGTAGGTCGCGACCAGTTCGTCCTTCTGGTTGAAGATCTCGACCGCCCAGCGGACGACGCCCGTGTCCTCGCTCTTGAGGCTCTTCGAGCGGACGGTGAGCTCGACCCGCATCGAATCGCCCGGATAGAGCGGGGTGAGGAAGCGCAAATTCTCGAGGCCGGTATTGGCGAGGACGGGACCGGGGGCGGGGTCGACGAACAGCCCCGCGGCAAAGCTCAGGATGAGATAGCCGTGGGCGACCCGGCCCTCGAAGATCGGCGAGGCCTTGGCGGCTTCCTCGTCCATGTGGGCGTAGAAGGTGTCGCCGGTGAAGTGGGCGAAATGTTCGATGTCCTCGATCGTCACCGTGCGGCTGGCGGTGCAGAGGGTGTCGCCGATGGTGAGCTCGCTCATCCGCTTGCGGAAGGGATGGCCCTCGACGAAGCGCTTGGGCGCGCCCGGGATATATTGCTCGGTCACCGCCGCGATCATTGCGGGCGAGCCCTGGAGTGCGGTGCGCTGCATGTAATGGGCGACGCCGCGGACGCCGCCCATCTCTTCGCCGCCACCGGCGCGGCCCGGGCCGCCGTGGACGAGGACGGGAAGGGGGGAGCCGTGGCCGGTCGAATCCTTGCCGCTGGTCCGGTCGATGACGAGCATCCGCCCGTGATAGGCACCCGCGCCCGCGATGAAGTCGCGCGCCGCCTCGCCCTTATGGGTGAAGAGCGAGAGGGCGAGGCTGCCCATGCCGCGGTTGGCGAGCTTCACCGCGTCGGCGAGATCGGCATAGGGCATGAGGGTAGCGATGGGGCCGAACGGCTCGACGTCATGCGCGGCGGCGCAGGCCCAGGGATCGTCGGCGCGGAGCAGCACGGGGGCCATGAAGGCACCGCCGTCGGGGCCGGTCCGGCCGTCGGGATCGCCCGCCGCGACGCGCGCGCCGCCCGCCGTGATCGCGGCCACGGCCTCGCGGACGCTGGTGCGCTGCGCCTGGCTGACGAGCGCGCCCATGCCGGTGCCCTTGTCGCGGGGATCGCCGACGGTGAGAGCGGCGAGCTTGTCCGCGATCGCCCGTTCGACGGCGTCGAGGAAGGGCGCGGGAACCATCGCACGGCGGATGGCGGTGCACTTCTGCCCGGCCTTGACGGTCATCTCGTTGACGACCTCGGCGACGAACAGGTCGAACTCTGGCGTGCCGGGCGCGGCATCGGGGCCGAGGAGCGAGGCGTTCAGGCTGTCCTGCTCGGCGATGAACTTGACGCTTTCGCGCGCGATATTGGGGTGCGAGCGGAGCTTCAGCGCGGTCGCGGCCGAGCCGGTGAAGCTCACCACATCCTGCCCGCCGAGGTGGTCGAACAGGTCGCCGATGCCGCCGACGATCAGTTGCACCGCGCCGGGCGGCAGGATGTTCGCCTCGATCATCACCCGGAAGGCGGCCTCGCACAGCCAGGCGGTGGCGCTGGCGGGTTTCACGATTGCGGGCACGCCGGCGAGCAGGGTCGGGGCGAGTTTCTCGAGCATGCCCCAGATGGGGAAGTTGAAGGCGTTGATGTGGACCGCGACGCCCTGCAGCGGGGTGTAGATGTGCTGGCCGACGAACAGGCCGGACTTCGAGAGCGGCTCAAGCGGTCCGTCAAGGAGGACGCGCGCGTCGGGGAGTTCGCGGCGGCCCTTGGACGAGAAGGAGAGGAGGGTGCCCGCACCGCCCTCGATGTCGATCCAGCCGTCCTTGCGGGTCGCGCCGGTGAGATAGTTGAGTTCGTACAGCTCTTCCTTGCGCGCCATGATGGCGAGGCCGAGCGCCTTCAGCATCCGCGCGCGCTCGTGGAAGGTCATGGCGCGCAGGGCCGGACCGCCGGTGTCGCGGGCGAAGCGGGCCATGGCGCCGAAGTCGAGCCCGCCCGAGCCGGTGGTCGCGACGGGGCTTCCGTCGATCGCGCTCGGCAGTTCGACGAGGCTGGCGGCATCGCCGGGCGTCCACTCACCGCGGGCGTAGTTGAGGAGCTGCGTGGTTTTCATGGGGCTGCTCTAGGACAGGCCTTGGCCGGCGGGAAGCGGGGGCGGTGGCGTTAACCATCGCTCGCAAGACCGTCGTAAGGAGCAGGGCGCATCATCGCGGCCATGTTCCTCGGGCTCGCCCTTGCCGCCGCGACCAGCGCGGTCACGCCGACCTTGCCGCCGCGACAGGTCGATCGCTTCGCCGAGCGGGTGCTCGCGGTGCACAATGCCGCGCGGGCCGAGGTCGGGGCACCGCCGCTCGCCTGGGACGACAGCCTTGCGCGCAGCGCGGCGACCTATGGACCGCGCCTCGCCGCGCTCGGTCGCCTGGTCCACTCCCCGCGAGAGGAGCGTCCCGGCCAGCGCGAGAATCTCGCCATGGACCTCACCTGGCGCGGCACACCCGAGAGCATGACGGGCATGTGGGTCGAGGAAAAGAAACTGTTCGTCCCCGGCCTGTTCCCGGCGGTGACCCGGACCGCCAATTGGGAAGACGTCGCGCATTACACGCAGATGATCTGGAAGGGCACGACGCACGTCGGCTGCGCGACCTATGACGGCGGCGGCTGGACCTATCTCATCTGCCGCTATTCGCCGCCCGGCAACAAGGACGGGAAGCCGGTCCCCTAGCGGCCCTTGTAGGTCGCGGGGCGCTTCTCGAGGAAGGCAGCAACACCTTCGCGATAGTCTTCGGTGAAGCCGAGACGGCGCATTTCATCGCGCTGAAGGTCGAGTTCCTGGTCGAGCGTGCGCTCGCCGCTGGTGCGGATGATCTGCTTGATCGCCGCCAGCCCGAGCGGAGGCAATGAAGCGAGCTTGGTCGCCAGCGCGTCGACCTCGGTGTCGAGCGCCTCGTCTTCGACGCATTTCCAGATGAGCCCCCAATCGGCGGCTTTCTCCGCCGGCAGCGGCTCGGCGGTAATGGCGAGGCCAAGCGCACGCGCCTGGCCGACGAGGCGGGGCAGGTGCCAGCTTCCGCCGCTGTCGGGGATCAGCCCGAGATTGGCGAAGCTCTGGATGAACTTGGCGGAGCGGCCCGCGACGACAAGGTCGCAGGCGAGCGCGATGTTGGCGCCGGCGCCTGCCGCGACGCCGTTGACGCGGGCGATGACCGGCTGCGGCAGGCTCGCCAGGCGGCGGATGACCGGATTCCAGCTCGCCTCGACCGTCTCGCCGAGGTCGACCGCCTGGCCCGGGGTCACCGCGCGGTCGTTGAGGTCCTGACCCGCACAGAATCCGCGTCCGGCGCCGGTCAGGACGATCACGCGCGCGCTGTCGGCGACGCGGTCGAGCGCGGCGCGAAGCTCGCCGTGCATCGCGGCGGTGAAGCTGTTCAACCGGTCCGGGCGGTTGAGCGTGATTCGCGCGATCCCGCCCTCTTCGGCGAGAAGGATGGTGGGCTCGCTCATTCGGTCACCTCGTCGATCAGTCCCTCATCCCGCAGATCGGCGAGCAGCGCACCGACCTCGTCGCGGCACTGATCTTCCTCGACGTCATATTCTAGGCGGAGGCCGGCGACGATCTCGGCGAGGGAACGCGGGCGGTCGAGCAATTGCCAGACCGAGGCAGTCACCCCCTCCATCCCGAAGGCGAAGCCGCGCTCGGCATGAAGGGCGACGACGTCCGCGCCGACCTCGGCCGACATGGCCTGCGGGGAGCGCTGGAAGAGGGTCATGCGGCGACGTCGAACTGGAGGCGGGCGAGACGCGCGTAGAGGCCGCCGCGCGCGGTGAGCGTCGCGTGATTGCCTTCCTCGACGATCCGGCCGTCCTCCATGACGATGATCCGGTCGGCGGCGCGGACGGTCGCGAGACGGTGGGCGATGACGACGGTGGTCCGGCTTTCCATGAGGCGTTCGAGCGCCTGCTGGACCGAGGCCTCGCTCTCGGCGTCGAGCGCGCTGGTGGCTTCGTCGAGCAGGAGCAATGGCGCGTCGCGCAGCAGGGCGCGGGCGATGGCGATGCGCTGCCGCTGGCCGCCGGACAGGCGCGCGCCGCTTTCGCCGAGGAACGTGTCATAGCCTTCGGGGAGCGAGACGATGAAGTCGTGCGCGTTGGCAGCCCTGGCGGCCGCCTCGATCTCGGCCTCGCTCGCGTCCCAGCGGCCGTAGCGGAGGTTGTCGCGTGCGCTGGCGGCGAAGATAACCGTCTCCTGCGGGACCAGCGCGATGCGGTTGCGCAGGTCGCCCGGATCGAGGTCGCGGACGTCGATCCCGTCGAAGGTCACGCGCCCGGCCTGCGGATCGTAAAAGCGCAGCGCGAGCTGGAAAAGCGTCGACTTGCCCGCGCCCGACGGGCCGACCACCGCCACGGTCTCGCCCGGCGCGACCGCGAGGCTGAGATCGTGAAGCGCTTTCTGGTCGGGACGGGTCGGATAGCGAAATTCGACTCCCTCGAAGGCGATCGCACCGCGGGGCGGCTGCGGAAGGGCGACCGGCGCGTCGGGCGCGCGAATCTCGGCCCGGGCGGCGATCAGTTCTGAAAGGCGGCCTGCGGCGCCCGAGGCGCGCAGAAGGTCGCCGTAGATCTCGGACAGGGCGCCGAAGGCCCCGCCGACGAGGAGACCGGTGAAGACGAAGGCCGCGATGTCGCCGCCGGTCATGCGGCCCGCCGCGACGTCGATCGCGCCTTCCCAGATCACCAGCACGATGGCCGAGGTGAACATGCCGATCAGGAGCACGGTCATCACCGCGCGCAGCCGCATCCGGGTCTTGGCGGTGGCGAAGGCCCGCTCGACCGTGTCGGCGAAGCGCTGCTCCTCGCGGCGCTCCTGTCCGAAGGCTTGCACGATCTTCATCGCGCCGAGCACTTCGCTGACGTTGGAGCCGACGTCGGCGATCCGGTCCTGGCTGGCGCGCGAGAGGGTGCGGACCTTGCGGCCGAACAGGATGATCGGGCCGAACAGCAGGGGGATGGCGATCAGCAGGAGCCCGGCGAGCTTGGGGCTGAGCACGAAGAGATAGATGATCCCGCCGACGCCGGTGACGAAGTTGCGGAGCGCCATCGAGACCGAGCTTCCGACCACCTGCTCGAGGACGGCGGTGTCGGCGGTGAGGCGCGAGGCGATCTCGCTCGGGCGGTTCTCCTCGAAGAAACGCGGCGGCAACGTGAGGAGGTTGCGCTGCACCTGGCGGCGCAGGTCGGCCACGGTGCGCTCGCCGATCCACGACACGAAATAGAAGCGCAGGCCCGTCGCGAAGGCGAGCACGATGACGATCATCAGCAGGTAGTGGAACGCCTCGCTGACCGCCGGGGCGTCGACCGCCCCGCGCGAGAAGCCACGGTCGATGATTTCCTTGAAACCGCGCGGGATCGCCAGCGTCGCCGCCGAACTGCAGGCGAGGAAGAACAGCGCCGCGGCGATCCGGCCCGGATAGCGGGCGGCCGCCTTGTAGACGAGCGTGAGGTTGCCGATGCTGCGGCCTTGCGGCTTGTCTTCGGGTGCGGGTGTCGATGCCATCGGGACGCGGACTAGCAGGCGCGGGCACGAGAACAAAGGGGAGGGGTGCCCCGTTTCGTGACGCTCCCGTCACTTGCCAGCGGACCCTTTCCGTCCCATGCCGGTTGACGGCAAAAGGAAGTTATTCGCGCATGCTTTACGACGCTTACGAGGTGCAGCGCAGCTGGCTTGCGGGGGCAAGCCAGTGGGCCAACCTCTCCTCCGACTGGCTGACCAGCACGGCCAATCCGCTGAGCTACAACGGGATGAGCGGGATCGTGGCGGCGAGCCTCGACGTCTTCGCCCATGCCGCCGCCCCGCGTGGCAAGCCGGCGTTCGGGATCGGCGAGACCGTGCTCGAGGGCCGCACCTACAAGGTGCGCGAGGAGATCGTCGACCGGCTGCCGTTCGGGCAACTCAAGCGTTTCGTGAAGGAGGGCGGTCTGGAGGGTCAGCCCAAGCTCCTGATCGTCGCGCCCATGTCGGGCCATTTCGCGACCCTGCTGCGCGGCACGGTCGAGCGGCTGCTGCCGGGGCACGAGGTGTTCATCACCGACTGGCGCGACGCCAAATACGTCTCGCTCAAGGACGGGCATTTCGACCTCGACGACTATATCGACTATCTGATCCGCTGGACTGGAATGATCGGGCCGGGCGCGCACATGCTCGCGGTCTGCCAGCCGAGCGTGCCGGCCTATGCCGCCGTCGCGCTGATGAACGCCGACGACCATCCCGCGACACCGAAGAGCCTGACCATGATGGGCGGGCCGATCGACACGCGCGAGGCGCCGACCGCGGTCAATACGCTGGCGACCGAGCGGCCGCATGCCTGGTTCCAGCAGAATGTCGTCTGCACCGTGCCCAACCTTTATCCGGGCGGCGGGCGCAAGGTCTATCCGGGTTTCCTCCAGCTCGCCGGCTTCATGACCATGAACCTTGGCAGCCACCTCGTCAGCCACTGGGAGATGTTCAAGCATCTGGTGGTCGGCGACGAGGAGAGTGCCGACGCGACCCGCGCTTTCTACGACGAATATCGCTCGGTCGCCGACATGACGGCGGAATTCTACCTTCAGACGGTCGATGTGGTGTTCCAGCGCCATCTGCTTCCCAAGGGCGAGCTGATGCACCGCGGGCGCCGGGTCGATCCGGCGACGATCACCAAGACCGCGCTGCTCGCCATCGAGGGCGAGCGCGATGACATTTCGGGCGTCGGCCAGACCAGGGCGGCGCTCAAGGTCGCCACCGCGCTCAGCCCCGAGATGAAGAAATATCACCTCGCCAAGGGTGTCGGCCATTACGGCATCTTCAACGGCCGCAAGTGGCGCGAGAAGATCGCGCCCGTGGTCGAGCGGTTCATCGCCGATCACGGCTGAGGGCTGGCCACGGGCAAGCCGCTCGGTTAGGCGCCGCTCGCCCGTGTCGTCCCCCAAGCTCCTCCTCGTCGCCAACAGCCGCTGGAACATCGCGCATCAGCGCGCCGGGCTGGTGCGCGGCCTGCGCGCGCGCGGCGCGACGATCGAGGCCGTGGTGCCCGATGGCGACGGCGCGGTTCCTGGGCTCACCACCTACGAAATTCCGCTCGTCGCCGACGGCACCGCGCCGCTGCGTGAGTTGAAGAGCCTGCTCGCGCTGATTCAGCTCTTTCGGCGGGTGAAGCCCGACGCGGTGCTGAGCTTCACGCCCAAGGCCAATATCTACGCCGGGCTCGCCGCGCGCGCCGCGAAGATCCCGTTCATTCCCAATGTCTCGGGGCTCGGCACGGCCTTCATCAAGGGCGGCATGCTGCTCAAGATCCAGGCCGCCATGTATCGCGAGGCGTTTCGCGGCGTGTCGGCCATCTTCTTCCAGAATCGCGACGATGCCGCCCTGTTCGAGCGCATGGGGCTGGTCCACCGCCAGCAGGTCCGGCTGATCCCCGGCTCGGGGGTCGATTGCAGCGCGTTCAAGGCGACCCCGATGCCGAAGCGCAAGGAGGGCGAGACCGAGCTTCTGTTCATCGGCCGCCTGCTCGGCGACAAGGGGGTGCGCGAGCTGGCCGAGGCGATGCGCCTGCTGCGCCCGCGCCACCCGGGGCTCAAGGTGACGCTGCTCGGCGAACTCGGCGCGATCAACCGCACGGCGATCACCGCCGGAGAACTCGATGGCTGGGTCGCCGAGGGGCTCGTCACCCATGCCGGACGAACCGACGACGTCCGCCCGTTCATCGCCGCCGCCGATGCCGTGATCCTGCCCTCCTATCGCGAGGGCATGCCCAAGGCGCTGCTCGAGGCCGCCGCCATGGGCCGGCCGCTCCTAGCCGCCGACGTGCCCGGCTGCCGCGAGATCGTCCGCAAGGGCGAGAACGGCCTGCTGTTCGAAGTCCGCTCGGCCGCTGCACTGGCCGAGGCGATCGAGCGCTTCGTCGCCGCGCCGCCGATCGAGCGCCAGCGCTGGGGCAGGGCGTCGCGGGCCATCGCCGAGCGCGAATATGACGAACGGATCGTGGTCGACGCCTATCGCGAGGCAGTCATCGCGTTGACAGGGAAATCGCTCTAAGCGGCCGATAAATGCGACGATTCTTCACTTCCAAGCCGGCCAAGCGGCGCGGCCAGGATGGCTGGCGTGCCTATGTCGTGGGCGACGTCCACGGCCGTCTCGACCTGCTCGACGACCTGCTCGCGCGGATCGAAGCCGACCACGCGAACCGGTCCGTCAAGCGCGGGCTGATCGTCTTCCTCGGCGACCTCATCGACCGCGGCCCGGCCTCGGCGGGCGTGGTCGAGCGGATTCGGACCCTAAAGTTGCCGGGCTTTTCGACCGTCGCCATCACCGGCAATCACGAGGAAGTGCTGCGCCGGATCCTCGACGGCGAGGCAGGCGAGATCGCCGGTTGGCTGCGCTACGGTGGCGCCGAAACGCTGCAGAGCTACGGTCTCGACCCCGACCAGCTCCGTGTCCTCGGGCAGGCCGAGCAGCAGGAGCGCATCCTCGCCGCCATTCCCGAGGCGCATCGCCACTTCTATGCGACCATGGCCGACAGCCTGCGCTTCGGCGACTATCTTCTCGTCCATGCCGGGATCCGACCGGGGGTCGATCTCGACCAGCAAAAGCTGCACGACCTGCGCTGGATCCGCGAACCCTTCCTCTCGGACACGCGCGACCATGGCGTTGCGGTGGTCCACGGCCACACGATCAGCGAGGCGGTCGAGGTGGTGGGCTCGCGCATCGGGATCGATACGGGGGCATATTCCACCGGCCGCCTGACGGCGTTCGCGATCGAGGGTAAGGGGCGCTGGCTCATCGACACGATCGATGGAATGCGCGAGCGGGAGTCCAGCCGTGTTTGAGAAATTGTTCGAAGCGCCGGGCCTCGCCCCGCATGTGGAGGGTCTTCGCGCCGCCCCGCGCAAGTGGCTGGTGACGGGCGCCGCGGGGTTCATTGGGTCGAACCTCGTCGAAGCGCTGTTGCGCCTCGACCAGCAGGTCGTCGGGCTCGACAATTTCGCGACCGGCCATCAGCGCAACCTCGATGAACTGCTCGCCGCGGTCGGGCCGGAGCGCGCCGCGCGCTTCCACATGATCACCGGCGACATCCGCGATTCGGCGACCTGCGCGGCGGCCTGCGACGGCGTCGACGTCGTCCTCCACCAGGCCGCGCTGGGCTCGGTCCCGCGCTCGCTCGCCGACCCGCTGACCAGCCATGACGTCAATGTCACCGGCTTCGTCCGAATGCTCGACGCCGCGCGGCAGGCGGGGGTGGGGCGGTTCGTCTATGCCGCCTCGTCGAGCACCTACGGCGACGAGCCTGCGCTTCCCAAGCGCGAGGAGCGGATCGGCAACCCGCTCTCACCCTATGCGGTGACCAAGCTCGTCAACGAGCTCTACGCCGCGGTCTATGCCCGCAGCTATGGCTTCAAGGCGACGGGGCTGCGCTATTTCAATGTCTTCGGCCCGCGCCAGGACCCGCATGGCGCCTATGCCGCCGTCATTCCCAAGTGGCTCGACGCACTGATCACGGGCAAGGAAGTGACCATCAACGGCGACGGCGAGACCAGCCGCGACTTCTGCTTCGTCATGAACGCGGTGCAGGCGAACCTCCTCGCCGCGCTCGCCCCCGACGAGGCGCAGGGCGAGGTCTTCAACGTCGCGGTCGGCGACCGGACCAGCCTCAACCGCCTGTTCCAGCTCCTCCTCGACAATCTCGCCGCGAGCGGTGCGCCGGTCGAGGCCGAACCCGCCTACGGGGAATTCCGCGCCGGCGACGTGCGCCACAGCGAGGCCGACATCGACAAGGCGCGGCGGCTGCTCGGTTATGCGCCGACGCACGACATCGCCGCGGGGCTCGAAGCGGCCATGCCCTGGTACCTTGCGCACCGGGCCAGGGTCTGAACGCAACAAGCTGTTACTTTTTTGGCGCTTCCCCTATCATGCATTGGGGGGCGAGCATGTTAGTGGGTCAGTTATGCATCGTACCGCACCTATCGCCATCGTCGCCGGATCCCTGTTCGTCGCGCTGCTCGCCGGCTGTTCCGACAGTCGCGGCGGACCGATCCCCTATGACGTCTCGCTCGCGCCGCCCGACCAGCCCAAGCCGCTGAGCCTCGAGCAGAATTATAGAATCGCCCCGCTCGACACGCTGTCCGTCAACGTCTTCCGCCAGAAGGATTTGTCGGGCGACTACGAGGTCGACCTGACGGGCCGCATCGCCATGCCGCTGATCGGCAGCGTCGAGGCCGCCGACCTCACCACCGCCGAACTCGACCAGCGGCTGACCGCGGCCTACGGAGCCAAATATCTCGTCCGGCCCGACATCGCGGTCGGCGTCAAATCCTCGACCAAGCGCAGCGTCACCATCGACGGCTCGGTCAAGAACAGCGGCTCCTTCCCGGTCAACGGCTCGCTCAGCCTGCTCCAGGCAGTGGCGCTGTCGGGCGGGACCGCCGAGGACGCCAACCCGCGCCGCGTCGCCATCTTCCGCACCATCGACGGCAAGCGCCAGGCCGCCGCCTTCGACCTCGTCGCCATCCGCCGCGGCCAGGCGGCCGATCCGGCGATCTACCCGGGCGACATCGTGGTGGTCGACGGCTCGCGGACCAAGCAGCTGCAGAAGCAGATCCTCAACAGCCTGCCTGTCTTCTCGATCTTCCGCCCCTTCTAGGCCATGGCCTGCGCGACCCTTCCAAGGACCTGACTTACCGTGAACCGTGATCTCGCTTTTCCGGCTGACGGCCGACTTCCGGCCGCGCCCGGCGACCTTCGCGCCGGGGCCGCCCAGCCGCGCGGGCAGGGCCGGATGGCGCCGCAGACCAGCCAGCTCGACGTCTCGACCGTGCTCCGGATCGTCAAGGAATGGCGCTGGCTGATCCTCGCGGCGATGGTGCTCGGCATTGCCGGGGGGATCATCGCGACGATGCTGACGACCCCGCTCTACCGCGCCAGCGCGACGCTCGAGATCAATCCGCCGCGCTTCGAGGTCGTCGGCGAGAACAAGGACATGCAGGACAGCGGCCAGCAGAGCTGGGACTTCGTTGCGACCCAGATCGGCCTGCTCAAGAGCCGCGCGGTCGCCGAGCGCGCCGCGCAGGACCTCAATCTCGCCGCCAATCCGGCGGTCGCCGGCACCACCGGCACGCTCGACGAGCGGCTCCAGCGCGCCACCGGCGTGGTCGCGGGAAGCCTCGACGTCGCGACGCCCAAGGAAGGCACGCTCGTCAACTACAGCGTGACGAGTCCGGACCCGAATCTCGCCGCCGTCATTGCCAACGGCATCGCCGACAGCTTCATCAATTCGGGCCTCCAGCGTCGCTACGAGAGCTCGGCCTATGCCCGCCAGTTCCTCCAGCGGCAGATCAGCAAGACCCGCGCCGACCTCGAACAAAGCGAGAAGCAGCTCGCCGCCTACGCCCAGGCCGAGGGCATCATCACGCTGCAGAGCGGGAGCTCGAACGGGGGCGGTTCGCCCGAAGCGGGCAACTCGCTCCAGGGGGAAAGCCTCCAGGCCCTGAACGAGGCGCTGGCCACCGCGACCGCCCGCCGGGTCGCCGCGGAAGGCGCCTATCGCGCCGCCGCCGCCTCGGGTCCGACCAGCGACGTCAACACCTCGACGCAAGGGCTCCGCCAGGCGCGCGCCGCGCTCGAGGCCGAATATAGCGAGAAGCGCACCGAGCTTCAGCCCGACCATCCCGAGATGGTCAGCCTGCGCTCGCGGATCGACGCCCTGGGCCAGCAGATCAGCCGCGAAAGCGCGCAGGTGACCAGCGGTCGCAGCAATACGCTGGCGCAGGAATATCGCGCCGCCGCCGCCGCCGAGCGTGCGCTCCAGAGCCGCGTCTCGGGGCTGAAGGGCGAGGTCCTCAACCTGCGCGGCCGAAGCGTCCGCTACGCCATCCTCCAGCGCGAGGTCGACACCAACCGCAGCCTCTATGATGCGCTCCTCGGGCGCTACAAGGAGATCGGCGTCGCCGGCGGCGTCGGCACCTCACCGGTGTCGGTGGTCGACCGCGCGGTCGTTCCGGGCGGGCCGTTCAAGCCCAACCTTCCGATCAACCTCCTCGCCGGGCTCGGCATCGGGCTCATCCTCGGCCTCGCCGGCGCGGTCGGGCTCGACCTCCTGCGCGACACGATCCGCACCCGCGACGACATGCGCAACAAGCTCGGCATCGCCTGCCTCGGCCAGATTCCGAAGCGCGTTGGCAAGAGCGAGTTCGTGGAGGAATTGAAGGATCCGGGGTCGCCCATCTCCGAGGCCTACAGCTCGACCGCGGCCGCGTTGCGCTTCACCACCGAGCATGGCGCGCCGCGCACGTTGATGGTGACCTCGACCTCGCCATCGGAGGGCAAGAGCTCCTCGGCCCTGTCGCTCGCGCAGAATTTCGCGCGGCGCGGGCTCGCGGTGCTGCTGATCGACGCCGACCTTCGCAAGCCCGCCTTCCGCGGTCCCTCGGAGGACGTCGGCCTGACCAAGCTCCTCACCAACGACGAGACGATCCTCGGCCACATCAGTCCGAC
This sequence comes from Sphingomonas rosea, assembly GCF_039538065.1. Classification (NCBI taxonomy): domain Bacteria; kingdom Pseudomonadati; phylum Pseudomonadota; class Alphaproteobacteria; order Sphingomonadales; family Sphingomonadaceae; genus Sphingomonas; species Sphingomonas rosea. The sequence goes on from NZ_BAABBR010000001.1 coordinate 2,213,516, forward strand.
GCAGTTCGAGAACCTCTCGCTGCTACCGTGCGGGACCATTCCGCCCAACCCGGCGGACCTGCTCTCGACCGGTCGCCTCGGCGCGCTGCTCGAGGAAGCGCTGATGCACTTCCAGATGGTGATCGTTGATTCGCCCCCGGTCATGGGTCTCGCCGACGCATCGCTAATCGCGCATGCCACGCATAATGTGCTGTTCGTCGTCGAAAGCGGCCGCACCCGGACCCGCCAGGCCTCCGAGGCGCTCAACGGGCTCGAGGCGTCGGGCGCGCACCTGCTGGGCGGTCTCCTCACCAAGGCGACCGAGACCAGCGGCCACTACAGCTATTACAATTACCGTTACGGCGATCTCGACGACAAGCGCGAGCGCATCGCGCTGATCCCGTACCACCAGGAGAGCTGAGGACGATGCCGGGGGGCGGAGCGGGACGGTCGGCGGTTCGCTGGCTCGGGGTGGCCGGCGTCGTGCTGGTCGCAGGGCAGGCGGTGCGGACCGCGGTGGTCGATGCCGAGACGGCGACGCGCCCCGCGCTCGCGCACGCCGTCTGGCCGGCGCATCCGGGGCCGGGCTTCGCGCTTGCCTTCACCGACATCGGCGAGGCGGCTCGCAAGGGGCAGGGGCCGTCCGCCGCCGCCCGCGCCCTGGTGACCGAAGCCGGGGCGCGCGAGCCGCTCGCGCCCGAGCCGCTGCTGGTCGAGGCCACGGACCGCATCGCCGCAGGGGACACGCGCCAAGCCGAGACGCTTCTCGCTGCCGCGCTTCACCGCGACCCGCGCTCCTCCGCGGCGCATTTCATGCTCGCCGACCTCATGATCCGGCAGCAGCGACTGGCCGAGGCGCTGGTCCATGTCGGCGCGCTCGGACGGCGCATGGGCGGCGCGACCGAGAGCTTCGCCACCGCGCTCGCCACCTATATCCGCCAGCCCGACGCGCTCACCAGGGTCGCCCCGGTGCTTGGCCGTGATCCCAAACTTCGCGCCGCGGTGCTGAAGGCACTCGCCTTCGACCGATCGGCGACCCCGCAACTGCTCGCGCTCGCCCGGCCGAGCGACCGCTCGGCACCGTGGCTGGCGCAGGCGCTCGACGTCCGGATCGATGCCGGCGAGATCCCCGCCGCCCGCGCCCTCCTCGCCCACACCCAGGCGGATGACAGCGGCAGCGCGCTCGCCTCCTGGGGTGACGCCGCGACCGGCCCGCTGACCTGGCGCTTCCCCGCCGGAACCGAGGCCGCGGTCGAGCCCGCCGCCGACGGGCCGATGCGGATCGTCTATTATGGCCGGGCCGAAGTCGCGGTCGCCGAGCATCGCCTGCTCCTGCCGCCGGGCCGCTATCGCCTCGCTTATTCCTTCTCGGCCCCGCCGCCCGCGGGCACCTTCCAGTGGCGCCTGACCTGCGCCGGCGTCACCGCGCCGCTCGCCTCCTATCCGATCGAGGCCAAGGATGGCGCCGCCGACTTCAACGTCGCGCCGGGCTGCGACGCGCAGAAGCTGAGTCTCTGGGGTGTCATGGGCGACTTCCAGCGAACCGTGTCGATCGACCTTCTCCGGATCCGCCTTTCCCCCTTGCAGGCCGCCTCGTGACCCTTCGCAAAGTCCAGCAGGCCGTCGTCCCGGCCTATCTTTTCCTGTGCCTCCTCCTCGGCGGAAGCACGCAGGGGTCGTGGCGGCTGCTGATCCTCGAACTCCTCGGCGCGGCGCTCGTCATCTGGGCGCTTGTCCGTCCGAGCGGGGAGGGGGTCGATCGGAACGGCCGCTTCCTGTTCTGGCTCGCCGGCGCGTGGGTGGCGCTGGTGCTAATCCAGCTCGTGCCGCTGCCGCCCGCGGTCTGGAGCGCGCTGCCCGGCCGCGCCGTGGTCGCCGAGGGTTTCACGCTGCGCGGTGCGCCGCTCCCGTGGCTGCCGTTGTCGCTCAGCCCCGCCGCGACCGCTGCCATCCTCCCGCTTATCCTCGTGCCGCTCGGGGTCATGGCCGGAATCCTCGTGCTCGGCGCCTATCGCCGGCGCTGGTGCGTCGCCGCCCTCGTCGCGGGCACTGCCATCTCGGTCCTGCTCGGCGCGCTGCAGCTGGTGCAGGGCGGGCCCTATCTCTTCCCGATCAGCAACGGCGGGCAGGCGGCGGGGCTGTTCGCCAACTCCAACCACCAGGCGACCCTGCTGCTGATCGCCATTCCCTTCCTCGCCGCGCTGATCGGCCGCGCGCAATCGCCGTCGCGCAGCAGCAAGGGCTCGGCGCGATTGAGCCGGATCGTCATCGCGCTCGGCGCGCTCGCGGTGGTGCTGCTCGGCCTTGCGCTCAACGGCTCGCTCGCCGCGCTGGGGCTCGCCGGTCCGGTCGCGCTGGCGAGCGTCGGGCTCGCCCTGCCGCAGGCCCGCCGGAGCGCGCGCTGGCTCGGCGGGTTCGCGATGCTGCTCCTCCTGGGCGCGGTCGCGGCGATGGCGGCCATGTCCCAGGTCGGCGGCGGGAACGTCTCCTATACCAGCCGGAGCGACATCTATCACCAGACGGTGCCGGCAATCGTCGACTACCTCCCGGTCGGCACCGGCCTCGGCACCTTCCAGCGGGTCTACCAGCTGCGCGAGGATCCGGCGGCGGTCGACGCCTTCTTCGTCAACCATGCGCACAGCGACCCGCTCGAATGGGCGCTCGAAACCGGGCTTCCGGGCATCCTCCTCATGTTGGTGCTGCTTGGCTGGTGGGCGATGACGAGCCTTCGCCTGTGGCGGGCGGAGCCGCGCAACCTGTTCGCGCTCGCCGGGACGATCGGCTCGGCCGCGATCCTCGGGCACAGCCTCGTCGACTATCCGCTGCGCGATCCCGCGATCCAGGCCCTGTTCGCGCTCTGCCTCGTGTTCATGGCCGAGCCGCGCCGCCTGTCGGCCCGGGCCGCCAGTCGCAAGGGCGAGGCGCGTGCCGCGCGTCACCTCGTCATGACCGACGATGGCCTGGTCAGCGCGTAAGGAGCGCGCCCAGCTGGCGCATCGCCTCGCCGACGAAGAAATGCGATCCGGGCGCCATCAGCATCTGCGAATGATGGATGGACAGCGTGCCGAGGGCACGGTCGGTGGGCTCGCGTTCGTCGGCGATCGCCTTGAGGCCGATCTTCACCAGCCGCGCGGCGCCGCCGTCATATTCGAGCTCCTCGGGGATGGGCGTGCCGAGCAGCCGATTGGCGAGCACGAAGGCGGCCGCCAGCGCGCGCCCTGCCTGGAGCCGCGGAGCGATGTCGATCGCGGCGGCGATTGCGGCGCCGTCGACGCGTCGGGCAAGCGCAGCGAAGTCGGCAATCCATTTCAGCCGGAACCAGCCGCTCGAGCAGCCGTGGACCGCGAGATAGGGAAGCAGCAGCCGGTCGCCGAGCGTCGGCAGCGCAACGCCGCCCGCGATCTCGACCAGCCGCGCGGGACTGGCCGCGGTGACGGTGGAGAGAACCGCCGGATTGTCCGCCAGCCGGCTGTGGAGGTCGAGGAGGATGCCGTCGTCGCTCCGCCACAGGCTCTCCTTGTGGCGGCGGTGCCAGTCGGCGGGATCGACCGACGGCTCGGGCGTTTCCTGGACGTAGCCCATGTGCGACAGGATCGCAGCGGCGCGGCCGATCGCGCCGGCGGGGACGAGCAGGTCGATGTCGAGCTGGCGCTTGAGCATCGGATTGCCCCAGGCGAGCGCGCCCAGCGTCTGACCCTTGAGGAACAGGTGGGGCAGCGAATTGCCCGCGAAATTGCGGTGCACGCGCCCGCTTTCGCGCGCCATCAGCAGGCCGTCCATCGCGATCCGGCGGGCCTGTTCGGCGAGCGTGCCGGCGCCCAGCGGGATCAGCCCCGAGCGCTGCATCACCCGCCAGACAAGGCCCTCGACCCGGTGGCGCTTGGCGAGTTGCGCGATGCGCTTGCCGTCCGCCTTCGTCAGCTTGGCGGCAAGGCTGTCCAGTTCCGCCTCGCCGAGGTCGGCCCGGCAGCATTCGACGATGAGGGCGAGGGCTGGCTCCATGCTCCCGTCCATAGCGGCGCCGGCGGCGAAGGGAATTGCCCGTGCTGAGGGGCCTTGGGCGCTTCCTGCGCGAGCCCGGCTTCCGGCGCCTCGCGGCCGAGGCGGCGATGCTCCTGCCGCGCGCCCATCTCGCCATCGGGCGGCGGCCGTTTCCGCAAGCAATCGGCTTCGGCGCGGTGCCGCTTGGGCCCAACAGCGACACCGACGTCGAACTCGTCTCGAAGACCGTTGCCTCGGTCGCGCGGCGGATGCCGTTTCGCGCGCTTTGCTTCGAGCAGGGGCTGACCGTCCAGCGAATGCTGCGGCGGCGCGGGGTGCCGGCGGTGCTTCATTATGGCGTCGACGCCAGGGGCGAACTTAGCGCCCATGTTTGGATCAGCCTCGACGGACGAACCGTCCACGGCGGCCAGACCGCGCCGCGCTACACCGAGGTGGCGAGATGGCCGTGACCCGGGCCCGGCTGTTCGGCCTGACGATCGCGAGCGACTTTCCCTTGCCCGGCCTTGTCCCCGCATCGGAGAGGGCGCCGGTTGACGTCACGGTCCGGCTCGGGCCGATCGAAGGCGAGCCCGACCTCGACATCCCCGATGCCGCCCGTTTCCGGGTTTGCGACGGCCGCGAGATCGTCATCGACGCCTATCCCGGTGCACCCGAGCGCAACATCCGGCTCTTTCTTCTCGGCAGCGCTTTCGGCCTGATCCTCCACCAGCGTCAGCTCCTGCCGCTCCACGCCAATGCGGTGGCGGTAGGCGAGGGGGCGATCGCGGTCGCCGGGCCATCGGGCGCGGGCAAGTCGACGCTCGCCGCCTGGCTTCAGCGGAGCGGGCGCCCGCTGGTCGGCGACGACGTCATCGTGATGCGGCTCGAGGCTGGCCAGGCGCTTGCCTATCCCGGCGTGCCGCGGCTTCGCCTGTGGGACGAGGCGCTCGGCGCGCTCGGTCTCGGAAATAACGGGCTCGAGCGGTCCTACATGGAAGAGGGCTATGACAAGTTCGACCTGCCCGTGCCGCACGCCGCGCTGGCGACCGAGGGCCTGCCGCTGCACGGCCTCTACGTCCTCGAGACCGGGCCGGAAATCGCGATCGACCCGATTGGCGGCGCGGCCGCCGTGCAGGCCTTTGTCGAGCACACCTACCGCGGCGAATATGTCGCCGACGTAGGAAGCGCGCAGGCGCATTGGGTGACGGCGGTGACGCTCGCCGGACTGGTCCCGGTCTACCGCCTGACCCGCCCACGCGACCTCACTCGGCTGGCTGCGCTCGGGGAAGCCCTTCTGGCGCACGCCGGAGCCGCTCGAACATCCGCCTAGGATCGGTCGCGACGATCAGCGCGAGCCCGAGGGCGCCGCACAGCGACAGGCCCCATTCGAACGGCCGCTGGGTCCCGTCGAACGCCTGGCCGATGGCAAAGCCGCCGATCGCCGCGAGCACGGTGCCGATGACGCCCTGGATCGACGAGGCCATGCCCGCGATCGGCGCCATCTTCTCCATCGCCAGCGTGTTCAGGTTCGCCGAGCAGAAGGCGAAGCTCGCCATCACCGCGCCCTGCAGGATCGAGAAGAGCAGCAAGTCCTCGCCGACGAAGGTCCCGACGAGCGCGTGGCCGAGCGTCAGGATCGCGAAGGCCGCGGCGCCGCTATGCCCGACCCGGCGAAGCCCGAAGCGCCCGACGAAGCGGCTGTTGAGCCAGCTCGCCAGCGCCATCGGCGCCGCGATCGCGCCGAACACGAGGCCGATCGATTGCGGCCGCTCGAAATAGTCGAAGATGATCTGCTGGACCGAGCTGATGTAGGCGATCAGTCCCGCAAAGATCGCGGTCTGCGCCAGCGTGTAGCCGAGCGACTGGCGTTCGGTGAGCACGCTCTTGGCCGCGGCGAAGAGCTCGCCGAGGTGCAGCGTCCGGCGATATTCGGGGTGCAGCGTCTCGGGCAGGCGCAGGAAGCTCCAGATGCCCATCAGCACGCCATAGCCCGACAGGAACCAGAAGATCGCCTGCCATGGCCCGAGCTGGAGAATCAGCTGACCGATGCTGGGCGCCAGAACGGGAATCAGCATGAAGGTCATGAAGACGAGGCTCATCACGCGGGCCATCGCCTCGCCGTCGAACAAGTCGCGGACCATGGCGACGACCAGCACGCGGGTCACCGCCGCCGACGCGCCCTGCAGCATCCGCGCGCCGACCAGGATCGCAAAAGTCGGGGCGAGCGAGCAGGCGAAGGCGAACACCACGTAGGCCGCGATGCCGATGGTCAGGATCGGCTTGCGGCCGAACCGGTCGGCGAGCGCGCCCCACAGCAATTGCCCGAGCCCGAAGCCGAAGGTGTAGGCGACAATCACGAGCTGACGGCGGTTCTCCTCGGTGACGCCAAGGTGCGCGCCGATGTCGGGCAGCGCCGGGATCATCGCGTCGATGGCGATGGCGTTGAGCGCCATCAGCCCCGCGAGGAGGGCAATGGTCTCACGGGTGCCGGGGCGCGGGCTGCCGGCCCTGCCGGATTGACTATGTTCGAACATGGAAGTTGCGCCTGCTGGCCCATCGCGCATCGCCGTGCAACAGAGGGGCAGGATAAAGGACTGGACGAGGGATCGATGGGTCTAATGACATTTGGCCGCCGCGGGTTCCTTCGCGGTGCCGGAATGACCGCCGCGGCGAGTGCTTTTCCGCTGTCGGGGCTCGCCGCGCAGACCGCCGAGCAACTCACCCCGCGCCCGCTGCCGCCGCCCATCACCAGCGCCGAACGGGTCGCGCGCCTGCGCCGCGCGCAGCAGTTGCTCCAGCAGCAGGGCCTCGGCGCGCTGCTGGTCGAGAGCGGGGCCAGCCTCGATTATTATACCGGCATCCAGTGGTGGCGGAGCGAACGGCCGACCGCGGTCGTGGTCCCGGCGCAGGGCGACCCGATCATCGTCACGCCCTTCTTCGAAAAGCCCAGCATCGCCGAGATGCTCGAGGTGCCCGCCGAAATCCGCACCTGGCAGGAAGATGAGGAGCCCTTGAAGCTCGTCGCCGACTTCCTGCGCGAGCGCGGGGTGGCGAAACTGCCGGCCGCGTTCGAGGAAACCAACCGCTTCTTCCTGTCCGACCGGCTGTCGCGCCAGCTTCCCGGCACGCGGATCGTCAGCGGCAACAATGTCGTGCGCGCTCAGCGGATGGTGAAGTCGGCGACCGAGCTCGCGCTCATGCAGGCGGCCAATGACATCACCATCGCGGCCTTCCGCCAGGTCCATGCCAATCTGAAGGCTGGGATGAGCGGGCGCGAGATCGAGGCCGCGATCACGGCCGCGACCGCCAGGCTCGGCGGCAACGGTGACGGCGCGCTGGTGCTCATCGGCGAGGCCTCGGCGCTTCCGCATGGTTCGCGAAAGCCGCATGTTCTCGCGCGCGGCGACGTCGTGCTGCTCGACGGCGGGTGCAGCGTCCATGGCTACCAGTCGGACATCAGCCGGACCTTCGTGTTCGGCGCCGACCCGACCGCCGAGCAGCGCAAGGTCTGGGACCAGGTGCACCGTGGCCAGCAGATCGCGCTTGCCGCCGCCAGGGTCGGCGCGGCCGCGGGCAGCGTCGACGATGCGGTGCGGCGGGCCTACGAAAGCTGGGGTTATGGCCCGGGCTATGCGCTCCCCGGCCTGTCGCACCGGACCGGTCACGGTATCGGGATGGAAGGCCATGAGCCGGTCAATCTCGTCCATGGCGAGACGACGAAGCTCGCGCCCGGCATGTGCTTCTCGAACGAGCCCGGCATCTATCTCCCGGGCAAGTTCGGAATCCGGCTCGAGGATTGCTTCCACATGACGGCGGGCGGGCCCAGGTGGTTCACCACCCCGCCGCCAAGCATCGATCAGCCGTTCGGCTGAGCCTCGTCGAAGCCGGCAACGATCCCGACCGGCGTCCAGCCCTCGGGGAAACGCGGGATCTCGCCGGCGTGGATGCCGCCGCTGACGAACACGGCATCGATGCCATAGGCCGCCGCGCCCGCCATGTCGGTCTGCATCCCGTCGCCGATCGCCAGCACCGCGCCCTTGTCGGTGACCCCGGCAAGTTCGAGCGCATAATCGTAGACCGACCGATAGGGCTTGCCGTACCAGACCGCGGTTCCGCCGAGCGCCTCGTAGGCGTCGGCAAGCGCACCCGCGCAGACCATGACCTCGCCCTGGTGATGGACGATCCGGTCGGGGTTGAGACAGTGGAGGACGACGCCGGCGTCGCGCCATGCGGCAAGGCGGTCGGCATAGTCCTCGAGCGTCTCACCCGGCGCCAGCCCCGCGCAGGCGAGTTCGGCGAAGTCCGTCTCGACGATGACGAGTCCGCGCCGTTCCAGGTCGGCCCGATCTTCCTCGGTCCCGCAAAAGCCGACCGGCCGTCCAGCCAGCGCCGCCACGCCCGCTTCGCCCGCGGTGACAATCCCGTCGTAGAGATCGTCGTCGAGACCGAGCTTTTCGAGCTGCTGGAGGATGGCGTCGGTGGTGCGCGGCGCGTTGGTCAGGAACAGGACCACCCGCTGCTGCGCCTTCCAGGCTGCGAGCGTGCCCGCGACGCCCGGCAGGATCCGCCACCCGTCATGGACGCAGCCCCACAGGTCGCACAGGATCAGCCGGTAGCGGTCCGGCAGGCGCGTGAGATCCACGTCAGACGTTGGGGCCGGGCGGGGGCACGTGGCTCGGCGCGTGCGGATGCTCGATCACTGGGCTTTCCTCGACGTCGAGCGGGCCCTCCCACTTGGCGACCAGCACGCTCGCCACCGCATTGCCGACGACGTTGGTCGCCGAGCGGCCCATGTCGAGGAAATGGTCGACCGCGAGGATCAGCAGCAGGCCCGCCTCGGGGATGTTGAACATCGCGAGGCTGCCCGCGATCACCACCAGGCTCGCGCGCGGGACGCCGGCGATGCCCTTGCTGGTGATCATCAGCGTCAGGAGGAGGAGGATCTCCTGCCCAATCGAGAGGTCGATGCCATAAGCCTGCGCGATGAAGATCGTCGCGAAGGTCATGTACATCATCGAGCCGTCGAGATTGAACGAATAGCCCAGCGGAAGGACGAAGCTCGCGATGCGCGGCGGCACGCCGAACTTGTCGAGCGCTTCCAGCGTGCGGGGATAGGCGGCCTCGGACGAGGCGGTCGAGAAGGCCAGCACCAGCGGATCGCGGATGTAGCGGGCGAGATGCGACACCCGCTTGCCGACGGCGAGGAAGGCGATTCCGAGGAGGAAGATCCAGAGCAAGGCGAGGCCGACGTAGAAGGTGCCGATGAAGCGCCCGAAGGTCAGGATCACGCCCGGGCCGTTCTCGGCGATGCTCGCCGCCACCGCCGCAAACACCGCGAAGGGGGCGAAGCGCATCACGTAACCGGTGACGACCAGCATCACCTCGACCAGCCCTTCGATCCCGCGCACCAGCGGCTTGGCCTTTTCGCCCACCGCCGTAATCGCGACACCGATGAAGAGGGCGAAGACGACGATCTGGAGGATTTCGTTGTCGGCCATCGCCTGGATGCCCGAGGCGGGCACGACGTGCGTCACGAACTTGGCAAGGTCGAAGGCGGCGCGGTCGACGCCGCTCGCGGCGGTGGTCGGGGGGAGGGGCAGGTTGAGACCGACGCCCGGCTGGAGGAGATTGACGAGGATCAGCCCGAGGGTGAGGCTAACGAGGCTCGCGGTGACGAACCAGGCCATGGTGCGCAAGCCCACCCGGCCGAGCGCGGCGGTGTCGCCCATGTGCGCCACGCCCGCGACCAGCGTCGCGAAGACGAGCGGCGCGATGATCATCTTGATCAGCCGCAGGAAGAGCGTGGTGACGATGCCGAGATAGTAAGCGACGTTCTTAAGGAACGCCTCGGGGTCGCCCCCCTGGGCGAGGGTGGCGGCATTGGCATTGACCAGCCAACCGACGAGCAGCCCGAGCACCAGGGCCAGGAGAATGTACCAGGTCAGGCGCTTGCCCACATTTCACTCCACGCAATGTTCGCGGAGCGGGGTCGCGGGGCGGGGGCGGGATGTCAAGCGTCGTCCCGGCGGCCCATGCCGGGACGACGCCTGCTTCACGCGTGCTCGGGTTCGTTCGCCCTTACCTTGTCCGCCAGCGGGCCGTTGAGTTCGGCGAGGTGGTCGAAGCTTGCTTCGTAGGTCGCCAGTCCCTGGCTGAGCGAGCGCAGTTCGCCCTCGAGCCCGGCAAGCTCGGCCTCGGGCACCATCGCCTCCACCCGGTCCCAGCCGGCCCAGCCGTCGCGCGGGGCGAGGCCGAGCACTTGGCCGCGGCGGACGGCAAGGGCGGAGCTAATCTTGCTGGTGGCGATCGAAGGGCTGGTGACAACCACCTTGTGGACGGGTTCGAGAAGGTGCGGCTGCGCGGCGGCGAGCGCCTCCTGCATCGCGATCCGTCCCGCCGTGCGGAAGGCGAGCTCGCTCGAATCGACACTGTGATAGCTGCCGTCGATCAGCGTCACCGCGACGTCGACCACCGGGAAGCCCAAGGCGCCTTTCTGGCAGGCATCGCGCACGCCCTGCTCTATCGCGGGAATATACTGCCTCGGGATGGCGCCGCCATGGATCCGCTCGATAAAGGCGATGCCGCTCCCGCGTTCCTGCGGGCTGACCTCGATCACCACGTCACCGAACTGGCCGTGCCCGCCCGACTGCTTCTTGTGGCGCCCGCGCTGGGTGACGGGGCGGCGGATGCTCTCGCGGTAAGCGACCCGCGGTGCGCGCTGGACGACGGAGACGCTGTGGCGCCGCTTCAGCTTGGCGAGCACCAGCGACAGCTGCTCCTCGTTGACGCCGGAGAGCACCAGCGCATGGTCCTCCTCGTCGTGGGCGAGGCCGAGGCTCGGGTCTTCCTCGACCAGCTTGTGAAGCGCCCCCGACAGCTTGACGTCATCCTTGCGGTCGGAGGGCAGGATCGCGATCCGCACGTTACGCGAGGGAAGGGAGACGTCGGGCGGCGGGGGCAGGGCGCCGCGTCCGAACCAGTCGCCGGCCTTCACCTGGTCGGCCTTGGCGAGCGCCACCACCTCGCCATCGCGCGCGGTGCCGAGCCGCTGGCTCTTGTCGCCCTGCAGCGCGAAGATCGCGCCCGGCTTGACGCTGCGCTGGTCGGTCCCGCGAAGCTCCTGGCCTTCGCGAAGCTCGCCGCCAAGCACGCGGGCGAGCACCAGCCGACCGAGCGCGTGGCCGTGGCTGACCTTGAAGGCATGCAGCACCGGGTCGGATACGCCGAGCCGTCGCGCGGTCGAGTTCGGCCCCGGCGTCTCGTGGCGGATCGCCTTCATCAACCGCCGTACCCCCCAGCCATTGGCAGCCGAGCCGAACAGCACCGACACGCCAAGTCCCTCGGCGGTCTCGCGTGCAAGGTCATGAAGGACGGTCTCGGAAGGCGGGATTTCGTCCATCAGGAGTTGCTCGAGCAGCGCGTCGTCATGGTCGGCGAGCTGTTCGAGCAGGCGGGTGCGGGCCTGCGTCTCGATCGCGTCGAGCTCGGCGGGCATGGCGATGCGCTCGGACGGCTGGCCGGCGCGGTAGTGAAAGGCGCGTTCGAGCGCGACGTCGACGAAGCCGTCGATCCGCTCGCCGTCAAGGATCGGGACCTGGCGGGCGATCAGCGGCGAGACGCTCAAGGGCTGCAAGGCGCCGAGCAGCTCGCCGATCGAGCCTCGCGCATTATCGATCCGGTTGACGAAGATGAGGTGGGGCACGCCAAGCTCGTCGAGCTGGCGGAGCATGGGCGCGGCAAGCGGCGCGCGGGCGGGATCGGGGTCGACCACCACGATGGCGAGGTCGGCCAGCGCGAGCGCGCGGGCACCGTCGGCCTGGAAGCCGGTCCCACCGGGCAGATCGAGGAGTGCGAAATGCTCGCCGAGCCAGTCGAAGTGCAGGAGGTTGAGTTCGGTCGAGCCGCCGCGGGCGCGCGCTTCGGGACTGGAGTCGCCGACGCTGGTGCCGTGGCCGGTGTCGCCCTGCCGGTCGATCGCGCCGCTCGCGAACAGCATGGCTTCCGCGAGGCAGGTCTTGCCGGCGCCCGCGGGACCGACCAGCGCGATGGCTCTGGTGCCGGTGACAAGGTCGTGCATGGTGCAGCTCTCCTTCGTGCCGAGTGGCGCGTTCGAGTCGCTGCCGAGCGCCTCCTGCGCCTGGGACTTGGAGGCTCTGCTTCCTGGTGCCTGTTGGCAAGGGGAACGGCCGCGCGGCGGCATCGGTTGGGCGCACCATGACCAGTCAGGCGTCCCCGAATAGCACCACCGACCACGGCCAATACGCCCAGCGGCCCGGCGACATTCCGGCGCCCGGCTGGAAGGACATCGCTCAGCGCACCTGGAAGGAGAGCCAGAAGGACAATGTCGGCATCGTCGCCGCCGGCGTCGCCTTCTATTTCTTCCTCGCGCTGGTGCCGCTCCTGGGTGCGACGGTGCTCACCTACGGGCTGTTCGTCTCGCCCGAGGCCGTGGCGCGGCAGGCGGCGGGGCTGACGAGCGTGCTTCCGGGCGAGGCGGCCAAGCTGATCGGCGACCAGCTGACGCAGGTGGTCGAGACGAGCGCAAGCAAGAAGGGCCTCGGCCTCCTCCTCGCGATCCTACTGGCCTTCTGGGGCGCGCGCAACGCTGCGGGCGCGATCGTGACGGCGCTCAACATCGCTTATGAGGAGCGGGAGACGCGCGGCTTTCTCAGGACGACGCTGCTGAGCCTCGCCATGACGGTCGGCGCGGTGGTGATGGCCGGCTTCGTGGCCGGCGCGACCGGCCTCCTGTCGAGCATCGAGAAATTGCTCCCGAACCTCGGCGGGGTGGGGCGCCTGGGCTTCGGGCTGCTGACCTACGCCCTGCTCGCCGCCATTGCGGCGGCGGCGGCGGCGACGCTCTATCGCTATGGGCCGAGCCGCAAGAAGGCGCGGTGGCGGTGGCTGACTCCGGGGTCGGTGTTCTTCGCGGGCGTGTGGCTGGTGCTGACCGTGGGCTTCGGCTTCTATGTCCGGAATTTCGGCAATTACGGCGCGACCTACGGGTCGCTGTCGGCGCCGATCGTGCTTCTGACCTGGCTCTACCTGTCGAGCTATGTCCTGATCTTCGGGGCCGAGGTGAACAGCGAGGTCGAACGGCAAGCGGCGAACGGAGCGGCGCCGGTCGAGCCGAGGGCGGTGCCCGACCCCGCGCCGGTGCGCCCGGCGAAAATCACTCCCGAACCACAAGCAAAGCCGAAATCGCTGACGGTCCTGCTTCGGGCGGGTGCAGGGCTGGTGCTGGCGGGCGCGCTCGTGAAGCGCGCCCTGCGCTAGGCGATCAGGCGGCGGGCAGCAGGCGCTGCTCGGTCGCCTTCTTCATCAGCGAGGCCTGGAGCTTTTCGAACGCCCGCACCTCGATCTGGCGGATCCGCTCGCGGCTGACGCCATAGACCTGCGAAAGCTCCTCGAGCGTCTTGGGCTCGTCGACGAGGCGGCGCTCGACGAGGATGTGCTTCTCGCGGTCGTTGAGCGCCGTCATCGCGTCGTTGAGGAGCGCATGGCGGACCTGCTTCTCCTCCTCGTCGGCGACCAGTTCGTCCTGCAGCGGACCGTTGTCGACGAGAAAGTCCTGCCACTGGCTTTCGCCGCCCTCGTCGCCCTTCAGCGGCGCGTTGAGCGAGGTGTCGCCACCCATGCCCATGCGGCGGTTCATCGAGATGACTTCCTCCTCGGTGACGCCGAGATCGGTCGCGATCTTGGTCACGTCGGCGGGCTTGAGATCGCCCTCCTCGAAGGCATCGATCTGGTTCTTCATCCGGCGCAGGTTGAAGAACAGCTTCTTCTGCGCGGCGGTGGTGCCCATCTTCACCAGGCTCCACGAGCGCAGGATGAATTCCTGGATCGAGGCGCGGATCCACCACATGGCGTAGGTCGCCAGGCGGAAGCCCCGGTCGGGCTCGAACTTCTTGACGCCCTGCATCAGCCCGATGTTGCCCTCGGAGATGAGCTCGGAGACGGGCAGGCCGTAGCCGCGATAGCCCATGGCGATCTTGGCGACGAGGCGCAGGTGGCTGTTCACGAGGCGCGCGGCGGCGTCCGTGTCGTTATGCTCCCGCCATGCCTTGGCGAGCATATATTCCTCTTCCGGGGCGAGGATCGGAAATTTCTTGATCTCGCTCAGATAGCGGTTGAGTCCGACTTCGCCGGCGCCCGCTGGAATGGAAACTGCCTTCGCCTGTGCCATGAAAGTGTCGCGTCCTTTTCCGGCAGCCTTGCTCCAACGAGGAGCGCGCTGCCATGAGTATCTTATACACCAAGTGCCTTGAACAGTTCCTGCATGTCCTTTGGGACAGGGCTGTCAAACGACAGATGGTGCTTCGTAACCGGATGAATGAAGCCAAGCGTCGCCGCGTGAAGCGCCTGACGCTTGAAACCCAGTTCCTTGCAGGCGGTTGCCACCGTCTTGTTGTTACGCCCGTACACGGGATCTCCGACCAAACTATGGCCAAGGCTCGCCATGTGCACGCGTACCTGATGCGTGCGGCCCGTCTCCAGCCGGCATTCGACCAGCGCCGAGTCGCGACCGACGGACTGCCGGGTCCAGTGGGTGACGGCACGTTTTCCCCGGCCTTCGCCGACGATCGCGATCTTCTTGCGGTCGTGGCTCGAACGGGCGAGCGGGGCGTCGACCGTCCCCTTGGGCGCCATCGGCACGCCGTTGACCATCGCCTGGTAGCGGCGGTCGATGCTGTGCGCGGCGAACTGCCTTGCCAGCCCCTCGTGGGCGACGTCGGTCTTGGCGACCACGAGAAGACCGCTCGTGTCCTTGTCGATGCGGTGGACGATGCCCGGCCGCGCCACCCCGCCGATGCCACTCAGCCGCCCGGCGCAATGGTGGAGGAGGGCGTTCACCATCGTCCCGTCGAGATTGCCCGCCGCCGGATGGACGACGAGGCCCGCAGGCTTGTCGACCACCAGCAGATGCTCGTCCTCGAAGACGATGCCGAGCGGAATGTCCTGCGCCTGGGCTTCGGCGGGCGCCGCGCGCGGGACGGTGAGCTGGAAGGTCTCGTTGCCCGCGACCTTGATGGCGGGATCGCGGACGAGGGTGCCGGAGCGCTCGAGCGCCCCCGACTTGACCAGAGTCTTCAGTCGTTCGCGCGACATGGTCGGGACGGCGTCCGCGAGCGCGCGGTCGAGCCGCCAGCCCGCGTGATCCGCGCCAAGCGCGATGTCGATGATATCGGACCCCCCGGTCATGGCCGAAACAGATGGGGTGCCGCCGGTGCTTTTCAAGACCTGCAGGTTCACGAAGGTCCAAGGGTCCGGGGGGTCATCACGACGTCGGAAAAAGCCCGCCAGTGGCGCAGGACTGCCAATCCTTGCCCGACGACGAAGGTCCCATAGTGTGAACTTGCCTCGCCGCGAGGCTCGCACATCGCGAATGGGGGCCATCGACCGCTGCATCGACCAGCTTGGATCATGCCAAATCCTACTAGGCAAGTCCCGGCGGCGACCCGCGTCCCTTGCAACCGGCGGCCCTATCCGCCACTTCACCGGCCATGAACGCGATCGATCTCGCCAGTCTGCTTTGCTCGCGGCTCTGCCACGACCTCCTGTCGCCCGTCGGCGCGCTCAACAACGGCATCGAGCTGATGGCCGACGAGCAGGATCCCGAGATGCGCGAACGCTGTCTCGAGCTCCTCGCCGAGAGCGCGCGGGCGAGCGCCAACAAGCTGAAGTTCTTCCGGCTGGCGTTCGGCGCCGGCGGCGGGTTCGGGGCCGAGATCGACACGCGCGAGGCCAAGGCCGCGCTCGAGGGGCTGTTCGGCGGCGAGAAGAAGATCACGCTCGGCTGGATGGTGAGCGCCGAGAAGCTTCCCAAGGACGCGATCAAGGTGCTGCTGAACCTCGCGCTGGTCGCGGGTGACGCGCTGGTGCGCGGCGGGCAGCTCGACATCGGCGCCGAGCGGGGCGCGAACGGCACCGAGATCGTGATCCGGGCCGAGGGGCCGCGGCTGCTGCTCGATCCCAATCTGCGCGCCACGCTCGAGCGCGGGGCGGGCGGGACGGTCGAACCGCGCGCGGCCGGCGCCTGGCTCGCGCATGCGCTCATCCAGCAGACCGGCGGCAAGCTCCAGCTCTCGCCCGCCGACAGCCCGGTGCTGATGATCGGGGCGGTGTTCTGAGGATCAGGCCAGCCGGCTTAGCGCGAAGGCGGCAAGGAAGCCGCTGACCGCGATCAGGCCGGCGAAATCATGCGTCCCCTCGAAGGCTTCGGGGACCATGGTATCGACGATCATCGCCAGGATCGCGCCCGCCGCCACCGCCATGACGGAGGCGACGCCCGCGGGCGGAACGCCGTCGAAGGCGAGGTAGCCGATGGTCGCGGCGATGCCCGAGGCGAGCGCGATCAGTGCCCACATTCCAAAGACATGGCCGGCTTTCTTGCCTTCATGCTTCATCCCCGCCGCGCTCGACAGGCCTTCGGGGATGTTCGACAGGAAGACCGCGATCACCGCGACGAGGCCGATGCCTTTCCCGGCGAGCAGGCTCACCCCGATGACGATGCTTTCGGGGATGCCGTCGAGGAGCGCACCGAGCGCGAGGGCCGCGCCGTTTTCGGGATTGTTCGCGGCCTGCTTCTCGCGTTTCTCGGGCACGCTCCGCTTGCGGTGGCGCGCGCCGCGGTGGGCTAGGAGCCAGTTGGCGCCGGTATAGACGAGCGCCCCGCCGAGGAATCCGCCCGCGACCGGCAGGAAGCCGCCCTGCTTCCAGGCCTCGTCGATCAGCTCGAACGACAGCGCCGAGATGAGCACGCCCGCGCCGAACGCCATGATCGCGGCGATCACGCGGCGGCCGAGCGGCACGAACCAGCCGATCACCGCCCCGATGACGAGGGCCGAGCCCGAAAGAAGGCCCCACAGGCCGGCTTGGAGTGCGATGGGCATGGGGCCGCAATGGGCGAGGAGCCCGATGGTTGCGATGCCTGTCTTCCCAGCGCCCAATCGCATGCTATTTCAGCGACATGGCCCGCCCTTGCTTCAAGCTCGAAAAGGATCACCCGCTGCCGCTGGCCGGGGTCGACGAGGCGGGCTGCGCGCCGCTGGCGGGGCCGGTGGTGGCCGCCGCGGTCATCCTCGACCGGGACCGCTTTCCCCGCGGGATCGACGATTCGAAGAAGCTGCCGCTCGAGGCGCGCGAGGCGATCCACGCCAAGCTGATGGTCCAGGCGCGCTGCGGGGTGGGGATCGTCACCAACGAAGAGATCGACGCGATCAACATCTACTGGGCGCGGATGCTGGCGATGACGCGCGCGGTCGAGGCGCTCGGCATCGACCCAGCCTTCGTGCTGGTCGACGGCAATCGCTGCCCGCGCTGGGACCGGCCGAGCAGGGCGATCATCGCGGGTGACGCCAAGTGCCGCTCGATCGCCGCCGCCTCGATCGTCGCCAAGGTCACGCGTGACCGGATCATGGCCGCGCATGCCGAGACCTATCCGGGCTATGGCTGGGAGCGCAACCGCGGCTACCCGACCCCCGACCATCGCCGGGCCTTGCAGGAGCTGGGGCCGACGCCGCTCCATCGGACGACCTTCGGGCTGGTCCGCGAGGTGCTCGCCGAGCGTGCGCAGCCGCGCTTCGCTTTCGCCGCCGAATAGAGTCCTTCGGGTCACACCACATGTCCTTGAGTCCCGCGAACGGGACGGGACTCAACATCTTGTGGTGCCATCGTTGCGGACTCGTTCCGTTCCGCCCCGCCGCCCGACCTCGTCGAAACTTTGGGCGTTGACCCGAGTCCCCGGGGGACTCACCATGGCGTCACTGACCTGGGGGCTAACCATGAATCTCGTACTGCCAGTCCGCGAGGCGCTTCCGCGCGTTCGCCGCAAAATGGATGCCGACCCGTCGGGGCGGATCATCGCGGGCGACTGCATCGAGGCGATGCGCGCCCTTCCGGCCAAGAGCGTCGACCTCGTCTTCGCCGACCCGCCTTACAACCTGCAGCTGGGCGGCGACCTGTTCCGGCCCGAGGGCGGGCGCGTCGATGCGGTCGACAACGACTGGGACCATTTCGACAGCCTTGCCGAATATGACCGCTTCACCCGCGCCTGGCTGACCGAGGCGCGCCGGGTGCTCAAGGACGATGGCGCGATCTGGGTGATCGGCAGCTATCACAATATCTTCCGCGTGGGCGCCGCGTTGCAGGACCTCGGCTACTGGATCCTCAACGACATCGTCTGGCGCAAGTCGAACCCGATGCCCAATTTCCGCGGCACGCGCTTCACCAATGCGCACGAGACCCTGCTGTGGTGCTCGAAGAGCCAGGACAGCAAATACACCTTCAACTACCGCGCGATGAAGGCGCTCAACGACGACCTCCAGATGCGCTCCGACTGGGTGCTGCCGATCTGTTCGGGCGGTGAGCGGCTGAAGGGCGGGGACGGGCAGAAGGCGCATCCGACGCAGAAGCCCGAGAGCCTGCTCTACCGCGTGCTGCTCGCCTGCACCGAACCCGGCGACACCGTGCTCGATCCCTTCTTCGGCACCGGCACCACCGGCGCGGTTGCGAAAAGGCTTGGCCGCCACTGGATCGGGATCGAGCGCGAGCCCGATTACATCGCCGCAGCCACCGCCCGCATCGCCGCGACGTTGCCGTTGGACGAGAGCGGGTTGGAGACGATTCCCGAGAAGCGCTCGCAGCCGCGCGTCGCCTTCGGCCTGCTGGTCGAAAGCGGGATGGTCCCGCCCGGAACGGTGCTGATGGACGCCAAGCGCCGCTGGAAGGCCGCGGTGCGCGCCGACGGATCGCTGTCGTGCGGGCCGCATGCGGGGTCGATCCACAAGGTCGGCGCAGGATTGAACAATGCGCCGTCGTGCAACGGCTGGACCTTCTGGCATGTCGAGCAGCGCGGGCGGCTGGTGCCGATCGACGCGCTTCGGCAGGAGCATCTGGCATCACTGAGCTGAGCCGATGACTTTCCGCACGATCCTCCGCCCGACCGCATTCGTCGATGCGCCCTTCGGCTACGACGGGCAGGTCGCGCGGCTGGCCGGGACGATGTGCTGGTTCTCGGGCGTCGAACTGCTCCACGTCGAGGGCGATGGGCGGGTGACGGGCGAACTCGTTCCGGTGAGCCGGATCGAGGATCATCTGCGCGATGACGTCATGGCGGCGAGCTGGGCAGCCATCACGGGCACCCGACCGCCGCTGCAGCTCGGGGGCCGCACGATCCGGCTCGACCAGCCGCAGGTGATGGCGATTCTCAATGCGACCCCCGACAGCTTCTCGGATGGCGGGCAGGGGGCGAGCGCCGAAGACGGTTTTGCCGCGAGCGAGGCGGGGGCGGCAATCCTCGACGTCGGCGGCGAAAGCACGCGGCCCGGCGCCAAGCCCGTCTGGGAAGGCGACGAGATCGGGCGGGTCGAGCCGCTGGTCAAGGCGTTGGCGCTGAGCGGCGCGGCGGTCTCGATCGACACCCGCAAAGCAATCGTCATGGAAGCCGCGCTGGCCGCCGGCGCGGCGCTGGTGAACGACGTTTCCGCGCTCACCTGGGACCATCGCGCGGCCGAGGTGGTGGCGAAGGCGGGGGTTCCGGTCGTGCTGATGCACCACCAGGGCAAGCCCGAGACGATGCAGGACAGCCCCGACTATCCGCGCGGCGCGCTGGTCGAGGTCTATTTCTGGCTGGAGGACGCGATTGCGCGGGCGGTGGACGCGGGGATCGCACGCAAGAACATCATCGTCGATCCGGGCATCGGTTTCGGCAAGAGCGTGGCGCACAATCTCGAGCTGATGAACGGGCTCGCCGCGCTGCACGGGCTGGGCTGCCCTTTGCTGGTGGGCGCAAGCCGCAAGCGGACCATCGGCGCGCTCCACAACGAGGCGCCGGCCGACCGGCGGCTGGGCGGGAGCGTCATGCTCGCGACCAAGGCGGCGGAGCAGGGCGCGCATCTCGTCCGGGTCCACGATGTGTTCGAGACCGTCCAGGCCCTGCGCGTGTGGCGCGGCCTTCGCGATCAGGCACTTACGCCGCGTCGTTGAGATCAGCCGGCAAGGTAGCCGCCGTCGCTGACCAGGACCGTTCCGGTCATCGTTCCGCTCGCCTCGTTCGACAGCAGGAAGGCGATCTGCGCGGCGATCTCTTCCGGGCGGGCGAAGCGGCCGAGCGGGGTCCCGCCTTCGGCGATGGCGCGGTAGGCGCCCTCGCGGCCGTGGGTGCCGGCGAGGTCGCGGAACCAGTCCTGCGTTTCCCACATCGCGGTTTCGACCCCGCCGGGCGCGATGGCGTTGACCCGGACCCGGCGCTCGGCGGCTTCGAGCGCGGCGACCTTGGTCAGCTGGATCGCGGCGGCCTTCGACGCGCCATAGGCCGCGACGTTCCTGGTCGCCTTGAGGCCCGAGGCCGACGCGGTGACGACGATCGACCCGCCTTCGCGGATGGCGTGGAGGCTGGCCCGGAGCGACAGGAACAGGCCGTCGAGATTGACCGACAACACCCGCCGCCATTCGGCGAAAGGCAGGTCCGCGATGGCGCCCGCACCGGTGACGCCGGCGTTGAGGACGGCGTGGTCGAGGGGGCCGAGCTCGGCGTCGGCCCACAGCGCCTCGTCCGCCACGTCGCCGACGAGCAGCCGTGTCTCGCAGCGCAAGGAAAGGCCGGCGAGCGCCTCGCCGTTGCGGTCCATCAGGATGAGCTTGCCCGCGCCGAGGTCGGCGAGGTGCCGTGCGGTCGCAAGGCCAATGCCCGAGGCGGCGCCGGTGACGAGGATGGTGGTGCCGGCGAAATTCATGGTGCGCGTTCCCCAAAGGCGACGATCATCGGGCCAAGCCCGGAGAAGCTGTCCATGCGTCCGTTCGCCGGGTCCCACAGGCTGCTGACGCTGCCGTCGAGATAGAGTGCGTCGCGGGTCTTCAGTTCGTCGCGGAACAGGCGGGCGAACTTGCCGAAGCTGACCGCGCCGTCGCTGATCGCGAAGACCGGCACGCCGTCGGGGCCGATGCCGACCCCGTTGCGAACGTAGCGGGACGTGCCGTCGGGGGAGAAACGCGGGTTCACCTGCCCGGCGATCACCAGCATCGGCCCGCTCTGGGTCGCCAGCGCGATGTCGGGCGCGGCGGTATAGGCCGGCGTGGTGACGATCTCGGCCTTGCCGTCCGCGTGAACGAGGAAGACGCCATTGGGCTGGAGATGGAAATTGCCGCCGCCCTTGATCCGCGTGTTGAGGGCCTTGAGGGGCTGCCCGCCGGCGATGGCGAGGCCGATGGGATTGCCGTCGACGTCGAACATTCCCGCGTTCATCGCGAAGCGGACGCTGGCGGCGCGCTTTCCGAGCACCTGCTCGAGCGCGGCGAAGCTGCGATAGGGGCGGCCGTCACGGCCTGCGACATGCAGTTCGAGCCGGGCAGCGGGATCGCGGCAGATGGTGAAGCGCTCGCCCTCGAACATGACCGAGCGGCAGGGGCCTTCGACCGCGGCGGCGGCGGCCGTGGTCTCGGGACGCTTGCAGGCGGTCAGCAGCAGCACGAGGAACAGCAGGGCGTTGTGCATCGCCCCGTTCATGCCCGAGGCGGCGGCCGAGCGAAAGCGTGGGCGACGCCCTCAGGGGCCCGTGTCGATCCCGAGTTCGGCAAGCTTGCGGTAAAGGGTCGAGCGGCCGATCCCGAGGCGGCGGGCGACCTCGGTCATCTTGCCGCGATAATGGCCGATGGCGAGGCGGATGAGGTCGGCCTCGATCTCCTCCATGCTTCGCAGGTGGCCGTCGCTCCGCCACAGGGTGATCGAGGGCGCATTGGCGAGCGCGGCCGAGGCGGCGGCCTGCCCGATGTCGCGGGCGCCGTCGCTCGCGCGGTTCGAGAAGCGCGACTGAAGCGCGATGTGCGGGAAGTCCTCGGCGGTCAGCGCGGCGCCCTGGCACTGGAGCGCGGCCCGGAAGAGGACGTTCGACAATTGGCGGACGTTGCCGGGCCAGCCGTAGCCCATCAGGACGCCAAGCGCGTCCTCGCCGATCGACAGCGGGCGGATACCGGGCTGGCCGGTGTGGCGGGCAAGGATGTGGCGGGCGAGCGCGGGAATGTCGCCCGATCGTTCGCGCAGCCCCGGCATGGTGACGACGGTGCCGCCGAGCCGTTCGGCGAGACCGGGGTCGAAATTGTCGGGCAGCGGCTTGGACGCGGTGGCGATGACGCGCACGTCGACGCTGTTCGAGCCGTTGCACCCGACCGGGCGAACCTCGCCGGTGGCGAGCACGCGGTCCAATGCGCGCTGGGTCGCGGGGGGCAGATCGGCGACCTCGTCAAGCAGGAGGGTGCCGCCATCGGCCTCGACCAGCTTGCCGACGCGCTCGGCGAAGGCACCCGGGAAAGCGCCCGCGACGTGGCCGAACAATTCGCTGTCGATGATGTTGGCGGGAATTGCGCGGCAGTCGAGCGCGACGAACGGGCCGCGGGCGCGCGGGGAGGCACTGTGGACGGCACGGGCGATGGTTTCCTTGCCGGTGCCGGCCTCGCCGACGATGAGCAGGGGGAGGCGGCTGCGCGCGGCCTTGGCGGCGACGGCGAGCGCGGAGCGGAATTCGGGGGCGGCGCCGACCAGCTCGTCGAGGCTGAGGGTGGGCGCGAGCTTCTCGGACAAGGGCGCGAGTTCGCCCGCGGCGCGGCGACGGTCGGCATTGACCGCGAGCGCTTCCATCAGCCGTTCGGGGGCGACGGGGCGGACGAGGAAGTCGGACGCGCCGGCGCGCATCGCCTCGACCGCCTGGCCGACCGACCCGTTTTCGGCGAGGACGAGGATCGGCAGGCCCGGGCGATCGGCGCGGAGCGCGCGGACCATCGCGGGGCCCGCGACCGGGTCCCAGCGGCCGATCAGCACCGCCCGGATCTCGTGGCCGTTGGGGCCGCCGAGCAATTCGGTGGCTTCGGTGACGGTGGGCGACCCGAGCGTGTTCCAGCCGGCGCGCGTCGCGGTGGCCGCGACAAGGCGGCGCTCGGCGGGGTCGGCATCGACCAGCAGCAGGAATCGGATCGTATCGGCGCGCACGTGTCTTTCGCTCCTCGGCGCGGCGACCCTAGCCAGGGCAAGGTAAATAAAGCGTGAGCGATCGGGGGGCTTGGGGACACGCGCCAAGCGGGCTATGGATCGGGCCGAAACGCCAGAACGTATAAGCACAACAGGAGCAGCAATGGCCGCCGACCACACTACCGACGACACCAACCCGGTCGATTTCCGCCGCGCGACCAAGGATTACAGCCTGCTGATTTCCATGCTGAAATACGGCGCGGTGATCGCGCTGATCCTGGCCTTCCTCGTCATGATCCTGCTGGCGAGCTGAGCGACTTGAAGGTCGCGGTCCTCGCCGAGACGGCGCCGGGCGAAACCCGCGTCGCCGCCATTCCCGAAACGGTCAAGAAGCTCGCCGGCCTCGGGGCCGAGGTGGCGGTCGAGGCCGGGGCGGGGCGCTCCGCCGGAGTGTCGGACGAGGATTATGCGGCCGCGGGCGCGACTCTGGCCTCGCGGGCCGAGGTGCTTCAGGGCGCCGACCTCATCCTGACGGTGAGCGCCCCCGAAGCGGCGGCACTGGCCGGCGCGGGGCAGGGCGCGACGCTCGTCGGGCTGATGGATCCGTTCGCTCGCCGTGATGCGGTCGCCGGCTATGCCGGGGCCGGGCTCGAGGCGCTGGCGATGGAATGGATGCCGCGCATCACGCGCGCGCAGTCAATGGACGTCCTGTCCTCGCAGTCGAACCTCGCCGGCTACAAGGCGGTGATCGACGCCGCCGCGGCTTATGGCCGGGCCTTTCCGATGATGATGACCGCGGCGGGCACCGTCAGTCCGGCGCGCGTGTTCGTGATGGGTGTCGGCGTCGCCGGCCTCCAGGCGATTGCGACCGCCAGGCGGCTTGGCGCGCAGGTCAGCGCGACCGACGTCCGCTCGGCCACCAGGGAGCAGATCCAGAGCCTCGGCGCCAAGGCGATCTTCGTCGAGGGCGTGGCGGGGATCGAGGGCGAGGGGCAGGGTGGCTATGCCGGCGAGACCTCCGAGGAATATAGGAAGGCGCAGGCCGAGCTCGTCTCGAGCCACCTTGCCAAGCAGGACATCGTGGTCACCACCGCGCTCATTCCGGGCAAGCCCGCGCCGCGGCTGATCAGCGACGCGCAGGTCGCGACGATGCGGCCCGGAAGCGTGATCGTCGACCTGGCGGCGGGCGCGGGCGGCAACGTCGAGGGCTGCGTTGCGGGAGAGAGCGTCACGCGGCATGGCGTCACCATCATCGGCGCGACCAATCTCGCCCGCTCGCTGCCGGCGGATTCGAGCGCGCTTTACGCCCGCAACCTGTTCAACTTCCTCTCGGCCTTCTGGGACAAGGAGCAGGGCAAGCCCGTGCTTCCCGACGAGGACGAGATCGTGAAGGGCATCCGCCTCACGCGCGGCGGCAAGATCGTGAGCGAGCGCCTGGCCTGATGGGCCTATTCAGTGCGACCGAGGTCGACACCGACGAGATCGCGCGGCGCTACCGGGCGTTGCTGGTCGACGGCGAGGAAGTGCTGATCGCCTTCAAGACCATCCGCGACATCGCTTTCCTGACCGACCGGCGACTGTGCCTCGTCAACATCCAGGGCTGGATCGGCAAGAAGGTCGCGATCCAGTCGATCCCCTATCGCTCGATCGTCCACTTTTCGCTCGAGACCGCGGGGACCTTCGACCTCGAGGCCGACATGGTCTTCTGGCTGTCGGGCAGCCACGAGCCCCTCGAGATCAAGATCGGCCGGGGCAGCAATCTCGCCGCGATCCAGCAGATCCTCGCGCAAGGGATTTTCGGCAGGAGATAGCGCGGTGGACGAACGCGATCTGATCGTCGTCGGCGGAGGCCCGGCCGGGGTGATGACCGGCCTGCTCTTCGCCCGCGCGGGCTGCCGGGTCACCGTCCTCGAGAAGCACGCCGACTTCTTTCGCGATTTCCGTGGCGACACGGTCCATCCCTCGACGATGGAGATCCTCGACCAGCTGGGCTGGCTTGGTGACTTCCTCCAGCGGCCACACCACCGGCTCGACCATGCCGAGCTGCGCATCGCCGGGCGCGACTGGACCATCGGCGACCTGTCGCACCTCAACACGCCGGCGCCGTTCATCGCGATGATGCCGCAATGGGAGTTTCTCGACTTCCTGCGCAGCAAGGCCGCGGCCTTTCCCGGCTTCGAGCTGCGGATGGGGGCGCCGGTCAGCGACTTCCTCCAAGAAAAAGGGCGCATCGTCGGTGTGCGCCTTGGCGATGGCAGCGAGCGGCGCGCTCGTCTGGTCATCGCGGCGGACGGTCGCTCCTCGCTGGTCCGCGAGCGGGGCCTGCTCCCGCTCGAGACGCTCGGCGCGCCGATGGACGTCTTCTGGTTCCGGGTCGCGAAGACACCGTCCGGAAGCGCGCTTCGCGGCTCGGTCGAGCGCGGGCGCCTGCTCGTGATGATCGACCGCGGCGACTATTGGCAATGCGCCTTCCTGATCCCCAAAGGCCAGGCGGCAACCCTCGTCGCGGGCGGGATCGGCCCGATCCGGGAGGCGATCGCCGCCGCCGCGCCCGAGCTCGACCTGATGGAGCTCGATGACGTCGCGGACCTCAAGCTGCTGAGCGTCTCGCTCGACCGATTGACCGCGTGGCACCGCCCAGGGCTGCTGGCGATCGGCGACGCGGCGCATGCGATGAGCCCGATCGGCGGGGTGGGGATCAATCTTGCGATCCAGGATGCGGTCGCGGCCGCCAATGTGCTGGCGGGCCCGCTCGTCGCCCGGGACGACATCGACCCGCTGCTGCCCAGGGTGCAGGAGCGACGGCTGCTGCCGACCCGGCTGGTGCAGGCGGCGCAGAAGACCGCGCAGGACCGGATCATCGGCCGCCTGCTCCAGCCCGGCCCGCCGCTGGCCGACGCGCCGTGGCTGATCAAGCTGCTCGACCGGAACCCGCTGCTTCGCCGGATCCCCGGGCGGATGATCGGGCTCGGGATTCGCCGCGAGAAGGTCGAAAGCCCGGCTCAACCCGACTGAGGCAAGGTGCAGCAGTCGACCCAGTCGGCGAGGGTCAGCTCGGCGAGGCGGCCGGGCGTGATCTCGAGGCTGGCGGTGCGGCTTCCGGCGGCGGGAAAGACGGTGGCGAAGGCGCGCAGGCTGACGTCGGCATAGACCGGCAGCGGGGTGGCGAGGCCGAAGGGGCAGACGCCGCCGACGACATGACCGGTGGCGGCGAAGGTGGCGTCGGGGTCGAGCATCCGGATCCGCCCGCCGAACGCGGCCTTGCACTTCAAATTGTCGAGCCGCGCGTCGCCGCGGGTGACGAGGAGGAGGGTCTTGTCGCCGACCCGGAGCGCGATCGTCTTGGCGATCCGTCCCGGTTCGACGCCGAGGGTCGCGGCCGCATCGGCGACGGTCGCCGTGCTGCCGTGCCCCTCGATGATGGCGAGGTCAGGCGCGTGGGTCGCAACCCAGGCCTGAACACTCGCCAGGCTCATCGCCTCAGGCCGAAGCCATCGCGGTTTCGAGGTTCTGCACGACCGCTTCGAAGAACTGCTCGGTAGTCATCCACGGCTGGTCGGGGCCGACCAGGATCGCGAGGTCCTTGGTCATCTTGCCGCTTTCGACCGTCTCGACGCAGACGCGCTCGAGCGTTTCGGCGAACTTGATGACGTCGGGGGTCTGGTCGATCCGGCCGCGGAACTTGAGGCCGCCGGTCCAGGCGAAGATCGACGCGATCGGATTGGTCGAGGTCGCCTTGCCCTGCTGGTGCATGCGATAGTGGCGGGTGACGGTGCCGTGCGCGGCCTCGGCCTCGACGGTCTGGCCATCAGGGGTGAGGAGGACGCTGGTCATGAGGCCAAGCGAACCGAAGCCCTGCGCGACCTGATCCGACTGGACGTCGCCGTCATAGTTCTTGCAGGCCCAGACAAACTTGCCGCTCCACTTGAGCGCGCTGGCCACCATGTCGTCGATCAGACGGTGCTGATATTCGATACCAGCTTCGTCGAACTTGTCCTTGAATTCGCTCTGGTAAATCTCTTCGAAGATATCCTTGAAGCGACCGTCATAGGCCTTGAGGATGGTGTTCTTGGTGGACAAGTACACCGGCCAGCCGCGCTGGAGGCCGTAGTTCATCGAGGCGCGCGCGAAGTCGCGGATGCTCTCGTCGACATTGTACATGCCCATGGCGACGCCGGCGCTCTCGAACTCGAACACTTCATGTTCGATCACCTGGCCGTCTTCGCCCTCGAACTTGATCGTGAGCTTGCCCGGGCCCGGCACGCGGAAGTCGGTCGCCTTGTACTGGTCGCCGAACGCGTGGCGGCCGATGACGATCGGGTCGGTCCAGCCGGGGATGATCCGGGGGACGTTGGCGATGACGATCGGCTCGCGGAAGACGACGCCGCCGAGGATGTTGCGGATGGTGCCGTTGGGGCTCTTCCACATCTTCTTGAGGCCGAATTCCTCGACGCGCTGCTCGTCGGGGGTGATGGTGGCGCATTTGACGCCGACGCCATGCTCCTTGATCGCATTGGCCGCCTCGACCGTCACCTTGTCCTCGGTCGCATCGCGATTCTCGATGCCGAGGTCGTAGTAGCGCAGGTCGACGTCGAGATAGGGCAGGATCAGCCGCTCGCGGATCCACTGCCAGATGATGCGGGTCATCTCGTCGCCGTCGATTTCGACGACCGGGTTCTTCACCTTGATCTTGGTCATTTTGCTGCCTTTGAGAATGTTGGGCGGGCAACTAGCGAACCGGTCCCGCTCTGGCAACGCGGCCAAGCCCTCGTTAAGAGCCGAAGGGTATGGCGCATATCGACAATCCCGATAGCCAGCTGACCGCGGTCAAGTGGCGTTTCCCCTCGGTCCATCCCGAGGGGCGCAAATATGTGGTGATCGCAGGCTTCGTCGCGCTCCTGCTCCACTTCATCTGGGGACCGCTCGGCTGGCTGATGGCGGGCGTCACCCTGTGGGTCGCGGCCTTCTTCCGCGATCCGGTTCGGACCACGCCCTCGGACCCGAGGCTGATCGTCTCGCCTGCCGACGGGCTGGTGACGATGATCACCCGGGTGCCCGCGCCGCCCGAGCTTCGCGCCGAGCTGGGCGAAGGCGAATTCACCCGCGTGTCGATCTTCATGAGCGTGTTCGACGTCCACATCAACCGGACCCCGATCGCGGGCGTCGTGCGCCGGATCGCCTATGTGCCGGGCAAATTCCTCAACGCCGACCTCGACAAGGCGAGCGAGGACAATGAGCGGCAGCATTTCGTGGTCGAGGGCGAGGGCGGGGTGAAGATCGGCTTCACCCAGATTGCCGGGCTGGTCGCCAAGCGGATCCTCTCCTTCGTGCGCGAAGGCCAGAAGGTCGCCGCGGGCGAACGGATCGGGCTGATCCGCTTCGGTAGCCGGGTCGACGTCTATCTTCCGGCGGGCACGGGCTCGCGGCTGCTGCTCGGCCAGCGGGCGATCGCGGGGGAGACGATCCTCGGCGAGCTCGGGACCGATCCGATGATGACGGGGACCAGCCAGTGAGGGAGCGCGAGGGACGGGGGCTGCCGCTCCGCGCATTCATTCCCAATGCGGTGACCGTGCTGGCGCTGTGCGCGGGCCTCACCGGCATCCGCTATGCCTTCGCGCAGGACTGGGAAAAGGCGATGATCGCGATCGTCGTCGCGGGCGTGCTCGACGGCATGGACGGCAATATCGCGCGAATGCTCAAGGCCAACAGCAAGTTCGGCGCCGAGCTCGATTCGCTGTGCGACAACATCGGGTTCGGGACCGCGCCCGCGCTGATCCTGTTCCAGTTCAGCCTGAGCGCCGCCCCCAAGTTCGGCTGGACCGTGGCGCTCGCGCTGGCGGTGAGCTGCGCGCTGCGCCTCGCGCGTTTCAATGCCCGGATCGATGCCGACGTCCAGCCGCACAAGTCGGCGGGCTTCAATACCGGCGTTCCGGCGCCGGTCGGCGCGGGGCTCGCGTTCGCGCCGGTCTATCTGTGGCTGATCACGGGCAACGACCTGTTCCGCGACTGGCAGCTGGTGATGCCCTGGACGCTGTTCGTCGCGATCCTGATGATCTCGGCGATCCCGACCTACAGCTGGACCAGCATCCGGATCCGGCGCAGCTGGCGGGTGGTGGCGCTGGCGGGCGTCGCCCTGCTGGCGGCGGCGCTGATCAACGAGCCGTTTATCACCCTGCTCGCGGTCTCGCTCGGCTACCTCCTGAGCGTGCCGTTCAGCCTGGCGAGCTATGCCCGCGTCAAGCGGCGGCGCGCAGCCGAGGCTGGACCGACACCGGCTGGCTGACGCGGCGCGAGACCATCCGCACCGACACGGGGCGGGTGACCATCACCGGCTCGGCGAGCAACGAGTGACCGCGCAGCGCGGCAGCGATCTTGGGCGCATTCGCGGCGAGCGTGTCGCCCATGACGAGCAGCGCGAGGCCGAGGGCAACGGTAAAAGCCAGAAAACCGAGGACGATCATGACGGCGTTCTTCCCTTGTTCTTTCGAGGGGCAACGGCGTTCGATTCGTTTCGTTCCGGAACGGATCGGAAAACCGTGCTTCTGGGCCGATGTTCCGCTTTCGTTCCCGTCCAGTCAAGCAGTTTGTTCTTCGCTTGTTCTCATAGGCTTGTGCCGGTTGCGTAACTTTTCGAGCACGGTCTCGAGCGGGACGTCGCGGCTTTTGAGGGTCACGAGCAGGTGGAAGAGAAGGTCGGCGGCTTCTTCCGCCAAGCCGTCCTCGTCGCGACTGACCGCGGCGAGCGCGACCTCGACGCCTTCCTCGCCGACCTTCTGCGCGGCCTTGGCGGGGCCGTGGCTGAGCAGGCTCGCGGTGTAGCTTTTGTCGGGCGACGCGGCGGCGCGGGCCGCGACGATCTTCTCGAGGGTGCCGAGCCAGCCCGCGCCGGGCGCCTCGCCGCCAAAACAGCTGTCGGTGCCGGTGTGGCAGGTCGGGCCAGCCGGCTCGGCGAGGACGAGGAGCGCGTCGGCATCGCAATCGGCGCGAAGCTCGACGAGGCGCAGCACGTTGCCGCTCGTCTCTCCCTTGCGCCACAGCCGGCCTTTCGAGCGGCTGAAGAAGGTGACGAGCCCGCTCTCCTGGGTCGCGGCGAGCGCGGCGCGGTCCATATAGCCGAGCATCAGGGTGAGGCCGGTGGCGGCATCCTGGACGATCGCGGGGAGCAGGCCGTCCATCTTGTCCCAGGCCAGGGTTTCGGGATCGAAATTCACCGCCGCACCTCGATTCCTTCGTTCGCGAGCCAGTCCTTCAGATCGGGAATGGCGATCAGGCGGTCGTGGAAGACCGTCGCCGCCAGCGCCCCGCTCGCGCCCGCCTCGAACGCATCGCGGAAATGCTCGGGCTTGCCGGCACCGCCGCTGACGATCAGCGGGACCGGGACCGCCGCCATGACGTCACGCGCATGGGCAAGGTCGTAGCCGCTGCGCACCCCGTCCTTGGCCATGGCGTTGAGCACGATCTCGCCTGCGCCGCGGTCGACCGCCTCGCGCGCCCAGGCGACGGTCTCGCGGCCGCTGTCGCGGGTGGCGGTGACCGAGCCGGTATATTGCTTGACCCGGTAGGTGTCGTCCTCGCTCCGCAGGCTGTCGATCCCGACGACCACGCACTGGCTGCCGAAGTCGCGGGCGAGTTCGGTGATGAGCTCGGGGGTCTCGAGCGCGGGGGAATTGATCGAGACCTTGTCGGCCCCCGCCTCGAGCACGGCGGCGGCGGCGGCACGGTCGCGGATCCCGCCCGCGACGCAGAAGGGGATGTCGATCACGGCCGCGATGTCGCGGACCCATGCGAGATCGAGGCTGCGGCCTTCGGCGCTGGCGGTGATCTCGTAGAAGACCAGTTCGTCGGCGCCCTCGGCCGAATAGCGCAAAGCGTTCTCGACGATGTCGCCGACGTCGCGGTGGTCGCGGAACTGGACGCCCTTGACCACGCGGCCGTTCGCCACGTCGAGGCAGGGAATGATCCTAGCGGCGGGCATCGAGCGCCTCGCTGAGCGGGAGCAGGCCCTCCCACATGGCGCGGCCGAGGATCGCGCCGTCGGTGGTGAGGCGCTGCAGGTCCGCGACCGACGTCACCCCGCCGCTCGCCTGGATGGCGAGGTGCGGGAGGCGGGTGACTGCCTCGCCGAGCAGCGCGTGGTTCGGCCCCTCGAGCATGCCGTCGCGGCCGATGTCCGTCAGCAGCAGGTGACGGGCCTGCGGATAGCGCGCGGCGACGTCCCACAACGTCTCGCCGCTATTCTCCTGCCAGCCGTGGGTGGCGACCAGGGGCACGCCGTCGACGACGTTGACGTCGAGGCTGAGGGTGATCCGCTCCGGTCCGAACCGGTCGAGGAGGGCGGTGGTGGCGTTCGGATCGCGCACCGCGAGGCTGCCGATCACGACGCGCGCGGCGCCGGCATCGAGGAGGGTGGCGACATGGGCCGCCTTGCGAACGCCGCCCGCGACCTGAAGCTTGAGCGGCGAAGCGGCGGCGAGCGACGTCAGAAGCTCGTGTTGCATCGGCCGGCCTTCGCGCGCGCCGTCGAGGTCGACGACATGCGCCCAGGTCGCGCCGGCCTCGGCGAAGCTCGCCAGCGCCGCGGCGGGCGCCGGATCGTAGAAGGTCACTTCGTCGAAGCGGCCCTGGCGGAGGCGCACGATGCGGCCGCCGATGAGGTCCATGGCGGGGTAGAGGATCATATGGTCAGCCAGGCCTCGAGGAAGCGCGCGCCGGCGGGACCGGAACGCTCGGGATGGAATTGGGCGCCGGTCCAGTTGGCGTGGCGGACGACCGCGGGGATGGGCTGGCCGTGGTCGGCGCGGGCGACGGTGGCGGGGCCGTCCGCGGCGGCGTAACTGTGGGCGAAATAGACGTAATCACCGGTGCTTAGGCCGATTGCCTCATCGGCGACCTCAAGCCGGCTCCAGCCCATGTGCGGGATGGTGATGCCCGGCGCCGGGGTCAGGCGGCGGACCCGCCCGGGGATCAGGCCGAGCGTATCGACCTCACCCTCGTCGCTGCGGGTGAAAAGGAGGTGCATGCCAAGACAGATGCCGAGCGCGGGGCCGGTGTAGCGGCGAAGCACGTCGCCGAGCGCGAGCGCCTCGATCCGCTCCATCGCATAAGCCGCCGCGCCGACCCCGGGGAGGACGAGCCGTTCGGCCGACCGGATCTCGCCCGCGTCGCTGCTGCGGGTGACCTGCGCGCCCAAGCGGGTGAGCGCGATCTCGACCGAATTGATGTTGCCGTAACCGATGTCGACGAGGGTGACCGAGGCGCTCACAGCATGCCCTTGGTGCTTGGCAGCGCGTCGGATTTGCCTTCGATTGCAAGCGCCTGGCGCAGGGCCCTGCCAAAGGCCTTGAAGCACGCCTCGACCTTGTGGTGGTCGTTTTCGCCCACGACGCGGACATGGATCGCGGCGCCGAGGCTGTCGGCAAGGCTCCGGAAGACGTGCGGCGTCATCTCGGTCGGATAGTCGCCGACGTGGGTGGCTTCGAACGACCCGTCGAACTTGGCGAAGGGGCGGCCCGAGAGGTCGATCAGCACCTGTGCCTCGGTCTCGTCCATGGGCAGGGCGAAGCCGAAGCGGCCGATCCCGCGCTTGTCGCCGAGCGCGTCGCGAAGCCCCTGGCCGAGCGCGATCGCGACGTCCTCGATCGTGTGGTGGGGATCGATCTCGAGGTCGCCCTGGCAGGCGAGCGTCAGGCTGAACCCGCCATGCGCCGCGACCTGGTCGAGCATGTGGTCGTAATAGGGAATGCCGGTGTCGATCCGGCGCGGCTCGGGCGTATCGAGGTCGAGCGACAGGGCGATCCGCGTTTCCTTGGTGTCGCGGGCGATCTCGGCGGTCCGTCGCGGCGCGGCGTCGACCGCCACCCCGAAGGCGGCGAGCGCGGCGTCATTCTCCTGCGGCGTGCCGATAGTCAGGCGGACCCCGCCCGGCGCGGCCTGCGGGCGGTAGCGGACCTTGATCCCGTCGGCGGCGAGGCGACGGGCGAGCGCCTCGGTGTCCTCCGTCTCGAGGAACAGGAAATTGCCCGCGCTCGCATAGACCCTGGTCACGTGGGGCGAGCGGGCGATCAGCGGGGCGATCCGGTCGCGCTCGGCGAGGAGCCTGGCGATACGCTCGCGGTGGATCGCGCGGCGGGCGGGCTGGAGCGCTTCCAAGGCCGCGTTCACCGACAGGGTCGGAAGCGGATAGGGTGGCAAGGCGCGCGAAATGAGCTCGAGGCTCGAAGCCGGCCCGACCAGCCCGCCGACCCGCGCGCCGGCGAGCGCGAAGGCCTTGGACAAGGTCTTCAAGACCAGCAGATTGTCGCGGGCGACCGCCTCGGCGGCGAGGCTGGGGGTGTCGCTGAACTCGAGATAGGCCTCGTCGGCGAGGATCATGACGCCCGGCAGCGCGTCGACGATGGCGAGGATCGTCGCGGGATCGACCTTGTTGCCGGTCGGATTATTGGGGGTGCAAAGGAACAGCAGCTTGACCGCCTCGTCGCCCCGAAGCGCTTCGACGACGGTATCGGCGTCGAGGTCGAAGTCCGCCGTGAGGGGAAGCTCGACGACGGTGCCGCCCTGGAGTCGCGCGAAGTGGGCATAGGCCGAGAAGCTCGGCACGCAGACTGCGGCCTTGTCGCGGGCGTCACGCAGGAACACCCGGCAGAGGAGGTCGATCGCATCGTCCCCGCCGCGCGTGACGAGGAACTGCTCGGGCGCGACCCCGTACAGTGCCGCCATGGCGGCACGCAGGCGTGCGGGCTGGGGCTCGGGATAGCGGTTGACCCCCGCCGCGACACTCCCGCCCGACAGGGGGCCGAACGGGCTTTCGTTGGCGTCGAGGAGGATGGCGTCGGGATCGGCGATGCGATTGCCGAGGTCGAAGGGCGCGAGCGCGAGGATTTCGGGCCGGGCGAGGCGCTGGGCGAGGGCAGTCATGCGGCGTTCCTTGCATCGGCGGCGCGGGCGTGGGCTTCCAATGCCTCGAGGCGGGCGAGGGCGGCGGCGGGGCCGGCGAGCGCGCGGCCCGCCTCGGGGGAAACGCGCTGGATGCTGATCGCCTTCATGAAGCTGTGGGTGGTGATCCCGCTCCAGGCGCGCGCGGCGCCGTCGGTGGGGAGGACGTGGCTCGAGCCCGCGAGATAGTCGCCGAAGCTTTCGGCCGCCGCATGACCGGCGAAGATCGCGCCGGCATTGGTGAGGGCCGGGAGCAGCGCGTCGGGATCGGCGAGCGCGAGGCAGAGGTGCTCGGGCGCATAAGCGTTGGCGATGGCCGCGGCTTCGCGAAGGTCGGCGGCGAGGATCGCGCGGCCATGCTTGAGCGAGCGGCGGGCGAGGTCGGCACGAGGCAGGGTCGTGACCTGGCGCTCGACCTCGGCGAGGGCGGCGGCGATGAGCGGCTCGTCGTCGCTGACCAGCAGGACCTGCGCGGCGGCGTCATGCTCGGCCTGGCTGAGGAGGTCGGCGGCGACCGTCGCGGGGCTGGCGGTCGCGTCGGCGATGACCATCAGCTCGGACGGGCCGGCGGGCATGTCGATGGCGGGCCCGCCGGGGAGGGCGCTGACCTGCGTCTTGGCTTCGGCGACCCAGGCGTTGCCGGGCCCGCAGATCTTGGGGCAGGCGGGGATGTCGCCCGCGCCGAAGGCAAGCGCGGCAATGGCCTGTGCCCCGCCGACGGTCCAGACATGGGTGATCCCGCACAGCTCGGCGGCAAGCGCGAGCGCGGCGGCGAGGCCGCCCTCGCTCGGGGGCGTGACGACGACGATCTCGCCGACGCCCGCGGCGCGCGCGGGGAGCGCGAGCATCAGCAGGGTCGAGAAGAGCGGAGTCGCGCCGCCGGGGACGTAGAGGCCGACGCGGTCGAGCGGGCGCCAGACCTTCTCGACGCGCAGGCCCGGCATGGTCTCGACCGCGGTGTCGGCGGGTCGGCTCGCTTCGTGGAAGGCGGCGACATTGGCGGCGGCGAGCTCCATCGCGGAAACCGCGTGGGCCGGAAGCGTGCGACGGGCCTCGGCGGCGAGCGGGGCGATCGCGACCCTGGCAGGCACCGCGCCGTCGATCCCGTCGGCGATGGCGCAGAGCGCCGGCCAGCCGCCGTCACGCACCTCGTTGACGATCGAGGTGACGCCGTTGACGAGCTCGGCCGAGCGGCGGGCGGGCGGGCGGGCGAGGGCGGCGGCCTGTTCGGCGGCCGACAGCGCGGACCAGGTCAGCGGCTTCACAGCATCATCTTTTCGATCGGGAGGACGAGGATCGCCGAGGCACCGGCGGCCTTCAATTGCTCGAGCGTCTCCCAGAAGACCGATTCCTGGCAGACGGCATGGACCGCGAAATGGCCCGGGCGACCGTGCAGCGGGATGATCGTCGGGGCCTCGGCGCCCGGCAGGATGCGGGTGATCGCCGGGAGCGATTCCGAGCGGGCATTGAGGAGGATGTACTTGGCGTCCTTGGTGGTCAGAACGCCCTGGATCCGGCTGAGCAGCGCCTCGCCCAGCGCCGAGCGCGTAACGCCGATCTCGCGGGTGGTGCGGATGAGGACCGCTTCGCTGTCGAACACGTCGGCGACGGCGCGCAGGCCATTGGCCTCGAGCGTCGCGCCGGTCGAGACGAGATCACAGATGAAGGGCGCGATGCGCAAGCGCGGGGCGAGCTCGACCGCGCCGTTCATCTTGACCACGGTTGCGGCGATGCCCTGGTCGGCGAGCCAGCGCTCGGTGATCCGAGGATAGGAGGTGGCGATGCGCTGGCCGGCGAGGCTTTGCGGGCCCTGCCAATCGAACGACTCGGGCGCGGCGAGTTTCAGCGAGCAGCGCGCGGTGCCGAGTGGGGCGACGACCTCGACCGCGGGCTCGGCCGAAGCGAGGCGGAATTCCTCGAGGACGTTGCCGCCGACGATCCCGAATTCGCACACGCCGTCGGCGACGAAGGTCGGGATGTCGTCGTCGCGCACGAAC
Organism: Sphingomonas rosea; assembly: GCF_039538065.1. Taxonomy (NCBI): domain Bacteria; kingdom Pseudomonadati; phylum Pseudomonadota; class Alphaproteobacteria; order Sphingomonadales; family Sphingomonadaceae; genus Sphingomonas; species Sphingomonas rosea. The sequence goes on from NZ_BAABBR010000001.1 coordinate 2,249,366, forward strand.
ATGATGTCGGCGGGGAAGTTGTCGACCCGGGCGGTGAGCGCGTTGCGGCCGTTCTGGAGGCGCAGGCCCGCGTCCTTGAGAAGCTCGCGGCTGGTGTCGCTGAGCCGCCCGTTCTTCTGGATGGCGATGTGGAGGCGGTCGGCGTCAATCAGCACTGTCTTGATCCTTGAGCCGGTCGATCGCGGCGCGATAGCCGCCGTTCTTCTCCTGGCGGAGGAAGCGGGCGACCCGGACGATGGTGGTGGTGGAAACGCCGGTGGCGTCATGAATGTCGCGGTAGGAGAGGTCGCTCCCGTCGAGCAGGCGGGCGACGTGCCAGCGCTCGGCGAGGGTACGGATCTCCTGCGGGGTGCACAGGTCGGTGAGGAGGCGCGCCATGGCGTCGGGCGTCGGCGCCGTCAGCAGAGCGCGGCACAGTTCCTCGAACAGGGCATCGCCGTCGCGGGACGGGGCGGGGGAGACGGGCGCTTGTTTCATCGTGCTAATACGCTGAAACGTGCAAATAGGTTCGCGGCCCGGTTAGTCAAGCCTCAGGGCAGCACCCAGCGGATCAAGAGGCGGATGGCATCGCTCGTCGGCCGGCCATCGGAATCGGTGGCGGGGATGAAGCGGGCGCGGGTGCGGATGACCCGGCAGGTCGCCGCGTCGAGCGCGGCCGAACCGCTGCTCGAAAGGATCGTGCAGCGCGCGACCCGGCCTTGCGGATCGACCGCCACCTCGAAACGGGTGGTGCCCTGCTCGTTGCGACGGATCGCGTCGGCGGGATAGTCCTCGTCCGAGAAGAGGGCCGCGAGGTTGGCCCTAGCCGGCGTGGCAAGGCCGCGGCCTGGCGAGACGGGGTTCGCCGAAACGCCCGTCGGCGGCGGCGGAGGCGGCGGTGGCGGGCTCGGCCGTTCCTCGGTTTCGCGCGGCAAGGGGGGCGCGTCCGGCACGTCCTCTTCCTGCTGCCACCCCCAGAAGGCGACCGCGAGGATGGCCGCGAGCAGCACCGCGAGGATGGTTTGCTTGCCCGAGCCGCCCGGCTGGACCGGATCCGGTGACTTTCTCCGCGCCAACGCCAACGCTCCTCCCCCACCAAAGCAAACGCCCGGGCCACTCGTCGGAGCGACCCGGGCGTCCTGCGTGACGATTGCTCGTCAGCCCCCTTGGACCTACGCGGCAGGAGTGTGCCGCGGCTTGGAGCCCGATTGCTGCCGCCTTTTCCGGCGCTTGTCATCAGGGCGGGCACGATGCTGGCAAGTTTTCCACAGCCCCTGTGGCGAGTCGGACACATGGGTGCGGGCGATTGCCTGTTCAGGTGACGCTCTCTAGGGGAGGAGCCCATGCGCCTTTCCCAAGCCTTTCTCCCCGTCCTCAAGGAAAGCCCCAGCGACGCCCAGATCGTCAGCCACAAGCTGATGCTGCGCGCTGGGCTCGTCCGCCAGACCGCCGCCGGCATCTATGCCTGGCTGCCGCTCGGCCTCCGGGTCCTGAACAAGATCGAGCAGATCGTCCGCGAGGAGCAGGACAAGGCAGGCGCGATCGAGCTCCTCATGCCGACGCTGCAGAGCGCCGACCTGTGGCGGCAGAGCGGGCGCTACGACGCTTATGGCCCCGAGATGCTTCGCATCCGCGACCGCCACGACCGCGAGATCCTCTACGGTCCCACCAACGAGGAAATGATCACCGCGCTGTTCGCGGTCGACACCACCAGTTACCGCCAGCTGCCGCGGACGCTCTATCACATTCAGTGGAAGTTCCGCGACGAGGTCCGCCCGCGCTTCGGAGTGATGCGCGGGCGCGAGTTCCTGATGAAGGACGCCTACAGCTTCGACCTCGACGAGGCGGGCGCCAGGCTGAGCTATTACAAGCAGATGCTGGCCTATCTTCGCACCTTCCAGCGGATGGGCATCCAGGCGGTCCCGATGCGCGCGGCCAACGGCCCGATCGGCGGCGACCTGTCCCACGAATTCATCGTGCTCGCGCCCACCGGCGAGAGCGAGGTCTTCTACGACAGCGCCTACGACAGCTTCGACTGGAGCCAGGCGGACCTGAATTATGCCGACGAGGCCGGGCTGAAGGGCCTCTTCGACCGCGTGAACACCACCTATGCGGCGACCGACGAGACCCACGACGAAGCCAAGTGGGCCGAGCTGCCCGAAGCCAGTCGCCGCACGGGCCGCGGGATCGAGGTCGGGCACATCTTCTATTTCGGCACCAAGTACAGCGAATCGATGGGCCTCAAGGTGAGCGGCCCCGACGGCGGCAACGTCGTCCCGCACATGGGGAGCTACGGGGTCGGGGTCAGCCGCCTGGTCGGCGCGATCATCGAGGCGAGCCACGACGACAACGGCATCGTCTGGCCCGAGGCGGTGGCGCCCTGGCAGGTGGGGCTGGTGACGATGCGCGGCGACGATGCGGCCAGCCAAGCGGCCGCGAGCGACATCTACGACAAGCTCACCGCCGCCGGCGTCGAAGTCCTCTACGACGACCGCGACGAGCGGGGCGGGGCCAAGCTTGCGGGCATGGACCTCATGGGCCTGCCGAAACAGATCATCGTGGGCCCCCGCGGGCTCGCCGCCGGCACGGTCGAACTCAAGGACCGTCGCACCGGCGAGAAGGAAGAGATTTCGATCGAGAGCGCGCTTTCGAGGCTCACGGCATGATCCTCAACCGCTACGAGCGGATCATTGCCAAGCGCTACCTCCTCCCCGGCAAGGGAGAGGGCGAGCGCTTCATCTTCCTGGTCTCGATGATCAGCCTCGGCGCGGTCGCGCTCGGCGTCGCCGCCCTCATCATCGTCATGAGCGTGATGAACGGCTTTCGTGCCGAGCTGTTCGAGAAGACCGCGGGGCTTAACGGCCATGCGGTCATCCAGGGCTATGACGGGCGGCTGTCGAACTGGCAGCAGATCGCCGACAGCGCGAAGAAGGTGCCGGGCGTGACCTCGGCCCTGCCGCTGATCGAGCAGCCGCTGATGGCCAGCGCCAACGGCCGGGTCGAGGGCGTGCTGGTGCGCGGCATGCGGGTCGGCGACATCCGCCAGAACCCGGTGCTGACCGGCGGGGTCAAGAGCGGCAGCCTCAACAACCTCACCCCCGGCTGCAATTGCGTTGCGATCGGCACCCGCCTCGCGCAGCAGCTCGGCGCCTTTCCGGGCTCCGAGATCAGCCTGATCAGCCCCGAGGGTCGCGACACGCCGATCGGGACCGTGCCGCGGATCGTCAGCTACACCGTCGCCGCGACCTTCGAGGTCGGCGTCTACGATTATGACAATGCCTTCGTCATCCTGCCGATGGAGGATGCGCAGACCCTGCTGATGATGGGCGACCAGGTCGGAATCGTCGAGGTGAAGGTCACCGACCCCGACAAGATCGACCGCCAGATGGGCGCGCTGTCGCAGATCGTGCAGGGCCGAGGGGTCGCGGTCGACTGGCGCAGCATGAACGCCGCGATCTTCGAAGCGCTCGAGGTCGAGCGGGTCGCGATGTTCGTGGTCCTCTCGCTGATCATCCTCGTTGCGGTGTTCAACATCCTCTCGAGCCTGATCATGCTGGTCCGCGCCAAGACCCGCGACATCGCCATCCTGCGCACCATGGGCGCGAGCCGGCGGGGCATGATGAAGGTGTTCGTCACTGTCGGCACGACCATCGGGACGCTCGGCATCCTCCTCGGCATCATCATCGGCGCGGTGTTCCTCTTCTTCCGCCAGCCGATCGTGAACGTCATCCAGTGGATGACCGGGCAGAATTTGTGGGACCCCAGCGTGCGCTTCCTGTCCGAATTGCCGAGCAAGACCGATCCGGTCGAGGTGACCGTGATCATCCTGACCGCGCTGGTCCTGAGCTTCCTCTCGACGCTCTATCCGGCGTGGAAGGCGGCGAGCACGGACCCGGTGCAGGTGCTTCGTTATGAGTGAGCCAGTTCTCGAAACCACCGGCCTGCGCCGGGCCTTCACCCAGGGCGACACCACCATCGAGGTGCTGCGCGGGGTCGACCTCGCGGTCCAGCCGGGCGAGATCGTCGCGCTGCTGGGGCCGTCGGGCTCGGGCAAGTCGACCCTGCTCCAGGCCGTCGGCCTGCTCGAGGGCGGGTTCGAAGGGTCGATCCGGATCAACGGCCGCCAAGCCGAAAAGCTCGACACCGACGGGCGGACCGACCTGCGGCGCGAGGCGCTCGGCTTCGTCTACCAGTTCCACCACCTGCTGCCCGACTTCACCGCGATCGAGAACGTGACGCTGCCGCAGCTGATCCGCGACGCCGAACCCGAGGCGGCGAAGGAGCGGGCGATCGCGCTCCTGACCGCGCTCGGCCTCGGCCACCGGCTCGACCATCGCCCGGCCAAGCTCTCGGGCGGCGAGCAGCAGCGGGTCGCGGTCGCCCGCGCGCTCGCCAATCGCCCGCCGCTGGTGCTTGCCGACGAGCCGACCGGCAATCTCGACGAGCATACCGCCGACGTGGTGCTGGCCGAATTCCTGAACCTCGTCCGGGGCGAGGGGAGCGCGGCGCTGGTCGCGACGCATAACGAGCGACTGGCGCGCAAGATGGACCGGGTCGTGCGACTTCACGAAGGCCGGCTCGCGACGCTGGGACCTAAAGCGGACTGAAGCGTTCGGGGCCAATGGCCAATCGTCCTCCGTTCGATCCTGACGCGCCCCCGCCGGGCGGCTTCAATCCCCGCTTCGGGCGCGACGGACCTGGCCGGCCCCAGCCCATCCGCGACGAGGGACCGCGGTTCGACCGGGACTTCGATCGGCGGGGCGGACCCGAACGCGACCCGTTCGAGCCCGGACGCGACCGTCGTTCGGGTGGCGACGGCGGAGGGCCGTCTCGGCCGGCCAGGATCTGGCTGATCCTTGGTGGACTGCTGATCCTCGGCGCGATCATCTTCGGCCTCACCCTCACTCGGTCGGGCGCGGGCAGCGATGCGATCGGCGGCAACAGCGAGGCGACGGCGACCAACGAGGACGTCGCCGAGGCCGCCCAGCCGCAGGACCGCTGCGCTGCGCCCGCGACCTACGACCTCCTCAAGCGTCAGCTCTTCCGGCAGGCGGCGGCGACCCGCGGGTCGGACCAGGCGACCTTCGACAGCCTCGCCGGCTATGCCTCGGTGCGGGTCTCGGGCCCGACGCTTCGCGACCAGGACCAGGGGCTCGAGCGGATCAGCTGCGGCGCCGATGTCGCGCTCGACCTTCCGCCGGGCCTCCAGGTGACGGGCGGCCGTCGGACGCTGACCGCGAGCCTGACTTACGATCTCCAGCCCTCGGCCGATGGCAGCGGTGACGTCATGACGCTGCGCGGCGCCGAGGGCATCACCGTGCCGCTCGCGACGCTGGCGCGCACGAGCAGCGCCCCGCGGCCCACGGTGCCGGTCCCGACCTCCCCCGACAGCGACAATCCGAGCGCGGCGGTGCCCGATCCGGAGCCCGCGCCGCCGCCGGTCCCGGCCGAGCCTGCGGCGACCAGCGCCGCGCGGCCGAGCTTCAACTGCGCGCGCGCGCGGACCTCGGGCGAGATCGCGGTGTGCCAGAGCGACAGCCTCGCCGCGCTCGACCGGCAGATGGCGAGCTATTATGTCGATGCGCTGCGCGGTGCCGACGGCGAGCAGCGCGCGCTCCTCCAGCGCACCCGCGACCGGTTCCTCGGCTATCGCGACCGCTGCACCACCGACCGCTGCATCGCCGACGCCTATCGCGGGCGGATCACCGAAATCGGCGACATCGTCGAAGGGCGCTGGCGGGGGCGGTAACTGGGGATAAGTCGTGCCCTTCCGCTTGGCGGAGGCACCCCCCATTTGCTACCCCGAATCATGGCCTTCGTCCCCTTAAGAGTCCTCTCCTCCTTCTCGATGCTCGAGGGGGCGATCGAGCCCAAGATCCTGGCCAAGCAGGCGAAGAAGCTCGGCTTTCCCGCGGTCGCGCTGACCGATCGCAACGGCCTCTATGCGGCGATGGCGTTCAGCGACGCGGCGATGGACGCGGGCGTGCAGCCGATCGTCGGCGCGACCCTCGGACTCGCGCGCCCGGCCGAATGGGGCGGCAAGGCCGAGACGATCGACTGGATCGTCCTCCTCGCCAAGGACGAGGGCGGCTATTCCAACCTCTGCAAGCTGGTCAGCAAGGCGCATATGGAGCGCCCCGACCACCTCGACCCTCACGTCACGCTCGACGATTTTCGCGGCCACGCCGAGGGGCTGATCGCGCTGACCGCGGGCGGGGAGGGGAGCGTCGTGCGGCTGCTCGCCGACGGGCAGGCCGGCAAGGCCAAGCGCGCACTCGAAACCTTCGCCGGCATCTTCCCGGACCGGCTCTATGTCGAGGTCAGCCGGCGCTGCGACGCGGCCGAGGAAGCGGCCGAAGCCGCACTGCTCGACCTCGCCTACGGTCTCGACCTGCCGCTGGTCGCGACCAACCCCGCACTCTACGCCGAGCCCGACTTCCACCCGGCGCATGACGTCATGCTGTGCATCGCCAGCAGCAGCTATGTCGACGAGGGGAACCGCAAGCGCTCGAGCGAGGACGCCTGGCTCAAGCCCGAAGCGGTGATGGCCGAGCTTTTCTCGGACCTGCCCGAAGCGCTCGACAACACGCTGGTCGTCGCGCGCCGCTGCGCGGTGGCCGCGCCCAAGCGCCGCCCGATCCTGCCGCGCATGGGCGAGGACGAGGACGAAGCGCTGCGCAAGGCCGCGCATGCCGGGCTCGAAGGCCGCATCGCCGACTATCCCGAGGGTCAGAAGCCCGCCTATCGCGAGCGGCTGGACTTCGAGCTCGACGTCATCACCCGCATGGGGTTTGCGGGCTACTTCCTGATCGTCGCCGACTTCATCCAGTGGGCCAAGGCGAACGACATTCCGGTGGGGCCGGGGCGTGGTTCGGGCGCGGGCTCGGCGGTGGCCTGGGCGCTGCTCATCACCGACCTCGATCCGCTGGCGCTCGGCCTGCTGTTCGAGCGCTTCCTCAACCCCGAGCGCGTGTCGATGCCCGACTTCGACATCGATTTCTGCGAAACCCACCGCGACAAGGTGATCCGCTACGTCCAGGGCAAGTACGGCCGGGACAAGGTGGCGCAGATCATCACCTTCGGGCGCCTCAAGGCCCGCGCCGTCCTCAAGGACACGGGCCGCGTCCTCCAGATGAGCTACGGCCATGTCGACCGGCTGGCGAAGCTCGTCCCCAACCATCCCACCGACCCGTGGACGCTCGAGCGATCGCTGAACGGCGTCAGCGAGTTGGCGGCCGAAGTGAAGAACGAGCCGCAGGTCAAACGGTTGTTCGACCTCGCGATGAAGCTCGAGGGCCTGCCGCGGCACAGCTCGACCCACGCCGCGGGCGTGGTGATCGGCGACCGTCCGCTGCAGGAGCTGGTCCCGCTCCACCGCGATCCCCGCTCCGACATGCCGGTCACGCAGTTCGACATGAAATATGTCGAGGGCGCGGGGCTGGTGAAGTTCGACTTCCTCGGTTTGAAGACCCTGTCGGTGCTCAAGGAAGGCCAGCGGCTGCTGGCCAAGCGCGGGATCACGGCGGACTATGCCAAGCTCGGTTGGGACGACCCGGCGGTCTACGAGCTTCTGCAGCGCGGTGACACGGTGGGCGTGTTCCAGCTCGAATCCGAAGGCATGCGGCGGACGCTCGCGGCCGTGCGGCCGACCAACTTCGGCGACATCATCGCGCTGGTGTCGCTCTATCGCCCGGGCCCGATGGACAACATCCCGCTGTTCGGCGATCGCAAGAACGGGCGGCAAGTCATTGAATATCCGCATCCCCTGCTCGAGGAAGTGCTGAAGGAAACCTACGGCATCTTCGTCTATCAGGAACAGGTCATGCAGGCCGCGCAGGTGCTCGCGGGCTACAGCCTCGGCGAAGCGGATCTCCTCCGCCGAGCGATGGGCAAGAAGATCAAAGCCGAGATGGACGCGCAGCGCGAGCGCTTCGTCGAGGGTTGCGGTCGGCAGGACATCAAGCCCGCCAAGGCCAATGAACTGTTCGACTTGATCGACAAGTTCGCCGGCTACGGCTTCAACAAGAGCCACGCGGCGGCCTATGCGCTCGTCGCCTATCACACCGCCTGGCTGAAGGCGCATCATCCGGCGGAGTTCTTCGCCGCGTCGATGAGCTACGACATCCACCAGACCGACAAGCTCTGCCTGTTCGTCGACGACCTGCGGCGCATGGGGCTGACCCTGCTCCCGCCCGACATCAATGCGAGCGAAGCCGATTTCGACGTCGCCGACGGCGCGGTGCGCTATGCACTGGGGGCATTGAAGGGTGTCGGCGAGAAGGCGATGGCCGAACTGGTCGCCGACCGGAAGACCAAGGGGCCGTACACCAGCCTCGAGGACTTCGCCGCGCGGATCGACCCGCGGCTGCTCAACCGCCGCCAGCTCGAGAGCCTCGCCGCAGCGGGCGCGCTCGACGGGCTCAATGACGACCGCGCGGCGGTGCATGCGGGCGCGGAGACGATCCTCGCGCATGCGACCAGCGCGCACCAGCAGCGGACCAGCGGGCAGGGCGGCCTGTTCGGCGGGGGCGGCGAGGCCGAGGACGTCGCGCCGATCCGCCTGCCGCGCGACACGCACTGGACGCTCGCCGAGCGGATGGCGGCCGAGCGCGACAGCTTCGGCTTCTATTTCTCGGCCCACCCGGTCGACAGCCACAAGCATCTCCTCGCCGCGCACCGCGTGCGGACGAGCACCGACCTCGGCTCGGTGCCGATCCCGGCGGAAGGGCGCGGCGCGGCGGTGATGGCGGGGCTGGTCGAGGAAGCGCGCTGGCGCACCTCGCAGCGGGGCAAGCGCTTCCTCATGGCCCGGTTCAGCGACAGCGGCGGCCAGTTCGACGCGACCGTGTTCGACGAGGAAGCGGCAGCCGCGGTCGAGGCGGGCGCCAAGAGCGGGCAGTGCGGGCTGCTGTCGGTTGAACTCGACCGGCGTCCGGGCGAGGACCAGCCGCGCGTGACGATCAAGCGCTTCCAGCCGCTCGAGGAACTGGCGCGGCGAAGCCGGGTCGAGCTGACGGCGCGCGTGCCGAGCGAGGATGTGCTGCCGGCGGTGCTGAAGGAGCTGGGCCAAGCCAAGAGCGGAAGCGGAATCGTCCGGCTGCTCGTGCCGGTCACCGACGGGCGCGAGGCGACCCTTCTGCTTCCCGGGCGCTTCGCGGTCGATGCCGAGTTCGCGGCACGGCTCGCGCGCTTCGTCGGCGAGGACGGAGTGACCTTGGCAGCGGCCGAACAGCTTCGGCTGGTGGGCTGACAAACCAAAACGTCGCCCCGGCGCGGGCCGGGACGACGTTCTGGTTTACACGAAGCTCGTCGCCGAGCCTCAGTTCATCTTCATGCCTTCCTTGTTCATCAGCATGGTGATCCGGGCGTTCTGCTCATCGCTCATCGCGGCCTTGAAGCGCGGGTAGACCTGCTCTTCTTCCATTTTCGCATGCTCGGCGATGAGGTCGCGGAACTCGCGCACGGTCGGCAGGAACTCGGCCGAATCCTTTTCCATGTTCTCAAGGCGATAGAGGTAGGTCTTCACATAGCCATGCTCATGCTCGAGATGGTCGGCGTCGACCGTTTCATTGGCCTGGCGAAGCGCCGGATAGACGACCTGCTCCTCCTGGAAGCTGTGCTTGTTGAGGCCGTAGTGGAGGAGCTTGACGAGGCCCGCGCGCTTGACCGTTTCGCTGTCCTCGGTGGCGAGGAGCGCGTCGAACTTGGCGAGTGTCGCCTTGTGCTCAAGCTTCAGGATCTCGTCCCAGGCGTTGCCGGCCATGACCGATTCCGACGCCTGCTGCAGGAACTTGCGCGCCCAGTTGGCGCCGATGCCGATCGCCGCGCCGGCCGCCAGCGCGCCGAGCAGCGGGGCGGCGCCGCTCTCGCCGTTGCCGAACGAGAAGGCGCTCTTCTCGGCCGCGGGCTTGCGGGTCTTGCGGTTGTTGTCGTTGCTGCGGCTGCGAGTCCGGGTTTCGTTACGCGTGGCCATGATGGCTCTCCCAACTTGTTGAATTCTCATGGGCGTCAACAAGCGGCGGGAGCGCGACGTTCCTGTTGCGAGCGGTTTGCAGCAGGCGCCGTAGGTCAGGCCTGATTGGTGTCCTGAGCGGGCGGCGCATCCATTTCGGGTTCCGCCTCGGGCGGGGGTGCCGCCACTTCCTCGGGAGCCGGTTCCGGTTGCGCCTCCGGAAGCTGCTCGATGACGTCACGCGGGGGTGGAGGCGGGGTCGCCGTCTCGACGTCCGAGCCCGGCAAGGAGACGGGCTTGCGGCTCGGCGGCGGAGTGCGGTCCCTGGGCGCGGTCGTGCCCCGGTAGACGCAGGCGTCGAGCCCGTCGCGGGCGACGATCGCGATCCGCGCGGCGATGCTGTTGCCGTAACGGCGGGTGAAGCCCTGCGGCGCGATCGCCGCGCGGCCCTTGGGGAGCGGCAGGACGGCGGCGAGCCGGGCGGCCTCGGTCCGGGTCAGCGCGGCGGCGTCATGCCCGTAGTAGCGCTCGGCGCCGGCGTTGACGCCATAGGTGCCGATCCCGGTCTCGGCGAGGTTGAGATAGACCTCCATGATCCGGCGCTTGCCCCACAGGTGCTCGATCAGGAAGGTGAACCAGGCCTCGGCACCCTTGCGAGCATAGCCGCCGCCTTGCCACAGGAAGGCGTTCTTGGCGGTCTGCTGGCTGATGGTCGAGCCGCCACGGATCCGGCCGCCGCTGGCGTTGCGCCGCGCGGCGTCGCTGATCGCGTCCCAGTCGAAGCCGGCATGGCTGCAGAACTTGCTGTCCTCGGCGGCTACCACCGCGCGGACCACGTCGCGGTCGATCCGGTCGAGCCCCATCCACTCGCGCGTCGCGCCGCGCCCGGCGAGCATGTCGCCCGCCATGGTCGCGGTGATCGGCGGGTTGATGAAGCGGTAGGCGATCACCCACAAGATCGATCCCGCGACGAAGACCACGACCAGCAACAGCAGGAAGCGGAAGATCCGCGCAGGAAGCGAGCGGGCGGGACGGGAGCGGGCCATGGAGGACGCGGCTAGCGGGCCGCCCGCCGGCTTTCAATCGCCGCCAGCACCGCCAGCGAACCCGGATCGAGGGGCCGGCCCTTGAGGGCCTTGTCCGCGCTCTGCTTGGCCCCGGCCAGATCACCGCCGGCGAGCCTGGCCTCGGCCTCGAACCGGCGAACCGGCGACCACCAGGCGGGCGGATCGCCCGAATAGCCGTAATCGGCATCTTCCTGGAGCAGCGATCCGCGCTCGAAGGCGGCGGCGGCAAGCGCGGGCTTGCCCTCGATCATTGCCGCACGCCCGTCGAGCACCGCGCTCGCGATCCGCAGCGTTTGGCGGCCATACCAGTCGTAATCGTCCTTCTTGCGCTTGGGCTCGGGCGCCGCGGGGATGGCGGCCTGTTCGCGGCGCACGTCGGCGGCGCGGCCGAGGCGCGCGAAGGCTTCGCCCCGGGCATAATGCCACATGCCCTTGAGCATCGGGAGCCTGGGCTCGGGCACGGCGAGGATCTCTCGCGGGTCGGCGAGGATCCCGAGCGCGACGTAAGCGCCGGCGGCCGCGCGCTGCGAACTGGCGAGCGCCTTGTCAGCCGAGAGCGAGGCGGTGACGAGCGGCCGGGCGAGCCACAAGGCGGTCTCGGCATCGCCCGCCATCAGTGCGCCGCCGATCCCGAAGGTGACGTTGTGGAGGTGATAAGGGACCCCGAAGACCCCCGCGGGCGGCGGCACCGCCATGGCCTTGGCCTGCGCATAGACGATCTCGACCGCCTGACGGTTGACCAGCCCCGCCTCGCGGTAGCGCCCGACCCAGTAGAAGGTGTGGCTCGGCATGTGGACGAGATGCTGGGCGTTGGGGGCCAGCGCGCCGAGGCGATTGGCGAAGGGTTCGGCCTTGGCGGGCTCGCCGGCGATCTCGCTGGCGTGAATGTAGAAATGGATCGCCGGGGTATAGGTCGGGTTGCGACCCAGGACGCGCTCGGCGGCGGCCATGCTGCGCCGGGCGGCGGCCTTCATCTTGGCCTCGTCCTCGCTGCCGGCCTGGAGCCAGGCGTCGGCGGCGAAACTCGCGATCTGGTCGTTGTCGGGATGCTGGTCGGAAATCTTCTGCATCGCGTCGGCGAAGGCGAGGTCGCCCGGCTGCCCCCAGCCGCCGCCCTTGGTGTAGCGGACGACGAGCGCATCGGTGAGCGCCTTCTCGAGCGGATCGCCGCCCTTCGCGGCCATGGCCTGCGCCTCGCGGGCGAGCTTGAGCAGGCCTTTCATCTCTTCGGGCGTCTTGTTGTAATTGATGGTCGGACCGTCGGCCCACGCGACGCCCCAGACGCACATGGCGCAGGCGGGATCGAGCCGGCGCGCTTCCTTCATCGCCTCGACGGCCGCGGCATGCGCGAAGGCTGCGGCGAGCTGGAGGCCGTTGTCGAAAAATGCCTGCGCCTGCGGGACTTGCGTGTCGATCTTGAGGCCACCGCCACCATAACCGCTGAGCAATTGGGGGGTGGCGGGCGCAACCATGTCGGCATGGCCTGCATGGCTTTGCGCTAGTGCAGGCGAAGCGGGAACCGCTGCCGTCAGCAACAGGCCCAGGATGGTGGCTTGGATCCGCATGCTCTTGGCTCCCCCCATTCAGACGGCGGGAGCTTAGCGGACCTGACGAATCTGGCTAGTCGTGCTTGCCGAGGCGATCGGCGGCCGCCTGGTAACTGCGCGCCATGCTGCTCAGCACGTCGGCGGCCTGGGTGTCGGAGATCCCGGCGGCGAGGCGACGGCAACGCGCCGCCTTGATGGTAAGGGCAGCCTTGTCGTCGGCGCCCTCGGAGGAGGCGTCGTCGCGGCCGGTGAATGTAGGATCGGAAGCCAAAGCGTTACTCACTACGTCTGAAGACAGGTAAAGTCGCTGTGGCACGAACGGCCCTCCGTCGGTCGGGTTCCCGACGAAAGGCCGCACATACGTATACGAAGCGAAACTGTGATTAAGCTGTCACACTCGTCAGAGTGCGACTTCGGCCTGGTTCTCGTGCTCGTGATCCTTGCCGGGGTCGCGGCCGAGCATCTTGAGTGCCACCGCGACCAGCGTTGAACCGGTTTCGGCCTTCCAGATCTCGGCCTTGCTGGTGTCGAAGCGCAGCAGCTGGAGCTCGGGATCGTCCTTGCCGTCCTTGTACCAGGCGGCGATGAACGGGTTCCAGAACTTGTCGACCAGCGCCCGGTCGTTGACCAGTTCGAGCGTGCCGTGGATGTGCGCGAACAGGTCGTGGCCCTTCGACGCATAGGTGCAGACCGCGCGGTTGGTTTCCGACAGGCCCTTCACGATCGCCTCGGACTTGGCGCCGAAGAAATAGATGTCGCCGCCGTCCTTGGAGTCATCCTTCCAGTCGACCTGCACGGTCCACGGGCGGGTGCGGCTGTCTTCGACGCCCTGGAGGCCGATCATCACGAACGGCGAGCTCTTCAGCTCCTTCCAGAAGGCTTCCTTCAGTTCCTCGGCGCGCTCGGCATCAGCCACTTGATCTCTCCCATGAAAAGGTTTGGCACCGAAACGGGAGAGGCGGGGGAGGGTTCCTTCGTTCCTAGCGGACCCGGCGGACCAGCAGCCCGCCGCCGTCAGCTTCCCTGACCTGGAACTCGGGCATCGAGCGGACGAGCTCGGAGAGGCTGCGCGCGCCATAGTTGCGGACCGAGAAGCTCAGCACCGCCTTGGCGCGCTGACCGACTTCGGACAGGGACGCAAAGCCTTCCTGGTCGCGCTTGCTCTGCTTCCAGGCCGAACCGAGCGCATTAAGCAATTCCTGCTCGACCGGGCGTGCCTCGTGGTCGGGATCGGCAGGTTCGTCGGGTTCGGCGGCGGCCAGCGCGGCGACGTCAAAGAAGCGGGTGCAGCTGTTCTGGAAGCTGACCGGGGTCTTGGCGGTGCCGAAGCCATAGACCGGGATGCCCGCCTCGCGGATGCGCTGGGCGAGGGGGAGGAAGTCGCTGTCGCTCGACATGATGCCCAGCCCGTCGATCTGGTCGCGGTGGAGCATGTCCATGGCGTCGATCACCATCCGCATGTCGGTCGCGCTCTTGCCCTTGACGACGTCGAACTGCTGGATCGGCTGGATCGAATGCTGGGTGGTGAGCAGGCCCCAGTTCTTGAGCGCGGGCTTGGACCAGTTGCCGTAGGCGCGGCGGACATTGATTCCGCCCAGTTCGCCCAGCACGAGCAACACCTCGTCGAGGTGGTCGGGCGAGGCATTGTCGGCGTCGATCAGCAGGGCAATGTTGCGGTCGCGGTCCATGATGGTCAGGCGTCCTCTGTCACGGGGTCGAACTCGCCGGTCTGCTCGTCGAGCGCCCACAGCTTGCCGTCGGCGACCCCGAAATGAAGGCCATGGAGCATCAGCGAGCCCGCTTTCTCGCGCTCGGCGACGAACGGGAAGGTGCGCAGGTTCGCGAGGCTGGTCTTGACGCCCTCGAGCTCGAGCGCCCGCTGGGGGTTCTCGGGCGCCTCGGCGACGACCTTTTCGCGGGCGTCGTCGAGCATCGCGATCCAGCCCGGGATGAAGCTCTGCTCGGGATCTAGGTCGCCGGCGAGCGACGCGGCGATCCCCCCGCAGGCCCCGTGCCCCATCACGATCACGTGCTTGACGTTGAGGGCCGTCACCGCGAACTCGAGCGCCGCCGACACGCCGTGGAGCCCGCCACCCACCTCGTAGGGCGGGACGAGGTTGGCGACGTTGCGAAGCACGAACATCTCGCCCGGCAGGGTATCGAAGATGGTCGCCGGATCGACCCGGCTGTCGCAGCAGCCGATGATCATGACCGGTGGCTCCTGACCCGTCGCGAGGGCCTCCCAGCGCCGACGCTGATCGGGATAGCCGGTGGAACGGAAGCGGCGATAGCCGTCGAGAAGCGCACGATAAGCTTGCATCGGCGAGCGGCTAATTGAACCGCCCTCCCTTTGCAATTGCACGTGGGCGGAACGATTGTCGGCTTCCCGCGCTTCACCATCCAGACGATGATTTAGCTGGAGGACGTATCCATGAAGAAGGCGATGATGGCGGCCGTATTGGTCGCAGGCGTTTCGGTCACCGGTTGCGCGACCACCAATCCCTATGGCGATCCCTATTATAATGGCGGCAACAACTCGCAGGCGCAGCGCGCCGCGACCGGTGCCGCGGTCGGCGCGGTTGCCGGCGGCGTGCTCGGCGCGGTCGTTCCGGGCGTTTCGACGGTCGGCGGCGCGGTTGCCGGCGGCATCGCCGGTGCGGTGATCGGCGCCGTGGTCAAGGGCAAGCAGTACTACCGCGACACCCGCGGCTACTGCTATTATGTCGATAGTAACGGCAACCCGATCTACGACTACAACACCCGCTGCTAAAGCGTTTCTTCCCTCGGGAAGATAATGGCCGCGCGAGCGGCTGACGGAGGGGTCCCTGCCACCAGGCGGGGGCCCCTCTGGCGCATCTGGCGTCCCGTCGCGTGGCCGAAGGGGTAGGGGTGGCGGTCGGCCACTCCAATCGCTATCTGGCCGCCATGAACGCGCCGACCGCACTCCCGACCCCGCCCCGAGCGCGGAAGCCCGACTGGATCCGGGTCAAGGCTCCGACCTCCGAAGGCTATGCCGAAACGCGCAAGCTGATGCGCTCGCTGAACCTTGCCACCGTGTGCGAGGAAGCGGCCTGCCCGAACATCGGCGAGTGCTGGACCAAGAAGCACGCCACGGTGATGATCCTCGGCGACACCTGCACCCGGGCCTGCGCCTTCTGCAACGTCAAGACGGGCATGCCGCGCGCGGTCGATCCGTTCGAGCCGCAGAACACCGCCATCGCGGCGGCCAAGCTCGGCCTTGAGCACATTGTCATCACCAGCGTCGATCGCGACGACCTTCCCGACGGCGGCGCCAGCCAGTTCGTCAAGGTGATCGAGGCGCTCCGCCGCGAGACTCCAACGACGACGATCGAGATCCTGACCCCCGACTTCCGCAACAAGAGCGAGGAAGCGGTCGCACGGATCGTCGACGCCGGTCCCGACGTCTACAACCACAATCTCGAGACCGTCCCGAGGCTTTATCCGACGATCCGGCCGGGCGCGCGTTATTATGCCTCGCTCCGCCTCCTCGAGAGCGTCAAGCGCCGCAACCCGGCGATCTTCACCAAGTCGGGGGTCATGGTCGGGCTCGGCGAGCAGCGGCTCGAGGTCCACCAGGTGATGGACGACATGCGCTCGGCCGACATCGATTTCCTGACCATGGGCCAGTATCTCCAGCCGACCCCGCGCCATGCCAATGTCGAGGAGTTCGTGACACCCGATTCGTTCAAGGCCTATGCCGCGATCGCCCGGGCCAAGGGCTTCCTGCTGGTGGCGGCATCGCCGCTGACTCGCTCGAGCTATCACGCGGGCGACGATTTCCGGAAGATGCAGGAAGCCCGGGCGGCGCGGCTGGCTCGCTAGGACGCATGCCGAAGCATACCGAAAACCGGTTCCTCCCCTACACGCCCGAGCAGCTCTACGCGCTGGTCGCGGACGTCGCGCGCTATGACGAATTCCTGCCGTGGGTGACCGCGGTGCGGATCCGGTCGTCGAGCGAGACCGAGATGGTGGCGGACCTGATCGTCGGCTTCGGCGCGTTTCGCGAGCGCTTCACCAGCAAGGTCATCAAGCACCACCCCGACGCGATCACGGTCGATTATGTCGAGGGGCCGCTAAAGTTCCTTCATAACGAGTGGCGGTTCGAGCCGGCCGAGGGCGGCACCAACCTCTGCTTCAGCGTCGACTTCGCCTTCCGCAGCCGGATCTTCGAAGCGGTGGCGGGGCAGGTGTTCGACCGGGCGCTGAGGAAGATGACCAACGCCTTCGAACAGCGCGCAGCGGCGCTTTACGGTTCGAGCAACTCGAGCGCGCACAGCGCGGCCTGAAGCCGCACCCCGGCGCGGCCATCGGTCGCGTCGAACAGCTTGGCGTCGGCCATGATCATGTCGGGGTCCTGCCCTTTTTCGGCGCGGGCGAAGATGACGGTGCCGACGGGCTTGGACGGCGTGCCGCCATCGGGGCCGGCAATTCCGGTGATCGCCACGGCGACATCGGCGCCCGACTTCTCGAGCGCACCCTTGGCCATCGCCCAGGCGGTCGCGACACTGACCGCGCCGAAGGTGTCGAGAACGTCCGACGAAACGCCGAGCAGCGAGGTCTTGGCATCATTGGCATACGTGACATAGCCCGCGTCGAACACCGCCGAGCTTCCCGGCACCTCGGTCAGCGCGGCGCTGACGAGGCCGCCGGTGCAGCTTTCGGCCACCGCCATGCGCCGCCCCGCAGCCTTGTTCTTGGCGACCACCTCGCGGGCCTTCGCGGCGAGGTCGGGGTGCACGAGCGATTCCATGGGCGCGATCCTAGGCGGGAAGGCGGATGGTGGCGATGGCCTGCGAGGCGATCCCCTCGCGCCGGCCGGTGAAGCCGAGTTGCTCGGTCGTGGTGGCCTTGATGCTTACCCGTTCGGGCGGAAGGGCCAGGATCTGGGCGACCCGGGCCTGGATCGCCGCGCGATGCGGGCCGACCTTGGGCGCCTCGCAGATCACGGTACAGTCGACATGGTCGATGATCCCGCCGCGCTCACGGATGAGGTCGGCGGCATGGACGAGGAAGCGGTCGCTCGCGGCGCCCTTCCATTGCGGGTCCGAGGGCGGGAAATGCTGGCCGATGTCGCCCAGCGCCGCCGCGCCGAGCAGGGCGTCGGTGATGGCGTGAAGCACGACGTCGGCGTCGCTGTGCCCGGCAAGGCCCTGCGGATGGTCGATCGTGATCCCGCCCATGATGACGGGGCCCGGCCCCTCGAAGGCATGGACGTCGAAACCGGTGCCCGAGCGGCTGATCATCTGCGCGGCAAGCATCATTTCGGCGCGTTCCCAATCATTTGCCGTGGTAAGTTTATGCAGGCTCTCATCGCCGGGCACGGTCGCGACCTTGAGGCCGGCATGCTGCATGACCGTCGATTCGTCGGTCGGCGTGCCCCGGCCGGCCTCCTCATAGGCATAGACGAGGTCGGACTTGTGGAAGGCCTGCGGGGTCTGGACCCGGAGGAGTTGGGTGCGGTTGACCGTGCCGCGCAGCTCGCTGTCGCCCTTGGCGACCGTATCGGCCATCGGCAGCACCGGAACCGCGCCATCGGCCTTGGAGAGGGCGTCGATCAGCCGGTCGACGACGGCGGGCGGGCAGAAGGGGCGGGCGGCGTCATGGATGAGGACGATCCCGTCGGCGCAGGCCTCGAGCCCGGCCCGGACGCTGTCGGCGCGCTCCTTGCCGCCGGTGACGAGGTCGCCGACGTCGAGCCCGGCGAGCGCTTCGCGGGCGGGATCTTCCTGCCCGGCGCCGATCACCACCCTGACCGCATCGACCCGCGGGTGGCGGGCGAGGGCCTCGACGGCGTGGCGCAGCAGCGGCTTCGCGCCCAGCCGGCGATATTGCTTGGGGGTGTCGCTGCCCATCCGGGTGCCCGAACCGGCGGCGACGATGAGGGCGGTGACGGTCTCCACGCGCGCGCCTTGCCCGCAAGCGGCCGCTCCTGTAAAGGCGCGCGCTCCCATGGACAGTTTCAAGCCTATCACGATCGGCCCGGTCCGGATCGACGCGCCGGTCATCCTCGCGCCGATGACGGGGGTCACCGACTTGCCCTTCCGCAAGCTCGTCAAGCGCAACGGCGCCGGGCTGACGGTGAGCGAGATGATCGCCAGCCAGGCCGCGATCCGCGAGACCCGGCAGAGCCTCCAGAAGGCGCTGTGGGACCCGAGCGAAGAGCCGGTCTCGCTCCAGCTCGCCGGCTGCAGCCCGAAGGAAATGGCCGACGCCGCGCGCCTCAACGAGCAGCGCGGCGCGGCCATCATCGACATCAACATGGGCTGCCCGGTCAAGAAGGTGGTCAACGGCGACGCCGGCTCGGCGCTGATGCGAGACCTGCCGCTCGCCGCCGCGATCATCGAGGCGACGGTGAAAGCCGTGTCGGTGCCGGTCACGGTGAAGATGCGGATGGGCTGGTGCCACGACAGCCTCAATGCGCCCGAGCTCGCGCGGATCGCCGAGGATCTTGGCGCACGCATGATCACCGTCCACGGCCGCACCCGCAACCAGATGTACAAGGGGTCGGCCGACTGGTCGTTCGTCGCCAAGGTCAAGGAAGCGACCAGCCTGCCGGTGATCGTCAATGGCGACATCAACAGCCGCGAGGACGCGCGCGAGGCGCTTCGCCAATCGGGCGCCGACGGCGTGATGATCGGCCGCGGCGCTTATGGCCGGCCGTGGCTGCTCGGCCAGGTGATGGCCGACCTCGCCGGGGGCGAGAAGCCCGATCCGAGCATGGACGAGCAGCTCGCGATGATCCTCGAGCAATATGACGCCATGCAGTCACTGTACGGTACGCAGACCGGCGTGAACCTCGCGCGCAAGCACATCGGCTGGTACACCAAGGGCTTGCACGGCTCGGCCGAATTCCGCCAGAAAGTGAATACGCAGGACGATCCCAAGGTCGTCGTCCAGATGCTCCGCGACTTCTACGCGCCGTGGTTGAGCCGGGCGGCCGCCTAGTAGGCCCGCTCGCTGCGCCGCGAAAATAGTTAACGCGCACCGTCACAAACTGTGTTCTTTCGGCCACAAGTCCATGCTAGGGCGGTCGCCGCATGGATGCTCGCGCAACCGCTTCAAGCCTTGATCAGCCACCGAGCCTGAGCCGCTGGCTTGCGGCCGAGCGCGCCAACGGCCGCTTCTACCGGATCATGGAGGGGGTCGCCGCGGGCGCGCTGATCGTGATGCTCGGCGTCAGCTATGTCGTGCTCGGCGCGGGCGACCAGGGGCAGATGGCCTCGCCGACGCTGATCGCGCTCTTGCTGGTCGGCAATCTCGTCCCCGCGATCCTGTTGATGGTGCTTCTGACGCGGCGCCTCGCGGTCAAGCGCGCGGCGCAGGGCGGGCTTGGCACCGGCCTCCTCCACACCCGCCTCGTCGCGCTCTTCTCGATCATCGCGGCAGTGCCGACGGTGCTCATCGCGATCTTCGCGTCGGTGCTGCTCCAGTCCGGCCTCGAATTCTGGTTCTCGAACAAGGCACGGACCATGTTCGAACGGACGGTCGACGTTGCAAGCAACGTCTATGCCTATGAGCTTGGGCGCGTCGGGGCCGAGGCCGAGGCAATGTCGGGCGACGTGTCCGAATACATCCGTACCCTGCCCCAGGAGCGACTGACCGAGGGTCTCGCCTTTCAGACTTACCAGCGCAGCCTGAACGAAGCGGCAATTTTCACGGTCGGGAACGACGGGCAGATCCGAAGCGAGGCCTTGGCCAACGGCTACGAGGGAATGCTCGATCCGGCGCGGATGCGCGCGGCGATCGCCAAGGCGGGCGCGGGCCGCTTCGTCGATGTCCGCACCCCCAACCGCGTGGGTGTCCTCGTCAAGCTCGGCGTCGGCGAACGAACCTATTTGTATGCCGCCCGAAATATTGACCCAACGATCGAGGCGCAGATCAAAGGGGCGAACACCATTCGCTCCGACTATCAAAGTCTCACCGAGCGATCCCGCACCAATCAGCTTCGATTTAATGCCGCGCTGTTGATCGGCAGCCTACTTGTCGTTGGCCTCGCCATCTTTTTCGCCCTCAAGATCGCCGACCGCCTGGTGCGCCCGCTCGGCGGTCTCGTGTCGGCGGCCGGCCGGGTAGAGCAGGGCGATTTCTCCGCACGCGTCGAGGAGAATCGCAAGGACGACGAGATCGGCGTGCTCGCCGCCGCCTTTAACCGGATGACGGGCCGGCTCGAGGAACAGACCGGTGCGCTCAAGGCGGTCAACACGCAGCTCGAAACCCGCCGCGCCTTCATCGAGGCGGTGCTGGGGTCGGTGACCGCGGGCGTCATCGCGCTCGACAACGACCGCCGCATCCTCCTCACCAACCGTTCGGCCGAGGCGCTCTTGCAGCACGGGGCCGAGGGCATCGAGGAGCAGTCGCTCGACGAGGTCAGCCACGAGCTCGCCGAATTCCTCTGCGGCGACCAGCGCGAGGCCGATGTGCTGGTCCGCGCCGAGGGCGGACAGCGGACGCTCGCAGTCAAGCGCGTGCGCTATGCCGACGGCTGGGTGCTGACCTTCGACGACATCACCGAGCAGCTCGCCGACCAGCGCCGCGCTGCCTGGTCCGACATCGCCCGGCGCATCGCCCACGAGATCAAGAACCCGCTGACGCCGATCCAGCTCGCGGCCGAGCGGATCCAGCGGCGCTTCGGCAAGGAAGTGCAGTCCGATCCCGAGACCTTCGGCCGGCTGACCGAGACCATCGTTCGCCAGGTCGGCGACCTTCGCCGCATGGTCGACGAATTCTCCAATTTCGCGCGCATGCCGAAACCCGTGTTCCGCGAGGAGAATGTCCACGAGATCGCGCGCACGGCGCTGTTCCTGCACGAGGTCGCGCATCCGGGGATCAGCTTCACGCTCGATCCGAAGGCCGGCGACATCCGCATGGTCTGCGACCGCCGCCAGCTTGGCCAGGCGCTGACGAACGTCGTCAAGAACGCGGTCGAAGCCATTGAGTCGCGGAAGGCCCGCGGCGAACACAGCCTCGCCGGCGACCGTGTCGCGCTGGCGCTTAAGCGGACAGAGCAGCAGCTCGTGATCGACGTCACCGACACCGGCATCGGCCTGCCCGAGGAGCGCGAGCGGCTGACCGAACCCTATATGACGACGCGGGTCCGCGGGACCGGCCTCGGCCTCGCCATCGTCAAGAAAATCGTCGAGGAGCATGGCGGCGAGATCGCCTTCCTCGACCGCGCGGGCGGGGGCACCCACGTCCGCATCGCTTTCGACTTCGCCAAGCTCGCCGTGCTTGCCGAAGCCGCCGAACAGACGCCTGACGAGGAGACTGCGTGACATGGCTCTAGAAGTGCTGGTCGTGGACGACGAAGCCGACATTCGCGAGCTCGTGGCCGGCGTGCTCGAGGACGAAGGCTATGCCGTTCGCTCGGCCGCCAATTCGACCGAGGCGCTCGAGGCGATCGAAAGCCGCCGCCCGAGCCTCGTCCTGCTCGATGTCTGGCTCCAGGGCTCGCGGCTCGACGGGCTGCAGCTACTCGAGGAAGTGAAGCGGCGCGACAGCTCGCTTCCGATCCTGATGATCAGCGGACACGGCAATCTCGACACTGCGGTGGCGGCGATCCGCGAGGGCGCAGTCGACTTCATCGAGAAGCCGTTCGAGGCGAGCCGGCTGCTCCACCTCGTCGGCCGCGCGACCGAAACCGATCGGCTGCGGCGCGAGAATGCGCATCTCAAGGAGCGCATCGGGACCGAGGATCAGCTGAACGGCGCGTCGGTCGCGATCAACACCGTTCGCGCCACGCTGAAGCGCGTTGCGCCGACCGGCAGCCGCGTGCTGATCACCGGGCCCGCCGGCGTCGGCAAGGAGATTGCCGCGCGCACCATCCACAACTGGAGCACGCGCGCCGACGGGCCGTTCGTCACCGTCGCCGCCGCGCGGATGGACCCGGGCCGGGTCGAGGAGGAATTGTTCGGCTCCGAGGTCGATGGGGTCGCGCGCCCCGGTTTCCTCGAGCAGGCGCATGGCGGGACATTGTTTCTCGACGAGATCGCCGACATGCCGATCACCACGCAGGGCAAGATCCTGCGCGTGCTGACTGACCAGAGCTTCACCCGGGTCGGCGGGCAGCGGCCGGTCAAGGTCGATGTCCGCGTCCTCTCGGCGACCTCGCGCAACCTCAGCGACGAGATCAGCGCGGGCCGCTTCCGCGAAGATCTCTATTATCGCCTGAACGTGGTGCCGATCCGGATTCCGCCCCTGCGCGAGCGACGCGAGGACATTCCCGAGCTCGCGGTCCACTATCTGGCGCGCTTCGCTGCCGACCGCCGCATGCCCGCACCGAGCCTGTCGGACGAGGCGCTCGCCGCGCTCCAGGCGCACGATTGGCCGGGCAATGTCCGCCAATTGAAGAACATCATCGAGCGGACCGTCATCATGGCGCCGACCGAGCGGCTGGGGCGGATCGACGTCGACCTGCTTCCCGCGGAGGTGCTCGACAGCGGTGGCTCGGGCGGGCTGTCCAATTCGACCCTGTCGATCATGGGCTCGCCGCTGCGCGAGGCCCGCGAAAGCTTCGAGCGCGAATACCTCCGGGTCCAGATCCGCCGCTTCTCGGGCAACATCAGCCGCACCGCGAGCTTCATCGGGATGGAGCGCTCGGCGCTGCACCGGAAACTCAAGGCGCTGGGGCTGGGCGACAAGGGACAGAATGGCGAAGACGAGCGTTCAGGTAGCTAGGGGCGCTTGGCGTCCCACAACGATAATAAGAAGAACGCCAAACAATGCCGTCCAAACCCTTGTCCCTGCAGGATCATTTCCTGAACAGCCTGCGCCGGTCGAAGACTCCGGTGACCATCTTCCTAGTGAAGGGCGTGAAACTCACCGGGGTCATCACCTGGTTCGATGCCTTCTCGCTGCTGCTTCGCCGTGATGGGGTGAGCCAGCTGATCTACAAGCATGCGATGTCGACCATCATGCCGGCGCGGCCGCCGGCGGACCTCGACCTCACGGGCTTTCGCGGCGAGGGCGTGGAGGAGGGGAGGGCGACGCTTCAGGACCTGTTCCTCGCCGCCGCCATCCGCCAGCGTGAGGCGATGACGGTGTTCCTCGTCAATGGCGTCATGCTGCAGGGCGAAGTGGTCGCCTTCAACCGCTTCTCGATGCTGCTTGGCCGCGGCAATGAGGTGCAGCTCGTCTACAAGCATGCGGTCTCGACCATGCAGCCGGGAAGCCAGCTCCACCTCGGCGGGGTCGAACCCGACCCTGAGGAGGAGGACGAGAAGTGAGTACCGGTTTCGATCGCGCGGGCGGCGACGGGCTTCGACGGGGCGAGGCGGCGCTGGTGGTGCTGCCCGACCGCTCGAACGAGACCAACGCCCGGACCAGCGACGCCCGGCTCGACGAAGCGCAGGGGCTGGCCGAGGCGATCGGGCTCGACGTCACTGACCGCATGGCCTTCCGAATCCGCCAGCCGCGCCCCGCGACGCTGTTCGGCAAAGGACAGGTCGAGGAGATCGCCGCGCGCGCGGCGGAGCGTGACGCCAAGGTGCTCGTCGTCGATGCGGCGCTGACCCCGGTCCAGCAGAAGAACCTCGAGGACGGAACCAAGGCCAAGGTCATCGACCGCACCGGGCTCATTCTCGAGATCTTCGGCGAGCGCGCGGCGACTGCCGAAGGGCGCCTGCAGGTCGAACTCGCCCACCTCGACTATCAGGCCGGGCGGCTGGTCCGCAGCTGGACCCACCTCGAACGCCAGCGCGGCGGCTTCGGCTTCCTCGGCGGCCCCGGCGAAACCCAGATCGAGGCCGACCGCCGGCTGATCCGCGACCGAATGGCCAAGATCCGCCGCGAGCTCGACCAGGTGAAGCGGACGCGCGCCCTCCACCGTGACCGCCGCAAGCGCGCGCCGTGGCCGATCATCGCGCTCGTCGGCTACACCAATGCCGGCAAGTCGACGCTGTTCAACCGCCTGACCCGCGCCAAGGTGTTCGCCGAGGACCTGCTGTTCGCGACGCTCGATCCGACGATGCGCGAGATCAGCGTGCCGGGCTTCGACAAGGCGATCCTGTCGGACACGGTGGGGTTCGTGTCGAACCTGCCGACCGAACTCGTCGCCGCCTTCCGCGCGACTCTCGAGGAGGTGGCGAGCGCCGACCTCATCCTCCACGTGCGCGACATCCACCACCCCGACAGCGACGCCCAGAAGGCAGACGTCGAGCAGGTGCTGGGCGACCTTGGGATCGCAGCAGGCGAAGAGGGACCGCCGCGGCTCGAGATCTGGAACAAGGTCGATCTCCTCGAAGGCGCCGACCGCGAGGCGGTCGAGAACGAGGCCGACCGGCGTCATGACGTCATCACCGTGTCGGCGCTGAGCGGGGAGGGGACCGATCGCCTCCTGACCCGGGTCGGCGAACTGCTGCGCGAGGGCGCGGCGGTCCACCACCTCCGCCTCGCCAGCAGCGACGGCCAGCGCCTCGCCTGGCTCCACAGCCGCGGCGAAGTGCTGGAGAGCCGGCACGAGGGCGAGGAGATGTTCGTCGCGGTGCGGCTGAGCCCGGAGAACTGGCAGCGCTACCAGGGTCTGTAAGGTCGCCCGACCCTCCAAGTTGTCGATATTGGCGTGGACTTGGCATGCGGCGACGGTCCGGTCGGGCTGCGATGTGAAAGAGCCATGCTGCCGTTCGGGTTCATTGCGACATGCGAAAACCTACTTTGCGGGTGTTGGCGAAGCGGTTGCTCGCAAGCCCGTTTGGGCGTCAGTGCCATCGCGGTTTCGAGGGTGGGGAAGATCCATCGGGAAATAGCGAGGAGGGCTCCTCGCCACCAAATGCCCGCCTTCGTTCACCCAGGCGTCCTCGGCAGATGCATCGCCGGCATCCTCGGCCGCGCTGGAGGCCGCACGATGGCTGGTTGCCGCCTGTCGGTTCACTTCTTCCGCAGCGGACCGAAAGATCGTGAAGTGCGGGCCGGAGGCCGTTGATTTGTTGGGCATCGTCACTCTCCACGGGAGCGGGAGCAGACTGTCTCTCAGTCGCACGTGCTCGACGGGATGTGCGATGCCACGCTTCTACGCCTTTCGCGGTCGCCAGGCCATGGCATCCGAAAGAAAGCCCGTATCCGCCTGCATTTCGCAATGAGCAGGGATTGTATAGGCCGCGCACCATCCCCACATCGTGATCAGCGCGCTGACGATCGAGCGATGTGCGCCTGAGAGATAGCTGCTCCCGCTCCGTGGGAGATCAACATGGCGCTTTCACCCATCGACAGTCTGGCAGATGTGCCTACCGCAAGGGGGGTTGCGCGGCTTCGCGCGAGCCTGATCCATGACTGCGAGCAGGGGCTCGTCAGTCCGCTTCGCTACGATCATCGCGCGCGCGTGCTCCGGCAGCAGGAAGCGCTCCTCGCCAATCGCTCGCGCCGCTGATGCAGCGCCGCTCCTCATCCTCCCAGAAGCGACAGGAACCCAGCCATGCACGGCTCAGATAACGATCACGATCAGGCCGAGCATTCAGCTTCGGTCCCCGCCCCGGAACACGTCCCCCACGCCCTGCTGACGGAGCTCGGTATCGTATCGCGCCAGCAGACGAGCTTCGAGTGGGGCGGCTTTCGCTACACGAATGCCCTCGATGCCATCGCCGCCGCCAAGCGAGCGAGGAAATGATCGTGCCGATCATCACCCAATTGGGGCTCGCGCAACTGGTCGCTACCGGCGCCGTCATCATGCTCGGTTTCGGACTGCTGCAGTCGAAATCGCTGCGGGTGAGGCTGGCACTGGATGCCGCAAGCAAGCGCCGGGGCACCGAGCGGGCGTCGCATGCGACATCGGGCCTGCTGTTCGGCGCGCTCGCGCTGGCGATCATTGCCGCGGGAATTGCCGGGTCGGCGATCGTTCTCGGGTGACGTCAGTTTGCCCTCGGCCTCGCGGCGTGCGGCCATGTGCCGGTGAGGCCAATCGCACCGTCTAGCCCTTGTGAGGCGAGGTCATCCGACCCACTTGGGGGTCATGCTTCCTCTTTCCGTTCTCGACCTGTCCCCCGTTCCGGAGGGCAGCGACCCCGGCGCGTCGCTGCGCAATTCGGCCGACCTCGCGCGCCATGCCGAGGGGCTTGGCTACCAGCGCTATTGGATGGCCGAGCATCACTCGATGCCCGGGATTGCGAGCGCGGCGACGTCGGTGGCGCTGGCGTTTGTGGGGTCGCAGACCTCGACCATCCGGATCGGGGCGGGGGGTGTCATGCTGCCCAACCATGCGCCATTGCTGATCGCCGAGCAGTTCGGGACGCTGGAATCGCTTTATCCGGGCCGCGTCGACCTCGGGCTCGGCCGCGCGCCCGGAACCGACCAGGCCGCGGCCTATGCGATGCGCCGCAACCTGTCGTCAGGGGCTGACCAGTTCCCGAGCGATGTGGTTGAGCTGCAAGGCTATTTCGCCGGTACTAACGGCCGCGTGAAGGCGATCCCAGGGGAGGGGCTGACTATCCCGCTGTGGATCCTCGGCTCGAGCACCTTCGGTGCGCAGCTGGCGGCGATGCTGGGGCTGCCCTACGCCTTCGCCTCGCATTTCGCGCCGGCGCAGATGATGGACGCGATCGCCATCTACCGGCGGAACTTCACGCCCTCGGCGCAGCTTGCCGAGCCCTATGTCATGCTCGGATTCAACGCGATCGTCGCGGATACCGACGAGGAGGCCGAACTCCTCGCGACCTCGGTGCAGCAGGCGTTCGTGAACCTTCGCACCGGCCAGCCGGGCAAGCTCCCGCCGCCGCGCGCCGGGTTTGCCGACACCTTGCCGCTCGAGGCGCGGGCGATGCTGCAGCAGGTGCTGAGTTGCTCGGCGATTGGCAGCGTCGCCACGGCCCGGGCCCAGCTCGCCGAGTTCGTCGAGCGCGCCAAGCCCGACGAACTGATGGTGACCGCGCAGATCCACGACCACCAGGCGCGCTTGCGGTCGTACGGACTGCTGGTGGAAGCTGCCAAGCAGCCCGAGCCGGCGCTGGCGGGCTGAGGCTATTCCTCAGTAGATTTTGCCCCATCCGGCGACGCCGCGAAGCTCACCATTGTCGCTGAACGTCAGAACGACGCCATGCTCCCCGTCCCAGGCGGCGCGGCCTTCGACCTGAGCGATGATGTTCTCGCTGCGGTCGGTGGTTACGATGATCGAATCGAACGCAGTGAGGGGCCAAACCTCCGACGGCGCTGCCGCTGCTCTTGGGTTGAGAAACTTCGATCCTTGCGCCTTCTCCCAATCAAGCTGCTCCTGCGCAGTCTCGAAGTCGCCGTCGTCGATCGCTTCGCTGTAGAAATCGAATAACGCCGTCTCGATTGCCGATCGATCGTCGACGGGCATGGTGGCCAGTGTCTCGACCGTGCGGATGCACGCCTCGAGCGAGAGCCTTCCGGGTCGGAAGGTGACACTGAGCTGCCGGTCGGACAGGGCGGGAAGGGTGATACCCATTTGCGACCGAAAGAAGGACGCTTCCAGCGTTGCGGCAATGTTCTGACTGTCCGACAAATCGTCAACCCCTGGAGACCTCAATCACGCGTGAATGTGGCGCCCCGCTTTGCCGCAGTCCACAGCGCCTCTTTCTCGTCGAGGCTCATGTCACCGAAGCCGGGCGCCTGTTCGATGCTGCGGAAACGCTTCTCGAACTTGGCATTGGCTTTGCGCAGCGCCTCTTCGGGATTGATCTTGAGAAAGCGTGCGAGGTTGGTGACCGCGAACAGGAGGTCGCCGATCTCTTCCTCGCGGTGGGCGTCGTCGGTCGCGCTGTCGACCTCGGCGAGCTCCTCCAAAATCTTGGCCCGGGCGCCGCTGGCGTCGGGCCAGTCGAAGCCGGTGCGGGCGGCGCGCTTCTGGAGCTTCACCGCGCGTTCGAGCGCGGGCAGGCCGAGGGCGACGCCGGCGAGGACGCTCGGGTCGGCATCGGCCTTGGCGGCGCGCTCGGCGGCCTTGATCTCTTCCCAGCGGTGGTGGCCGCCGGTAGCGTCGTCGCCGAAGATGTGCGGATGGCGGCGCTCCATCTTGTCGCTGATGCCGTCGAGGACCTGGTTCAGCGTGAAATGGCCGGCCTCGGCCGCCATCTGCGCGTGGAAGACGATCTGGAGCGCGAGGTCGCCGAGCTCGTCCTTGAGGTCGGCCATGTCGCCACGCGCGATCGCGTCGGCCACCTCATAGGCTTCCTCGATCGTATAGGGCGCGATCGTCGCGAAGGTCTGCACAGTGTCCCATTCGCAACCCGTTTGCGGATCGCGCAGCCGAGCCATGACATTCATCAATCGCTCGAGCGCGGCAGCCGCGTCGGGCTGGTCGTGGATGACGGCGGGGGCTTCGGAAACGGCGCTCATGCGACCTCATCTGTAAGTCTGATAATATGTATTATGTTAAGTGGGCGATAGAGAGGTGGGCGGCAATCAGCCTTCCAGCACCAGCCAGCGTCCCTCGACGCTCCAGCGCCGCAGGCTCGTCAGATAGTTCATGCCGAGCACGTTCAGTTCGTCCCCGTCGGCGACGAACAGCTTCACGTCCTTGCGCGCGATGTCGCCGATGGTGACCGTGTCGGCGTTGGCGCGGGCCATCTTGATGAGGCCGTTGCCAGTGCGCACGAGCTGGTTGCGCTGGTCGCCAACGGGCACGCCGGCAAGCGCGGCGGTCTTGCGGCCGATCGTGGTCATGGTCGCGCCGCTGTCGACGAGGAAGTCGACCGGCACGCCGTTGACGTGCGCCTGGATCCAGAAATGGCCATCGACCGCAAGCGGCACCCGGAGCGTCGTCCCGTCGCCGAGCCGGACCGGACGCCCGGTCGCTTCGGCCTCGAGCCGCTGTGCGACATAGTTGAGATCGTCTCTGAAGCTGAAGACGATGAAGCCGGCGCCGAAGATGAAGACGAAGGCGATGATCGAAGTGATCCCGCGCAGCACCGGTGCGCGGCGGCCGATCAGCGCGCCCAGCACGAGCATGCCCGCCATCAGGAGGTACAGGCCGCCCAGTTGAAGGTCGTTGGTCAGCATCTCAGGGTTTCAGCACCAGATTGTCGCCCTCGACCGCCCAGCCGCGCAGGCTCGAGAGGAAGTTCATGCCGAGCACGCTGGTGCCGTCATTGGGGTTGATGTTGACGCTCATGTCCGCGCGGCGGATCGCGCCCACTTCGAGCAGCCCGGCGGTGACGCGCGGCATGAAGACCTCGCCATTGGCGGTGCCGACGAAATCGCCGCGCATGCCCGCTTCGAGACCGGCAGCCTTGGCGGCGTCGGCCGAGAGCGTGGTGGTGGTCGCGCCGCTGTCGACGAGGAAGCGGACGGTCTTGCCGTTGACCTTGCCGTCGACCCAGAAATGGCCGTCGTCGCGCTTGGGGATGCGATAGGTCTCGCCGCTGGCGATCGGGGCCGCCTCCCCCATCGCCTCGCTCTTAAGCCGGGCGCCCAATGCCCCGAATTCGCCCCGGAAGGCGAAGATGGCAAAGAAGGCGGCGAACACCGCGACCCAGGCGAGCACCATCTTCAGGGTCTTCGAGGCGGTCATCCCGCGCCCGAACAGGCTCATGCCGACGAAGATGATCGCGATCAGGAGGTAGAGCGCGTTGGGCGCCTGGCCGTCGGACATGGAAACGCTAGACCTCGATCTCCAGCCCGTCCCAGGCCGGGGCGGCCCAGTCCGGAAGCTCCTTCCCAAGTTGGGCATGATCCATGCTGTTGTCGAGATGCGTGAGGACGAGCTGTCCGACCCGCAGCTCGCGCGCCCAGCCGAGGACCGCGTCGAGATGGGCATGCGTGGGATGCGGACGGCGGCGCAGGCAGTCGGCGACCCAGACATCGGTGCGATCGTACAGTGACGCCATGGCGTCGGTCAGGTCGTGGAAGTCGACCGCGTAAACGAGGCTTTTCTCGCCTTCGTCGAAGCGCAGGCCGAGGCTGGTGATGCGGCCGTGGGGCTGGTCGACGAAGCGGATCCGCGTGCCCTGAACCATCCACTCGCCGTCGATCGCCTCGGTCCGGGCGACCGCGGGATAGAGCGCGTTGCCCTCGAACAGGTAGCGGAAGCGCGGCACGAAGCGCTCGATGACCTCTGGTCGGGCGTGGACCGAGACCTGGTCGCCGCGATTGTGGGCGAGCTGGCGAAGGTCGTCGAGGCCGTGGATGTGGTCGGCATGGTCGTGCGTGATGACCACCCGGTCGACCGTGGCGACACCGGCGGCGTTCAGTTGCTGGCGAAGGTCGGGTCCGGCGTCGATCAGCAACCGCGTCTCGCCGAGGGTGGCGAGCGCGGCGGCACGCAGGCGGCGGTTCTTCGGCTCGGCGGGATCGACCGTTCCCCAGTCGTTGCCGATCCTGGGGACGCCCGAACTGGTGCCTGACCCGAGGATGCGCAGTTTCACGTCGGCGGCCGTGCCTTGGAGAACAAACGGAAGAAGTTGGCGCTGGTCTGCTCGGCGAGCGCCTCGGGGCTCACGCCGCGAAGCCCGGCGACGAAAGCGGCGGTGTCGGCGACATAGGCTGGCTCGCACGGCTTGCCCCGATGCGGCACCGGCGCGAGGAACGGGCTGTCGGTCTCGACCAGCAGGCGATCCTCGGGAATCGTCTTCGCGACCTCAGCCAGATCCTTGGCATTCTTGAAGGTGACGATGCCGCTGAGCGAGATGAAGAAGCCGATCTCGAGGCCCCGGTCCGCCAGCCATTGCGTGCCGGTGAAACAGTGGAGCACCCCCCTCACCCCGCCCTTCCCCGCTTCCTCCGCGAGAATCTGCGCGGTGTCCTCCTCGGCGTCGCGGGTGTGGATGATGAGCGGCAGGTCGGTCAGCCGCGCGGCCTCGATCTGGGCGCGGAACCGGGACTTCTGGCTGTCGCGGTCGGACTTGTCGTAATAATAGTCGAGCCCGCACTCGCCGATGGCGACGACCTTGGGATGCTGCGCGGCATCCACCAACGCCTGCGTTCCCAGGTCGGGATGCGCGTCGGCCTCGTGCGGGTGGACGCCGATCGAGGCCCAGACATCTGGATGACGCTCCGCCCCCGCGACCACATCGGCCCATTCGCGCTGGCGGGTCGAGATGTTGAGGAACCCACCGACGCCGCGGGCCCGGGCGCGCTCCAGCACCCCGCCCTCGTCCTCGACCAGACCGGGGTAATTGAGGTGGCAGTGGCTGTCGATCAGCATCAGGCGGGCTCGTCCGTGGTCACGAGTTCCAGACGCGGGAAGATGGGGCTCGGTTGCGCGAGGCGGCCCGCGGCCCTTCCCTCCTCCAGATAGGCAGTCAGTTTCGCGATCGAGGCGGGCACGATCGGCGCGATGCAGGCGCCGAGCCGTTCGGTCGCGTGCGCCAGTGTCCCGAGGACCTGCGCCATGCGAGCTGGGTCGGTCTTGCGCAGCGCCCACGGCGCCATGGCATCGACGTAGGCATTGGCGGCGAACACCGCGGCCATCCACGCTTCGAGCCCGGCGGAGAAGTCGAGATCGGCGAAACGCGCGGCGACCGCGGCTTCGGCCTCGGCGACCTTGGCGAGGAGCTCGGCATCGTCCACCTCTTCGCCGGCGGGCGGAAGAACGCCGTCCAAGTTCTTGACGATCATCGAGAATGTGCGCTGCGCCAGGTTGCCGAAGCTGTTCGCGAGCTCGGCGTTGCAGCGGGTGACGATAGCCTCGTCCGAATAGCTGCCGTCCTGCCCGAAGCTGACTTCGCGCATCAGGAAATAGCGCAACGAGTCGACGCCATAGGTGCGGGCGAGCGCCATCGGATCGACGACGTTGCCGAGGCTCTTGCTCATCTTCTCGCCGCGGGCGAGGAGGAAGCCGTGGCCGAACACCGCCTTGGGGAGCGGCAGTCTCGCACTCATCAGGAAGGCGGGCCAGTAGACCGCGTGGAAGCGGACGATGTCCTTGCCGATGAGGTGGATGTCCGCCGGCCAGAAGCGGTCATATTCCGCCTTGTCGCCGGGGAAGCCGACGCCGGTCATGTAGGTGGTGAGGGCGTCAACCCAAACGTACATGACGTGGCCGGGCGAGCCGGGCACGGGGACGCCCCAGTCGAAGCTGGTGCGGGAAACGCTCAAGTCCTTGAGGCCCCCTTCGACGAAGCGGATCACCTCGTTGCGGCGGCCTTCGGGACGGATGAAGTCGGGATTGTCGGCGTAGAGCTTGAGCAGCGGCTCGGCGTAGCGCGAAAGGCGGAAGAACCAGCTCTCCTCGACCGTCCACTCGACCGGGGTGCCCTGCGGCGAGAGCTTGGTGCCGTCCTCGCCCGCGACCAGTTCCTCCTCGCCGTAGAAGGCCTCGTCGCGGACCGAGTACCAGCCCTCGTAGCGGTCGAGGTAGAGGTCGCCATTGGCCTCCATCGCCTTCCACAGCGCAATGCTCGCCTCATGGTGGCGCGGCTCGGTAGTGCGGACGAAGGCGTCGTAGCTGATCGCAAGCTCATCGCACATCGCACGGAAATGGCCCGACATTTCGTCGGCGAACTCGAGCGTTTCGCGGTTCAGACCACGCGCGGTCTGGACCATCTTCAGGCCATGCTCGTCGGTCCCGGTGACCAGCCGCACATCCTTGCCGAGCCCGCGCTGGAAGCGGGCGATGACGTCGGCGGCGATCGCCTCATAGGCATGGCCGATGTGCGGGCGGCCGTTGGGATAGGCGATGGCGGTGGTGATGTAGAAAGGCTCGGACATATCGCCGCCGCCTTAGAGGCAAACCGCCCTCGTCGTCACCCCTCCGCGACGCTCGCTAGCAGCGTGCCGAGGCCGAAGACGGTGGCGGCGGGGTCGAGGCTGAGGCGCGGGGCTATGGCGGCGGTCTCGCGGGCCTGGTCGTAGGCGGCGAGCGCTCGGGCTCGCCGGGCACCGTCAGAGCGGCGCGCCTCGGCGGCGATCAGCGGCGGCACGATGTCGAGAAAGGCGGTGTAGCGGGGACGTGCGGCCTTGAGGGCAAGCGCGGAAGCGAGCCGCGCGCGGCGGCTGTTGTCGGGATCGCCGCGCCCGAGGATGGCAAGCGCCTCGTCGGCGAGCGGGGCGAGGTCGAGCTCGGCAAAGGCGAGCGCGCGGTCGGCCGAGCCGGCGGCGAGTGCGACCAGCTTGGCGCGGGCGGCTTCGGTGAGGTCGGGCTGGCGCTCGCGCAGGATGGTGTCGAGGCTGGCCTCGTCGAGGGTCGCGAAGTCGAGCCGGCGGCAGCGCGAGCGGATCGTCGGGAGGAGCCGTCCGGGGACGTGGCTTACCAGCAACAACAGGCACTTGGCCGGCGGTTCTTCGAGCAGTTTCAGAAGCGACTGCTGCGCCTGCGGCTCGAGGTCGTCCATACAGTCGATGATCGCCACGCGCCAGTCGCTGAGCGCGGGCGCGCTCTGGAACAGCGCCTGCAATTTGCGGATCTGGTCGATGACGATACCGCGGCGAAGTTCGCCCTTGTTGGCGCCCGTTTCGTGGGCCTCACGCTGGACGAGGCGGAAGTCGGGATGGCTGCCGGCCTCGATCAGCCGGGCGATGCGGTGGTCGGGCGGCACCTCGAGGCCGGGCAGGTCGATGCGGGGGCCGGCGGCGTCGGCAAGGACGCGCAGCGCAGCGGCGCGGGCGAAGCTCCCCTTC
Organism: Sphingomonas rosea; assembly: GCF_039538065.1. Taxonomy (NCBI): domain Bacteria; kingdom Pseudomonadati; phylum Pseudomonadota; class Alphaproteobacteria; order Sphingomonadales; family Sphingomonadaceae; genus Sphingomonas; species Sphingomonas rosea. Next base: position 2,283,433 of record NZ_BAABBR010000001.1, read on the forward strand.
CCCACTCCCTTGGGGCCGGCGAGCAGCCACGCGTGGTGCAATTGCCCGCTGTCCCAGGCCGCGCGGAAGGCCGCGACCGCGCGGTCCTGGCCGAGGAGGGTCACGCCAGATCCTCGAGCGCGGCGAGGAGGCGGTCGGTGACTTCCGCCGGGCTGCCCGAGGCGTCGATCAGGCGGACGCGGTCGGGCTCGCTCGCGGCAATCGACCGGAAGGCGTCCTCGACCGCGCGATGATAGGAGGCCGGGCGTCCGCCGATCCGGTCGCTCGCCCCGCCGTCGCGGTGGAGCGCACGCTCGGCGCCATGGGAATGGACGAGGAGCAGGGTGCGGTCGGGCAGGCAGTCGGCGATCCCGAACAGGTTGATGGCGCGCACCTCCTCGATGCCGAGGCCCCCTGCCCCGCCCTGGTAGGCGAGGCTCGAATCGAGAAAGCGGTCGCACAGCACCCAGTGCCCAAGGGCGAGCGCGGGCCGGACAACCTTGTCGACATGGTCGGTGCGCGCGGCGGCGAACAGCAGGGCTTCGGCGGGCGCGCTCCAGCGCTCCTCGCCGCCCTCGAGGAGGAGGCCGCGAATTGCCTCGGCGCCCTCGCTCCCGCCCGGCTCACGAGTGGTGACGACGGTCTTGCCGCGGGCGCGCAGCGCCTCGGCGAGCGCGGCGAGCTGGGTGGTCTTGCCGACCCCCTCCCCGCCTTCGAGCGTGATGAAGCGGCCGGTGGCCAAGGCGGTTACGCCATCCCCACGAGCTGCTTGAGGCCGAGCCACAGTCGGCCGAAGAAGCCGGCTTCCTCGACCGCTTCGCCGGCCACCAGCGGCATGCGCTGGACGGTGCCGTCGGGGGTGGTGACGATCAGCTCGGCAACCTGCGCGCCCTTGGCGATCGGGGCCTTGAGCGGCCCGTTGTAGGCGATCTTGAGCTTGGGCTCCCCGCCCACCGCGCCGGCGGGATAGGTGACCGCGATCGCACGCTGCGCGACCAGGGGCACGGTGGCGGCGCTGCCGAGCTGGACCTCGGCCGAGCCGACCGCCGCATTGGCGGCGTAGAGCGGCTTCGACTGCCAGGCGTTGAAGCCCCAGTTCATAAGCTTGACCGATTCCTCGATCCGGCTGTTGAAGCTCGGCAGGCCGGCCATGACCATGATCAGGCGGCGGCCATTCTGTTCGGCCGAGCCGGTGAAGCCATAGCCCGCTTCCTCGGTGTGGCCGGTCTTGAGGCCGTCTGCGCCGGGCACCTTGCCGAGGATCGGGTTGCGGTTGGCCTGCGTGATGTCCTGCCCCGAGCCCAACGTCTTGCCCCAGGTGAAGGAGGGCTGCCCGTAGAACTGCTTGTAGAGCTTGGGGTGACGCTCGATCGAGGCGCGGGCGAGCTTGGCGAGGTCGCGCGCGGTGACCACCGTGCAGCCCTCGTCGGGCCAGCCGTTCGAGTTGCAAAAGCGGCTGCCGGTCATGCCGAGCTTCTTGGCGAGCGCGTTCATCTGGGTCGCGAAGGCCTGCTCGGTCCCGCCGATGCACTCGGCGACCACGACCGAGGCGTCATTGCCCGACAAAGTGACGATGCCGTGGAGGAGGTTCTCGAGGCTGACCTGCTCGTTGGGCGAGAGGAACATGGTCGAACCCGCCGCGGGCCCGTGCCACTTCTGCCAGGTCGCGGGCTGGACGGTGCACGTCTTGGACAGCGCGAGCTTCCCGCTATCGATCAGCTCGAAGGCCACCTCGGTGGTCATCATCTTCGCCATCGACGCCGGCGGCATGGGCGTGTCGGCGCCCTTGTTCAGAAGCTCCGCGCCCGAGGACAGGTCGAGGAGATAGGCGACGCGCGCCGGGGTCTCGAACGGCGGCGCGGCGGCGGGCGCGGCGATGGTGCTGGTGAGCGCGGTGGCGGCGACGAGGGTGCGGAGGCGATTCATATGTCTCTCGTACCCAAGCCTACCCTTCCCGTCATCCCGGGCCTGACCCGGGATCTGCCTTTTATTCAACGGTTGTGACGAAGGCAGGCGGACCCCGGATCAAGTCCGGGGTGACGTCAGGGGAGCTCAGCCGCCCGCCGCGATGCGATCCGCGAGAAGACCGACCGACAGCGCGTAGAAATTCGAGCAATTATAGTCGAGGATCGCTCGATAGTTGGTCGAGAGGAGATAGGCGGTGCGGCCCGGTCCGTCGGGTTCGAGCAGGGTCGCGAGCTCGGTCTCGGGGAGCGATTGGCCCTGCGGCTGGATACCAAGGGCACGCCATTCGCGCATCGTCATCCAGCGGCTGTGGCGCTTGAACACCTGCGGGCAGCGCGGCGCGTTGAGGCTGGTGCGCAGTGCGGTGCGGTTTAGCGTCGCGGGGACGTTGACCGGCACGCCCCAGTGGACCCCCGGCTTCCATCCGGCGTCGCGAAGATAGGCGGCGATCGAGGCGAGGCCGTCGAGTTCGCTTCCCCAGATGTTGGCGCGGCCGTCGCCATCGCCGTCGGTCGCGAGCCGGAGCACGTTCGAGGGCATGAACTGCGGATAGCCGGTGGCGCCGGCCCAGCTGCCCTTCAGGCGCTCTCGCGGAGTGCCGCCGTCGAGGAGCTTCAATGCCGCGACAAACTCTTCCTCGAAAAAGGCGCGGCGGCGGCCTTCGTAGGCCAGAGTCGCGAGGACATCGAGGAGGTCGAACCCGCCGGTCACGCGGCCGTAGCTCGTCTCGTGGCCGAAGATCGCCATCAGCACCTGCGGCTCGACCCCGAAGCGGCTTTCGAGCCAGGCGAGCTGCGGACGGTAGGAACGAAAACGCGCCGCGCCGCGGTTGATGAGGTCGGGGGTGACGTGCTCGGCCTTGTAGGGCGCGAAGGGCGGAATGTAGCTGCTGTTGGGCGGACCGCCGGGCTGCTGGCGATCGAGCGCGATCACCCGGGCGTTCTGGCGGAGGTAGGGAACGGTCGCGGCGACCGTCGCCTCGCGCACCCCAGCGGCGCGGGCGGCGGCGGCCAGACGCGCCTTGTAGCCCTCGAAGCCGGTGCCGGTGACAGCGGTCGGGACGGCGGCGGGCTGGACGGGGACGAGCGGCTCGGCGCGGACGATTGTCGGAGTCGGCACCGGAGTCGGGGTCGGCGCGGGCGTCGGCTTGGGCTTGTCGGGCAAGGGCGCGAGCGGGTCGATTTCCTGCCGGGCGCTCGCCGGCGTCAGGGCGATCGCCGCGAGGCACAGGCATGAACTGGTCCACCGAAACGCCACTTGCCTGTAGTCCCTCCCACGCATGTCCTACCCAACGCTTGGGCCGGCTCCTCGTTCAGGTGCCTTGCGTCAAGCCGCGCCCAAGGTCTAGGCGGGCCAAGCTGAACGGACGCCGACGCGCCGCTCAGCCGGGATGGGTGGCCGAGTGGTTTAAGGCAGCGGTCTTGAAAACCGCCGTGCGGGGAACCGTACCGTGGGTTCGAATCCCACCCCATCCGCCAGCGTCGCTTGCGACCGGACAGCAAGAAGGGGTGCCGGCTCGCCGACACCCCTTCCCTCGCTTCAAAGGCCAAGCCTAGAGCAGGATGTCGCTCACACCGATGGTGAACATGCCGCTGTCGACGGTGAAGTCAGCGATGCCGTCGCCGTTCACGTCCCCGGCGATGTAGTGGTTGCCATGATCGGTATATGACCTGACCTCGCCCGCGACGCCGGAAAAGGCCTTGTCGCCGATCCAGCTCATTGCCTGGTCGTTCGCCGCGGCGCTCGGATCGAAGGTGCGCAGGTCGAGCTTGTCCTTGCCGGTCTCGAAGTCGAGGATCTTGTCGATCCCGCCGGTGTCGGCGATGACGAAGCGGTCGCTGCCAGCACCGCCGATCAGCGTGTCGTTACCCTTGCCGCCGTTGAGGACGTCGTTGCCGGCGCCAGCGTCGAGCCGATTGGCGACGTCATTGCCGAGCAGCGCGTCGTTGCCCGCGCCGGTCCGGCCATTCTCGATGATCGTGTTGTAGGCGATGCCGATGTTGTCCGACAGGAAGCCTGGATTTCCGGTCAGCAGCCCGTCGTAGAGCGCGTTCCATTGTGCCTGCGTCAGGCTGATGCCGAGCGCCTTGTCGAGCGCGACCTTGTCACCATAGCTGTAGCCGGAGCTGAAGGCACCGGGGCGCAGGTCGAGCGTGATGCGGCCGCCGGTGAAGCCCGACAGGTCGAGCGTGTCGTTGCCGCCTGCATCGTAGATCGACAGGAACGGGTTCTTGTTCTGGGAGAAATCGTAGACCGAGCGGTCGGCGGTCGAGTTGAAGCCGTAGACCGTGTCGCCGGTGCGGGTGGTGAGGTCGGCGCCATACATGGCCTGGACCGCGGCTATGTCGTGCACCATCGGGGTCTGCGGGGTCTGGAAATAGCCGCCGGTGGCCCAGTTCACATAGCCGAAGGCGCCCGAATAAGCGTGGCTGAAGTAGGACATGATCGAGAACTGATAGGTGTCCTGGAAGAATTCGGCATCGTTCCCGTAGGTGATCGGATCGGGCACGCCGTCCCCGTTGGTATCGTCCGAGGCGTTGTAGTCGCCGGTGTGGCTGAGCCCGATCGTGTGGCCGAGTTCATGGACCAGCGTGGTCTGGCCGTAGCCGCCATTGGCGAGGTCGAAGTTGCTGCCCTCGTCCTGGTTGACGAAGATGTCGCCCTGGATCTTGTTATATTTGCCCGAGCCGCCGTTGAGGAACGGCGTGAACGCCGAGGCCTGGCCCGGCCCCGTGTTGGTGTTCATGAACAGGATATCGGCGGCGCCGGCGCCATTCTTCTCGACGAAGCGCGGCGCGATGAGATCGTCCCACAGGACGAGCGCGGCCTTGGCGGCGTCACGCTGCGCGGCGGTGAAAGGCATGAAACCTTCGACCGTGCCGCCGAGATAGGCTTCCTTGGGGCTGTTGTAGAGGCCGGTGGGTGCCTTATCGAGGAAGGAATAAGTGATCTGGCCGTTGGGACCGACGTCCCAGATGGCGCCGGTGCGATTGAGATTCTGGACCGCCTGGTCGAGCGTCAGAACGGTCTTGCCGTTGCTCGCTACGCCACTTGCCGTCGGCGCGATGTAGCGGATCCCATCGGTCCCCGGAATGGCTGTGGTGACGATCGACGGATCCTGCAGGTTATTGATACGCAATGCGATTTCCCCTCCGGTGACTCGGCCGAGCGCGGCTCGAAGCGGGGAGACAATAGGCCCGGCGGAGCGGGGTCAAGCAAAAAGCTTAACCAATTTTAACTTTTTCGACGAGCGACCCATCGCTGCGGTGAACCGCTCCTGCTGGCCTCGCGCGTCCGACCGTCCTATAGGCACGCCCATGCTGAAAACGCCCGATCCCGCCCTCGCCCACGAACCCCGCCTGCTTCCCTTCGATGCCCTCGATCCGCTCGGGCTCGAGGAGCAACTGACCGACGAGGAGCGGCTCGTCCGCGACACCGCCGAAGGTTATGCGCAGGAGAAGCTCCAGCCGCGCGCGACCGAGGCGTTCCTCAACGAGGACTTCGACCGCGAGATCCTCCGCGAGATGGGGCAGCTCGGCCTGCTCGGTCCGACCATCCCGCAGCAATATGGCGGCGCGGGCCTCGGCTATGTCGCCTACGGCCTCATCGCCCGCGCGATGGACCGGGTCGACAGCGGCTATCGCTCGGCGATGAGCGTCCAGAGCTCGCTCGTCATGTATCCGATCTTCGCCTACGGCTCGGAAGAGCAGCGCATGAAGTATCTGCCGGGTCTCGCCGCGGGTGAGCTGGTCGGCTGCTTCGGCCTGACCGAGCCCGACGCCGGCTCGGATCCCGGCGGCATGCGCACGCGCGCCGAAAAGACCGACACGGGCTACAAGATCAGCGGCGCCAAGATGTGGATCACCAACGCGCCGATCGCCGACGTGTTCGTGATCTGGGCCAAGTCCGACGCGCATGGCGGCAAGATCCGCGGCTTCGTCCTCGAAAAGGGCATGGCCGGTCTGTCGGCGCCCAAGATCACGCAGAAGTTGTCGATGCGTGCCTCGATCACCGGCGAAGTGGTGATGGACGGGGTCGAGGTCGGCGAGGACGCGCTGCTGCCCAACGTCGAGGGGCTGAAGGGGCCGTTCGGCTGCTTGAACCGCGCCCGCTACGGGATCGGCTGGGGCGCGATGGGCGCGGCGGAATTCTGCTACGAGGCGGCGCGTCGCTACACGCTCGACCGGCACCAGTTCGATCGGCCGCTGGCCGCAAACCAGCTGGTGCAGCTCAAGCTCGCCAACATGGTCACCGAGATCGCGCTCGGCCTTCAGGCGGCGCTGCGCGTCGGCCGGCGGCTCGAGGCGGGCGAGCTCATCCCCGAGACGATCAGCCTGATCAAGCGCAACAATGTCGGCAAGGCGCTCGACATCGCCCGGGTCGCCCGCGACATGCACGGCGGCAACGGGATCAGCGCCGAATATCAAGTGATCCGCCACCTGCTGAACCTCGAGACGGTCAACACCTACGAGGGCACGCACGACGTCCACGCGCTGATCCTCGGCCGCGCGATCACCGGCATCAGCGCTTTCTAGGCCACAACGAAAAAGGGCGGCTCGATCGAGCCGCCCTTTCCGTTTCCCGTGAGGGGTCGCCTTACGAAGGCTGGCCGTCCCCGCTGCCCATGCCGAGCTGCTCCATGTCGGCCGCGTCGGGACGCTTGTCGAACACGGCGTCGATCAGGCCGAAGGCCTTGGCTTCGTCGGCCTCGAGGAAGCTGTCGCGGTCCATCGCCTTCTCGATGTCGGCGAGGTCCTTGCCGGTGTACTTCGCATAGAGCGAGTTCAAGCGGGTGCGCATGCGCAGGATTTCGCGCGCCTGGATCTCGATGTCCGACGCCATGCCCTGTGCGCCGCCCGAGGGCTGGTGGACCATGATCCGGCTGTTGGTCAGCGCGACGCGCATGCCCGGCTCGCCCGCGGCGAGGAGGAAGCTGCCCATCGAGGCGGCCTGGCCGATGCAGACGGTGCCGACGCGCGGGCGGATGTACTGCATGGTGTCGTGGATCGCGAGACCGCTGGTGACCACGCCGCCAGGGCTGTTGATGTACATGAAGATGTCCTTCTTCGGGTTCTCGGACTCGAGGAAGAGCAGCTGGGCGACGATCAGCGAGGACATGTGATCCTCGATCGGGCCGGTGATGAAGACGATGCGCTCGCGCAGCAGCCGCGAATAGATGTCGAAGCTGCGCTCGCCCCGGTTCGATTGCTCGATGACGATGGGAACGAGGCCGGAAACGATGTCCTGATGATCGGGCAAGTGACTTATCCTGTCGTTACGTGTGGTGACTACATCGGCGGGTGAGCGGCCAAGTTCAAGGCCGCACCTGCCCGGCCCCGCGCACCACATATTTGAAGCTGGTGAGCTGCTCGGGACCGACCGGACCGCGGGCATGGAGCTTGCCCGTCGCGATGCCGATCTCGGCCCCGAAGCCGAACTCGCCGCCGTCGGCGAATTGGGTCGAGGCGTTCCACAGGACGATCGCGCTGTCGACCTGGCCAAGGAAGGCTTCGGCGGTCGCGGCATCTTGCGTGACGATCGCTTCGGTATGGCCGGTGCCGTAGCGCGCGATGTGCGAGGCGGCTTCTTTCCAGTCGGTTACGGTACGGATGCTGAGAACCGGCGCGAGATATTCGGTGCGCCAATCCGCTTCGTGGGCGGGAAGCATCGGGACGATCGCCGCAGCTTCCGCATCGCCCCGCAATTCGCAGCCATCGAGGGCCTCGGCGATTCCTGCGAGCATCGGCAAGGCGGCGCGGTCGATGAGCAGGGTCTCGGTTGCGCCACAGATCGAGACGCGGCGAAGCTTGGCGTTGGCGACGATCGCCGCGGCCATGGCGGGATCGGCGGCGGCGTGAACATAGGTGTGGCAGACACCCTCGAGGTGACCGAGGACGGGCACGCGCGCCTCGGCCTGGACTCGCTCGACGAGGCTTCGTCCGCCGCGCGGAATGACGAGGTCGAGGGTTCCGCCGAGCCCCGACAACAAAGCCCCGACGGCGGCACGGTCGGCGGTGGGGACGATCTGGACGGCCGACGGGGGCAGCCCGGCCTGCTCAAGCCCCTGCGCCAGCGCGGCATGGATGGCGGTGCTGCTCGCGAAGCAGTCGGAGCCTGGGCGAAGGATCACGGCGTTACCCGAGCGCACGCAGATGGCGGCGGCGTCGGCAGTGACGTTGGGCCGCGCCTCGTAGATCATGCCGATGACGCCGATGGGCGTGCGGACCCGAGCGATGTCGAGGCCGTTGGGGCGCTGCCAGCGGGCGATTTCGGTGCCGAGCGGATCGGGCAGCGCCGCGACCTGGTCGAGCCCGGCGGCGATCGCTTCCACGCGGGGCTCGTCGAGCATCAGCCGGTCATGGTGGCGGGTCGCGGCGGCGAGGTCGGCGGCGTTGGCCTTGAGGATCGCAGCGGCGTGCGCGCGGATCGCGTCGGCCATGGAGCGGATGGCGGCAGTGCGCCGGTCGGCGCTGGCGTCGCGCAGGGCCCCGGCGCCGTCGCGGGCGGCCTCTCCAATTGCCAGCATGGTCTCGTCGAGGGTCATCGCAGCACCATATCGTCGCGGTGGATGAGCGCGTCACCCCGCGAATAGCCGAGCCGGTCGGCGATTTCACGGCCTCGCGCCCCGATGAGCCGGGCGGCTTCCCCGGCATCGTAGCGGCTGAGGCCGCGCGCGACTTCGCCGTCGGGGCCGAGCACCGCCACGCAGTCCCCGCGGGCGAAGGCGCCGTCGATCGCGGTCACGCCCGCCGGAAGCAGGCTGCCGCCCCGGACCAGCGCCTCGGCCGCGCCTGCATCGATCCGGACGCTGCCGACCGGGGCGAGGGTCCCCGCGATCCATGCCTTGTAGGCGCGGGCGGGATTGCCCTCGGCAGCGACGCGCGTGCGGCGCGCGTCGCCCGAGAGCAGGCGTGCAAGCGGGCGCTCCCCTGCCCCGCTGCCGATCAGTGTGACGCAGCCCGCGGCAGCGGCGATCCGCGCGGCCTCGAGCTTGGTGCGCATGCCGCCGGTGCCGACCCCGTCGGCTGCCGCGCCCCCGGCGAGCGCGAGGATCGCCGGGGTGATCGCCGCCACCTCGGCGAGATGCTCGGCCTGCGGGTCGGTGCGGGGATCGGCGGTGTGAAGCCCGTCGACGTCGCTGAGCAGGACGAGGCAGTCGGCGCCGGCAAGCTGGGCGACGCGGGCCGACAGCCGATCATTGTCCCCGACGCGCAGCTCGGCCGTAGCGGTCGAATCATTCTCGTTGATGACCGGCAGCGCGCCCGTCTTGAGCAGCGCCTCGATCGTGCCGCGGGCGTTCAGGGAGGCGCGGCGGTCCTCGGTGTCGTTGGCGGTGAGCAGCAATTGCGCGGTGACGATGCCGTGGGCGGCAAAGGCCTCGTCCCAGGCGCGCATCAGGAGCGGCTGCCCGGCGGCGGCGGCGGCCTGCTTGAGGTCGAGGCGAGGCGAGCGCGGCAGGCCGAGGCGCGTTCGCCCGAGTGCCACCGCGCCCGAGCTGACGAGGATGACTTCGGTGCCTGATGAGCGCAGCTCGGCCGCATCGCTGGCAAGGCCCGCAAGGAAAGCGGCGCGCACCCCCTCCCCGCCCGTCACCAGCGCGGAGCCGAGCTTGACCACCAGCCGCCGGGCGGGCGGCCGCGCCATCAGCCGTTCGCGCCCGGCGCGGGGTGCGAGAGGTAGGCGAGCCGGCGGATCTCGCGGCGGCCGTGGGTGACCGTGTCGAGAATGAGCCCTGCGAGGAACGACAGCACCGCGACGATCACCATGCCCGTGACGAGGATCGCGGTCGGCACGCGCGGCACGAGCCCCGTGTCGAGGTAGGTCAGCACCAGCGGCACCGACAGCAGGATCGCCGCGACGAGCAGGATCGTGCCCGCGACGCCGAAGAACAGAGCCGGGCGCTCGGTCCGGAAGAGGTTGAGCATCACCTTCAGGATCCGCCAGCCATCGCGATAGGTCGAGAGTTTCGACGCGCTTCCCTCGGGCCGGGCGCCGTAGCGCGTGACGACTTCGCCGACCGGCATCCGGAGCTCGAGCGCGTGAATGCTCATCTCGGTCTCGATCTCGAAACCGGCGGAAAGCACCGGGAAGCTCTTCACGAAGCGTCGCGAAAACACCCGGTAACCACTGAAGATGTCGGTGAAACTGCGCCCGAACAGGCTTGAGAGAAGGCCCGTGAAGATGCGGTTGCCGAGGACATGGCCGCCGCGATAAGCCTCTTTCTCCTCGTGCTGGCGGGTGCCCACCACCATGTCGAGCTGGTCGGCGAGCAGGAGGTCGACCATCGCCGGCGCGCTTTGCGGATCATAGGTCAGGTCGCCGTCGGCCATGACATAGACGTCGGCCTCGATGTCGGCGAACATCCGGCGGACGACATGGCCCTTGCCCTGCTGCCGCTCGGTCCGGACGACCGCGCCCGCGGCGCTGGCCGCGGCCACGGTGCCGTCGGCGCTATTGTTGTCGTAGACGTAGACGGTGGCGTCGGGGAGCGCGGCGCGGAAGCCGGCGACCGTCTGCGCGATCGCCGCTTCCTCGTTGTAGCAGGGCAGCAGCACGGCGATGCGTGGCTGGTCTTGCTTGGTCACTGGCGCACCCCCGCGAACGTCATCCCGGCCTCAAGCCGGGATCCACCTTGTTCTGAAGGCAGGTGGACCCCGGGTCCAGCCCGGGGTGACGACAGTCTCAGGCCGAGGCCTTCTTCGCCTTCTTGGCAGGCGCCTTGGCCGGAGCGGCGTCCTTGACCGGCTCGGCCGGGGTCGGCTCGGCCGACTCGTCCTCGACCGCGCCCTTGGCGGGCTTGGCAGCCTTCTTCTTGGCCGCGGGCTTCACCTCGTCAGCCGTCGCGGCGGCTTCGGCGGCGGGCGCCTCGTCGGTCGCGGCAGCGGCCTTCTTGCCCTTGGCGGCGGCCTTCTTGGCGGGCTTGGCCTCGTGCGCGTGGTCGTGGCCGCAGCCCGGACCGTGGACATGGCCTTCCTCGGTCTCGAGGTCGGCCTCGATCTCGGCGCGGGTCGCGGCGCGATCGGTGACTTCGGCCTTGGTGAAGAGGAAGTCGACGACCTTGTCCTCATAGAGCGGGGCGCGCAGCTGGGCGGCGGCCATCGGCTCCTGCTGGATGTACTGGATGAAGCGCTCGCGGTCGGCCGGCTGATATTGCTGCGCGGCCTGGGCGATAAGGCGGTTCATCTCCTGGTTGGTGACCTCGATGCCGTTGGCGGCGCCGATTTCCGACAGGAGCAGGCCGAGGCGGACGCGACGCTCGGCGATCTTGCGGTAATCGTCCTTGTCCTTCTCGATCTCGGCCTTGGCGGCTTCGGGATCTTCCTCGTGGCTCGCCTCATGCTCGAGCTGCGCCATGATGTTGGCGAACTCGGCCTCGACCATCGACGGCGGAACGTCGAAGTCGTGCGCGGCGGCGAGCTGATCGAGCAGGCGGCGCTTCATGTGGGTGCGGGTGAGGCCGTTGAGTTCCTGCGTCTGCTGGTCGCGGAGCAGGCCCTTCAACTGGTCGAGGCTCTGGAGGCCGAGGGTCTTGGCGAAGTCGTCGTCGATCACGGTCTCGCCGGCGGTCTTCACCGCGGTGACCTTGACGTCGAAGGTCACCGGCTTGCCCTTGAGGTTCTCGGCCGGATAGTCGTCGGGGAAGGTGACGTTGAGCGTCCGCTCCTCGCCGACCTTGGCGCCGATGAGCTGGTCCTCGAAGCCCGGAATGAGCGTGCCCGAGCCGATCTCGACCGCCATATCGGTGCCGGTGCCGCCCTCGAAGGCAACGCCGTCGGCGGTCTTGCCGACGAAGTCGATCACGACCTGGTCGCCGGTCTCGGCCTTCTTGCCCTTCTTGGCGTCTTCAAAGCGCTTGCTGTTCTTGGCGAACTGCTCGACCTGGGCGTCGACCGCGCTCTCGTCGGCTTCGGCGGTCAGGCGCTCGAGCTTGAGGCCGTCGATCTTGGGCGCGGGGATTTCGGGCAGGGTCTCGAGACGGACGGTGACCTCGGCGTCCTTGCCGGGCTCATAGCCGTCCTTGAGTTCGATCGCGGGCTGCATCGCCGGGCGGAGCTGCTTCTCGCCGAGCAGCTGCTGGATGCCCTGCTGGATGGTGGTCTGGAGCGCTTCCTGGTGGAGCGATTCACCGTGCATCTTGCGGATGAGGTTGGCCGGCACCTTGCCGGGGCGGAAGCCGGGCATCTTGATCTGCGGGGCGATGCGCTTGACCTCGTCACCGATCCGGGCGTCGATCTCGGCTGCCGTGAAGGTCAGCGTGTAGGCCCGCTTCAGGCCTTCGTTCTCGATCTCGACGCTCTGCATGGGATGGGACTTTCCGGAAGTATCTGTTGACGACGTAGGACGGATTGCTCTTGCGCCTGGCGGAGCTGGTGCGGGCGAAGGGACTCGAACCCCCACATCTTGCGATACTGGTACCTAAAACCAGCGCGTCTACCAATTCCGCCACGCCCGCGTGAGCGTTCAGGGGCGGCCCTATAGCAGCCTCGGGCCAAGGGGCAAGCGGCGCGGGTGGACCCGTGCGCGGCTTCGGTTCGTTGACCGGCCATGGAACAGCTTCCCCCCTTCCCGAACGACGCCCCCCAGGGCGCCAGCGTCCCCCCCGAAGAGCCCGCGCAGCCGAGCCAGCCCGGCCAGCCGAGCGAGACCCCGCAGGAGGCCCCGCCGGCCCAGGCCCCGGTCGACGTCCCGTCGCCCGCCAGCCCCGGCAACGACCCCAGCCCGACCCCGATCTCGCCGGTCAGCTAAGCCCGTTCACGCCCTGGCGGCTTGGCCGATCACCCGATCGATCGCCGCCTCGGCAACCCAGCCGATGACCGCTCCGGCGACGATGTCGCTCGCATAATGATGCGCGCGCACGACCTGGAAGGCGCCAGTCGCGCCTGCCAGCACCAGCGCGCCGCTCGCCACGCCGGGATAATCCCGGCCGACCGCGCGGGCCACCGCGATCGCGCCGGCGGCATGGCCCGAGGGAAAGCTGTTGAAGTCCTTTTCATGCCGCTCGCCCTCGCGCAGCACATAGTTGCCGCGCCGCGCGGCTGCTTCGGGCCGGGTGCGATCAACGAGCTTCTTGATGACGCCGCGAAGGGCGGTCGCGAGGAGATGCGCGGCGAGAATCCGCGTGCCCGCGCGCCAGGTCGGCCCGTCGCGGAGCACCAGCCCGACGCCGAGCACGCCCGCCGCCGCGGCATAGAGCGGTTCCTGGTCGCTGAGGTCGGTCGCCGCGCCGATCAGCCGGACGGACAAGCGCCGCGATTGCGGAACGGTCGTCTCGGCGATGGCGAGGTCGACGCGCTCGGTCGGACTGTCCGACTGGACGTGCGGAAAGCTTGGCTTTTCTGTCATCCGCTCCCAACAGCCAAGGAACGGCGAACGTTGCCCTTTTACTTTCGCCGCACCGCCGAGCGCACCATGGCCTCGAAGTCGGGGAGCACCTGCGCATAATAATGCGAGCGGGCGGCATCGACCATCATGAGATAGAGCTTGCCGTCGATCACCGCGCCGACCGCCCGGCCCTTGCGCCATACCTCGTCGCCGTCGAGATGCTCGTAATCGAGCTGGAAGCCGTTCGACCCGAGGAACGGGCGCGGCGCGAGGCCTAGGGTCCGGAAATCGACCGAGCCGCCTTCGACCCGGTAGAGGGTCTCGATCAGGCTCGCGACCTCGGGTGCGGTCATGTCCGAGCGGAACTTCGGGACCTGGCGGTCGGCCTTATATTCCTGCCGGATGAGCCGCTTGTCGTTGGGCAGGCCGGCGATGAAGCTGATGGTGTCGAGATAGGGACCATTCAGCGTCCAGTCCTCGACCCAGCGGACGTCGTTGAAGACGCTGCGCTCGGTCCGGTTCCACTCGCGCGGCGCGGTGACCTGCATGGCGCCCGAGCCGACGGTGATCGGCTGGCCGGCACGGACGAGGGCATAGGGGCTGCCGAAACCGCCGGCACCGCCGCCGACGCTGCTGCAGGCGGACAGGCCGAGCGCGAGCGCGCTGGCGACGAGGAGGGAAGCACGGGTCATGGGCGGGCGTCCTAGCTCTGGATCATCTGGCGCACGAAGGGCGCGTCGGGGGCGCTCGGCGCCATGGCGAGATAGCGCTGGAGCGCCGAGCGGCCCTCGGCGGCGCGGCCCTGCTTCATCAGCATGACTCCGTGCCAGCGCCACGCGTCGGCCGGCGCATCGGGATATTTGACCGCCTCGGCATAGGAAAGCGCGGCGGCCTGCTGGTAGCCGGGACCATTGCGCAGCCGGTGGATCTCCCCGCGCGAGAACAGGAGCTGCCCGTTCCAGCCGTCGCGGGCGAGCGTCTCGACGATATACTGGCTCGCCCCGGGGTCGTTGAGCTTCACCTGGTCGTCGAACAGCATCGCGCGAATGGGCGCGATCGCTTGGAGGTAGCGTTCGCGACCGCGGTCGTAGGTGCGGCCGGGCACGGTCAGCTCGCCCGCGGAGATGCGTAGGTCCTTCAAACGCTCCTGCGGCGCCGGGTGGGTTGCGAACAGGCTGTAGCCGCGGTCGACCCGCTTGCGCCGTTCCTTCGCCGACCATTCGAGCTCGCGAGTCAGCTGGTCCCAGGTTTCGGACATCGAAAGCGGCGCATAGCCCGCTTCGGCGATCAGCTTGACGCCCATCGCGTCGGCCTCGGCCTCCAATTGGCGCGAATAGCGGAACAGGGTCAGCATCGTGCCGAGCTCGGCCAGCCGGACGAGGTCGCCGGTGTAGGTGCCGGTCGCGCCCCCCGCCATCCCCGCGCCCATGGCGAGGAAGGTGAAGATGTTGGTCTTGCGCTTCATGTCGCGCCACGAGCGCAGCTGATGCTTGAGGAGGAAGTGGCTGCTCTCGTGCGCGATCACGCCGGCGAGCTGCGCCTCGTCGCGCATGCGCAGCAGAAGGCCCGAGAAGAAGACCGTGAATCCGGTCGGGAACATCATTGCGTTGAACTCGGGGACGCGCGCGAGATAGATGCGCATGTCGCCCGCGGCCGGCCCGCCGACCTTGCGGATCAGGCCCTGCAGATAGGTATTGAGCGCCGGATCGCGGATCAGGAGGTTCGACCCCGCGACCTCCTCCTCGACCCGCTCCATCTGCTGCCACAGGCCCTTTTCGTCCTGATCGACCGCCTTGTAGCCGGGACCGATCAGCGGCTTGAGCGACGCAGGCGCGATGCGCGCGACAGCGGGGCCGGCGAGAAGCGCGGCACCTGCACCGGTCATCAGCGCACGACGGGAAAAATCGGCGGTCACGGGCGTGCGCTCGCGGCGGCAGCCTGGAGCCGGCGCGCGTCCCGGCCCGGCTTCATCCGACCGAGCAGGCGGTCGACCATCTGCGCGGCGCCGGCGGGCGTGCGGATGTCGCCCATCTTGATGCCGGCGACCTGGCTTCCGGTCTGGAGGACGTTGAACCAGACGACCTCGCCGGTGCGCAGGTCGACGAGGCTGGCGTAGGCGCTCTGCCCGCCCCCGCCGACGTTGGGCGCGCAGAAGCCAATGAAGCAGCCGGCGATCCCGAGCACCTGAAGCGCGACGCGGCCCTGGTCGGCGAAGGCGTCCTCGGCGTGGAGGAACAGGGCGTAATCGTAGCCGGTCGCGCGGCCAAGCTTCACCGCATCTTCACCGAGCGTGTAATCGAGCCCGCGCCCGCGCTTGGTCGGCAATTCGGCGCCGGCGAACTTGTGGAGCGCGATCGAATTTCCGACCGCGCTGTGGAGCCGCTCGAGGTCGGCGACGGTCTCGGGCGAGACTCCGGCAATCGAATCGCGCCGGTCGAGGATCCGGGTCTCGCCGCCCCTGCCCGCCTGCTGCGCCCGGAGCGCCGCGACGAGGTTGGCGCGCGCGGTCTCGGTCCAGTCGGCACGCGGCTCGGTGAGCCCGCCGGCCTTGACCGATCCGACCGTCACGTCGGGGCGCATCACGAGCAACTTGTAGTCGCCCTGCGGCGGCGTGAACTGGAGATCGGCGATCTGCCGGGTCTGGACGCAGCCCCCCAGCGAAAGCGCCACGGCGGCCAGCGCCGCCCCCATGCCAACACGCCGCATCACCGCACCCCTTCGCTTGACAGCCGACATGAAAGTCCCCTGACTTCAGTCACTTGGTCGCATTCGCGCTAATGGTGCCAAGCTTTCCGCCGAATGAACATAGCGAAGTTGAACAGGCGTCCCGCATGTCCCAACTTTTCCCTAATGGCGCGCTAACCCTGTCTTTACGCGGGTTGGTATAGCTTGCGCCGGTATGGAGCGATCCCAAGCCCAACAGGGATGCGAAAAGGAAGAGTTTATGGTGCAGGCCAGCATGGCACGGACGAGCGGCTCGGCAGTAGCCGAGGCGCATGCCGCGCGGCTCGACGCGGCGGGATGTCACACCCATGCCCATGTCACCGACCTGGCCGGCCCGCTGGCGCCTTACCGGGCGCGCGACCTCGATGATTTCGTCCATCTCCTCTGCGCCATCTACGGCCGCCAGCCGAGCGTGATCGAGCTTGCCCTGACCTCGGCCCCGCCGGCCCCGGTCCGCGCGTGGCTCGAGGCCGCCGCCAACGCCTTCGAGCGCGAGCGGCTCTACCTCGTCCGGCTGACCTCGGCCGCGGGGCCGATCCCGAGCACGCCCGGCGCCGCCGAGACCGAAAGCGCGCTTCTCGCCCAGCGCCATGCGCTCGAAACGCTCGCCCGCTCGGAGCGCCAGGGTTGCGCCATCGGGGCGGCGACCGCGCTCGTCTCCGACTGGGCCAATCTTCGTCCGCTCCTCGACAAGGCCGCGCAGCGCGTGTCGGTCGACGTCGCCCCCTGCGCGCTCCCCGGCGAGGATTCGATCGCCACGGTGCTCGACCAGGCCGGCGGCACCATGGCGAGCGACCGCGCGATCCGCTTCGGCGCCGAGCAACTCCTCCTCCAGCACCGCGCGCTGTTCGACCTCCTCGAAGCCCGCAGCGAGGCCCGCGAAGACTATTGAGCGGCGCGGCTTGCCAGACGACCGGCCGCCGTTAAGCTCCGCCCCGATCCCAGCGGAGTGAAGTCCTTGCGTATGAAGTCCATCCTGCTCTTCGCCACCTTCGGCCTCGCTTCGGCCGCGTCCGCGCAGGAGGCCCCCGCCCCGGCCGCCCCCGCCGCGACCGAGGCCAAGCCCAAGCTCATCTGCCGCCGTAACGAGGACACGGGCACCCGCCTCGCCGGCAAGACCTGCCTCACCAAGGAGCAGTGGGCCGAGCGCCGCAAGCGCGAGTTCGGCGGCGAGGGCGTCGGCGACCAGGCCGAGCGCCAGGGAGCATCCCAGGCCAACTGAGCTTGCCTGCCGCGCTGGCCCGCCATAGGCAGGGCGCATGCGCTTTGAAGGCACCCACGATTATGTCGCGACCGACGACCTCAAGGTCGCGGTCAATGCCGCAGTCACGCTTCGGCGGCCGCTCCTCGTCAAGGGCGAGCCGGGGACGGGCAAGACCGTCCTCGCGCACGAGATCGCCCATGCGCTCGGCGCGCCGCTGATCGAGTGGCACGTCAAGTCGACCACGCGGGCGATCCAGGGCCTGTACGAATATGATGCGGTGGCGCGGCTTCGCGACGGCCAGCTCGGCGATCCGCGCGTCCACGACATCTCGAATTACATCCGCAAGGGCAAGCTCTGGGAAGCGTTCACCGCGCCCAAGCTTCCCGTGCTGCTGATCGACGAGATCGACAAGGCCGACATCGAATTCCCGAACGACCTCCTGCAGGAGCTCGATCGGATGGAATTCCACGTCTACGAGACCGGCGAGACGGTGAAGGCGGCCGAGCGCCCGGTGGTGGTGATCACCTCGAACAACGAGAAGGAGCTGCCCGACGCCTTCCTGCGCCGCTGCTTCTTCCATTACATCAGCTTCCCTGACCGCGACACGATGGAACGGATCGTCGAGGTCCATTTCCCCGGCATCCAGAAGATTCTCGTCGGCCGCGCGCTCGACCTCTTCTACGAAGTGCGCGAGGTGCCGGGCATCAAGAAGAAGCCGTCGACCAGCGAGCTGCTCGACTGGCTGAAGCTGATCCTGCACGAGGACATGCCGCTCGAGGTCCTCCAGAACCGCGATCCGACCAAGGCGATTCCCCCGCTGCACGGCGCGCTGCTCAAGAACGAGCAGGACGTGATGCTGTTCGAACGCCTCGCCTTCATGGCACGGCGCAAGGGGTAGAGAATGGCGCTCCGGCCGTCGCCGGAGGACGATCTCATTCGTCCCGGTAGGCGATCTCGTAATTGCCCCATCGCTTGCCGTTGATGAACAGCGGCACGAACACGTTCTTCACCGGGAAGGTCTTTTCGCCCAGTTCCATGCGGTAGGTCATCAGCGTCGCAGGCTTTTCGCTTTCGATCGCGGCGCGGGTCTGTTCGTCCATGAAGATGCGGCGGTTGCGGCAGTGGGCGTCGTTCCAGACGGGATCTGGGCCCGGTTCCTGACAGCGCTCGGACAGGTGGGTCGGAAGGAAGCCGTCGACGTTGGTGATCGCCGAGGCGAGGATTCGCGAATCCTTCATCTTGAACCGGTCGAGGATCGGGCGGACGTGTGCGTCGGCAAAGTCGCAGAAGCGATTGTCGTACTGGACCGGGTTGCGCCCGGGGATGGGTGTGTAGGTCCGGTCGAAGACGTCATCCATCTGGATCTCGCCCTTGGTGATCCCGCGCTCGACCGCTTCGGCGATGGCGCGCATCGCGTCCTGGGCGAGAATGATCATCGGCGTGTCGTCGATCTCGGCGCCCGAATTGGCGAGCGTGTCGAGCATCGTCGCGGACAGCATCTCGAGCTTGGTCAGGCGCTGCTGCGCGACGCCCAGCGCCCCGCCATTCTCGCGCGCGTCCTCGGCGAAGTCGGTCAAGCTCGCCTTCACCCGGTCGACGCTCGACTGGATGAGGCTGGTCGAATGGGCGATGCCCTCGGTCTGGCGGTCGACCATGCCGACGATCTCGCTCACTTCGCGGACGGTTTCGCTGATCTGGCCGAAGCCCTTCTGCGCGGCGCGGCTGCGCTCGACGCCGGTCTTGATCTCGGTGGTGACGGCGCCCGCCTCGCGGGTAAGCTCGGAGATGGTGAGGCCGATCTGGCTGGTCGCGGCACGCGTGTCGTGGGCGAGCTTCTTTACCTCGGCCGCGACCACCGCGAAACTGCGGCCGGCGTCGCCCGCGCGAGCAGCCTCGATGGTGGCGTTGAGGGCCAGCATGTTGGTCTTGCGCGCAATCGCCTCGATGGTCGAGGAGACGCTCTGCACCTGGTTCATCGCCGAGGCGAAGGTCGCCATCCGCTCGCCCAGCTGGACGACGAGTTCGGTCAGTCCCTTGAAGCCGGCAATGGTCTGCTCGATCGCATCGCGGCCGGCATCCAGCTTGGCCTTGGCCTGCTCGGACAGCAGCCGCGCCTCGTCGGTCGAATCCGACACGCGGGCCTGGTCGGCGAGAAGCCGGGTGGTCACTTCCTCGAGGCTGTCGAGGGTCTTGAGGTGGGTGCCGATGCGGGCGGACACGTCGGTGACGTAACCGGCGACGTCGGAGCATTCGATCGACAGCGACCCGCAGCTACGCGCCACCGTACGGATGGCATCTTCGGTGACCTGTTCGAGTCCGGCAGTCGCCATGAAAATCCTCGGCAAAGAACGTTTGTCCGCCGTGGATGTAACGGGGAGGTTCTAAGGCGAGGTTAACCAGAAACGCGAACGCCGCCCCCGCACAGGCAGGGACGGCGTCCGTTGTTATCGCTGCTGCTTAGGCCTGGGTGCCGAGGTACAGCAGCCACATCTTGGCGATGCCGGCCTTGCTGCCGGTCACCGCGTTCAAGGCGGCGGTGGCGCCGGCCTTGTCGCCCGAGCGGGCGAGCGCGATGCCGAGGCGCAGGTTGGCGGTGTCGGCGCCCGCCCCGCCCTTGGCAACCTGGGCGCGATAGGCGGCGGCCGCCTTCGCATAGTCGCCGCGGCCAAGGTAGACGTCGCCGTTGGGCGCGCTCTTGTCGGCGGCGTCACGGGTGACGGCCGAGCTGTAGAGGTCCTTCCACGGCGCCTTGGTCTTGTCGAGCTTGCCAGCGGCGAACGCTTCGCTGAGCACGGCCTTGGCCTCGCCCGGAAGACCGCGGGTGATCAGCGCATCGACGTACGGATAATAGTCCTGCTCGCCTTGGAAGCTGTTGGTGGCGCGCTGCAGGCGGAACAGGTCGACCTTGTCGGCGGCCTGGAAATTGCCGCGCTGCTCGGCGAGCTTGATCGCGATCCGCCAGTTCTCGGGCGTCGGCGAGGTCTTGAGCTGCGCCAGCGCGAGATCACCCGCCTGCGGCAAATTGTTGTTCACCGCGATCGCATAGATCTGGCGGGCGATCTTGGGATCGGCGGGTTTGCCGGCGGCGGCGTCGAGCGCGGCGACCTTCTGCAGCGCGGCGATCGCGTCGGCGGGACGCTTCTGGCGCTCACGCACCGCGGCGACGACGGCCTGAATCTCGGCGTTGTTCGGGTCGAGCGCGGCGGCCTGGTCGATATGCGCGGCGGCCTGGTCGGTCGCGTTCGCATTGGCGCGCAGCTTGGCCGCGACGAGGTGCAGGTTTGCAAGCTCCTTGCCCTGCAGATAATTGGTGCCGATCGCGCCCTCGACCGCGCCAAGCAGCATCGGGTCGTTCTTGGCGGCGAGCGCCGGCTTGAACAGCAGCTGGTAGGCAAAGAAGCGGTCGGTCGGGGTCTTGGCGGCGGCGAGCGCGGCCTGGCTCAGCGCCGGAAGCTGGGTAATGTTGTTGGCGTTGGCGGCGTCCTGCAGCGCCTTGATCGCGGGCATCGCCTCCTTGGAGATCGCGGCGCCCTTCTGCTCGGTGGCGGCCGGCTTCTGCACGGCAAGCGCCGGCAGCGGCGCGGCGGCGGTGAACAGGAAAGCGGCGAGGAGTGCCGCGGACTTGGTGGTCATGGTCAAAATTCTCCGTCCAAGCGTGAAACCGTGTCGAGCGCCTTTAACTTGCCCCGCGCTCCGTCGCCAGCGCTACAGCCAGATTCGACGTGAACGCCATTTGAACCGCCTGATTACAACAGGTTAGCAGGCGGTATGGACGGATGCTCGGGCTCCCTGCTACCCGCCCCGCCGAACATGATCATCCTGCTTTCCCCCGCCAAGACCCTCGACTTCACCTCGCCCGTCGCCGAGACCCCCACCCCTGCCCGCTTCGCCCGCGAGGCGGCGAGCATCGCCCGCGCCGCGGCCAAGCTGAAAGCGGATGAGCTGGCATCGCTGATGCACATCTCCGACAAGCTTGCCGAGTTGAACGTCGGCCGGTTCAAGGGCTTCCGAAAGGCCGAGGAACGGCCCGCGATCCGTGCCTTCGCCGGCGACGTCTATCGCGGCTTCGATGCGGCGAGCGCCGACGAGGACGTGCTCGCCTTCGCGCAGGATCATCTGCGGATCCTCTCGGGCCTTTACGGCGTGCTGCGGCCGCTCGACGGGATCCGGCCCTACCGGCTCGAGATGGGCACGCGCTGGGCGCCAGCGGGCGGCGACAGGCTGGTCGAGCATTGGGGCCAGAAAGTCGCGCGGGCGGTCCTCAAGGACCTCAAGGAAGATGGCTCGGGCCTGCTCGTGAACCTGGCCAGCAACGAATATTTCGCGGTGGTGCAGCCGTTCCTGCCCAAGAAGGGCGTCAAGCTCGTCATCCCCGACTTCCGGGTACGGACCGCCAAGGGGCTTCAGTTCCAGAGCTTCACCGCCAAGGTCGCGCGCGGCACCATGGCGCGCTGGCTGTGCGAGGAGCGCGTCGCGGACGAGGGCGGACTGAAGCGCTTCGACGCCGACGGCTGGGCCTACGACGCCGAGGGCAGCACCGACGCGAAGCCGCTCTTCATCAAGGGCTGAAAACCGTCCCGGAGCCGCAATAATCCCTCGCACGCGTACGCGCGCGCTGCTAGGCCCTAAGGCACAACCATAACCACAAGCCCTAGGACCTGATTTGGCCACCGAAGCCCCGGCGGGAACCCCGCCCTCGAGCGATTTCATCGCCCCCATCTCCATCGTCGAGGAGATGAAGACCAGCTACCTCGATTATGCGATGAGCGTCATCGTCAGCCGCGCGCTGCCGGACGTCCGCGACGGGTTGAAGCCGGTGCATCGCCGGATCCTCTTCTCGGCCAGCGAAAACGGCTTCGTCTACAACCGTCCCTACCGCAAGTCGGCCCGCATCGTCGGTGACGTCATCGGTAAGTATCACCCGCACGGCGACACCGCGATCTACGACGCGCTCGCCCGGATGACGCAGGACTGGTCGATGCGGCTCCCGCTGATCGACGGCCAGGGCAACTTCGGCTCGATGGATCCCGATCCGCCCGCCGCCATGCGTTACACCGAGGCGCGCCTCGCCAAGGCCGCTGGCTTCCTGCTCGACGACCTCGACAAGGACACGGTCACCTTCCAGCCCAACTATGACGCGTCCGAGCGCGAGCCGCAGGTCCTTCCCGCGCGCTTCCCCAACCTGCTCGTCAACGGCGCGGGCGGAATCGCGGTCGGCATGGCGACCAACATCCCGCCGCACAATCTCGGCGAAGTGATCGCCGCCTGCCGCGCCTATATCGACGATCCGGCGGTCACGTCCGAACAGCTCATGGAGCATGTGAAGGGACCCGACTTCCCGACCGGCGCCATCATCCTCGGGACCGCGGGCATCCGCTCGGCCTACACCAGCGGGCGCGGCTCGGTGGTGGTGCGTAGCCGCTACAAGGTCGAGGAAGGGCGCGGCGAGCGCAAGTCGATCGTGCTCACCGAAATCCCCTACCAGCAGGGCAAGAACGCGCTGGTCGAGAAGATCGCCGAGGCGGCCAAGGACAAGCGAATCGAGGGCGTCAGCGACATTCGCGACGAATCGAACCGCGAGGGCGTCCGGATCGTCATCGAACTGAAGCGCGACGCGACCCCCGAGGTCGTGCTCAACCAGCTCTGGCGGCACACGCCGGCGCAAGGGTCGTTCGCCTGCAACATGCTCGCGATCCGCTCGGGCCGGCCCGAGACGCTGAGCCTGCGCGACATCATCGAGAGCTTCATCAAGTTCCGCGAAGAGGTCATCACCCGCCGCACCAAGTTCGAGCTGAACAAGGCACGCGAGCGGGCGCACATCTTGCTCGGCCTGGTGGTCGCGGTGACCAACCTCGACGAGGTCGTGCGGATCATCCGCGGTTCGGCCTCGCCCGCCGATGCGCGCGAATCGCTGCTGGCGCGTGAGTGGCCGGGTGACGAGATTCGCCCCTACATCCAGCTGGTCGAGGCGATCGAGCCGCAGGCCGCGGGCGAGACCTATCGCCTCAGCGACGTCCAGGTGAAGGCGATCCTTGACCTTCGCCTCCATCGCCTGACCGCGCTCGGCCGCGACGAGATCGGCAATGAGCTCGAGGGCCTCGCCAAGACCATCGGCGAACTGCTCGAAATCCTCGGCAACCGAGTCCGCCTCTACGAGGTGATGCGCGAGGAACTGGACGAGGTCGACGCCGCCTTCTCGACCCCGCGCCGGACCGAGCTCGCCGCCGCCGCCGACGGGATCGACGACGAGGATCTGATCGAGCGCGAGGACATGGTCGTGACAGTGACCATGACCGGCTACATCAAGCGCACCGCATTGTCGGTATTCCGCGAGCAGAAGCGCGGCGGCAAGGGCCGCTCGGGCATGGGCACCAAGGACGAGGATGCGGTCACCAACCTCTTCGTGACCTCGACCCACAATCCGGTGCTGTTCTTCTCCAACCTCGGCCGGGTCTACCGGATGAAGGTCTGGCGCCTTCCCGAGGGCGGGCCGACCGCCAAGGGCCGGCCGATGATCAACCTCCTGCCGCTCGCGGCGGGCGAGGTCATCACCACCGTGCTCCCGCTCCCCGAGAACGAGGACGACTGGAACGCGCTCCACCTGATGTTCGCGACCGCGCACGGCGCCGTGCGCCGCAACAGCATGGACGCCTTCAAGAACATCCCGACTGCGGGCAAGATCGCGATGAAGTTCGGGATCGCCGAGGAAGGCGAAGGCGAGGAAGAGGATGCGACCGACCGCCTCGTCGGCGTCGCGCTCTGCAGCGAGGAGGACGACGTCCTGCTCGCGACCCGCAACGGCAAGGCGATCCGCTTCATGGCGACCGCGATCCGCGAGTTCCAGTCGCGCTCGTCGACCGGCGTCCGCGGCGTGCGCCTGCTCGGCAACGACCAGGTCATCTCCATGTCGATCCTGCGCCGCGCCGGCACCAGCGCCGAGGAGCGCGAGGCTTATCTGCGAGCCCCCAAGTGGCGCGACAATGACGGGGCCGAGGGGCTGGAGGCCGAGCGCTACGCCTACATGGCCGAGGCCGAGCAGTTCATCCTGACGGTCACCCAGAACGGTTTCGGCAAGCGCACCAGCGCCTACGAATATCGCCGCACGAACCGCGGCGGCCAGGGCATCACCAACATCGACACGTCCGAGCGCAACGGCGGCGTGGTGGCGAGCTTCCCGGTTCGCCAGGGTGAGCAGATCATGCTGGCGACCAACCAGGGCAAGATGATCCGTACGACCGTCGGCTCGATTCGCATCGCCGGGCGCAACACGCAGGGCGTGATGATCTTCCGCGTAGACAAGAGCGAGCATGTCGTCTCGGTCGCTCGGATCGACGAGGAGGACGAGGCCGAGGTCACGGTGCTGACCGACGGCGAGACGATGATCGACGACGGCGCGAACACGAGCGAGCAGGAACTCGACAAGCCGGTCGATCCGGGCGTCAGCGAGGAATAAGGGCGCGGGCGGGGCGCAACCCTCCCCCGCCCCGCTTGTTCTCTTCCTGTCACAAGGAGGAGTGAAGAATGCCCATTCCCAATCGCGCGCTGGTGCTGGTGGTCGACGGCCGCAAGATGCTGTTCTTCCGCAACGAAGGCGACGCGAACCAGATCGACCTGCGCACCGAAGCGCACGAGGAGCGCGACGACGCCGCCCATGACGGCGACCTCAAGACCGACGCGCCCGGCACTTCGCACAGCAGCGTCGGAAGCGCGCGCTCGAGCATGGAAGAGACGGACTTCAAGCAGCAGGAAGAGGATGCCTGGGTGAAGGAGGCGGCCGAGAAGCTGCGGCTTCGCGCGCTCCGCGGTGACTTCGAGCACCTGTGCATCGTCGCCCCGCCCAAGGCGCTCGGGGTGCTTCGCAAGGCCCTTCACAAGGAAGTCGAGAAGCGCGTCGTGTGCACCATCAACAAGGAAATGAGCGGCCGCCCGATCCCCGAGATCGAGAAGTTGATCGTCGCCGAGACCAAGGCCGAGGAACCGGCGGACGTTTGAACTGACGGCGTCGTCCCGGCTCGCGCCGGGGCGACAGCCCGTTACGGAAAGAGATGCTCCACCGCCGCGTCGGGCAGCAGTTCGCGCAGGATGATGTTGCGGTGGCAGCCGGCGGGCTCGCGCTCGAAGCAGAGCAGCGCCGAAGGCTTTTCAGCGACGAGGCTCTTCAGTTCCTCGGCCTGGACCATCGCCTCCGGCAGCGCGAGCTGGCCCGCGTAAATCTCTTCGAGCTCGGCAGTCCGGCCCTTGCGCGCGGCCTCGCGTCCCGACGCCGGCGTGCCGAGGGCCTTGAGGTGGACGTAGTCGATCCCCTCCTCCGCCAGCGCGTTCCTGAGCGGGGTCTTGGAAAAGCCGGGACGGCGCGACAGCGGCAGGGCGCGAACGTCGATGACGCGGCCGACCCCCGCGCGCTTCAATGCCTCGAGGAAGTCGCCTTGCGTGGTCGCTTCATAGCCGATGGTGAACAGGCGCATGACCCCGAGGTGCGGCCTCGGCCCCGCTGATTCAAGGGCTTAGGCGGCAACGCTGTGGTTCATCTGCCCCGCGCAGACGACCCGGTTGCGGCCCGAGCGCTTGGCTTCGTAAAGCGCGGCATCGGCTTCGGCGAGCGCGTCCTCGATCGACCTGGAAGGATCGACATGGGCAAGGCCGATGCTGATCGTCGCGGGCGGATTGTCGCCCTCGCGCAGCGCCTCGATCGCGGCCCGCATCCGTTCGGCGCAGTTGAGCGCCTCGGTGCGGGTGGTGGCGTAGAGCAGCATCCCGAACTCCTCGCCGCCCAACCGCCCGAACAGATCGGAACTCCGCAGCTGGCCGTTGATCCGCGTGGAGATCGACTTCAGCACCTTGTCGCCGACCGGATGACCATGCGCGTCGTTGATCTTCTTGAAGTGATCGACGTCGATCACGGCGATGGTCGCCGAACGTTCCTCGCGCTTGAGCTGGCCGAGTGCCTTGACCGAGGCTTCGGTGAAGGCGCGGCGGGTAAGCGCGCCGGTCAGGAAGTCGCGATGGGCGAGCGTCTTCAATTCCATCTGGTCGACCACGACCCGGGCGAAGCGCTTGAGTAGCTCGATGTCGCCCGGCGTGAAGTCGTGCCGGCGGCGGTGGATGGCGCAAAGCGCGCCGAGATTATAGCCGTCGGGCGTGGTCAGCGGAGTGCCGGCATAAGCCCGGACATGCATCTCGCCCGTGACCAGGGGATTGTCGGCGAAACGCTCGTCCTGCTCGGCGTCCGACACGACCAGCGGCCCATGCGTGCGGATGGTATGGTCGCAAAAGGCGACTTCGCGCGGCGTGCCGGCGATTTCGGCGCCCTGGATCGACTTGAAGCGCTGCTCGTCTTCGTCGATCAGCGACACGGCGCAGATCGGAACTCCGAGAAGGTCGCGGACCAGCGACGTGATGGTGTCGAAATTGGGCTCGTTCGTGCTGTCGAGCGCGCAATAGCGGTGGAGCGCGAGGAGCCGCCCTGCTTCATCTTGTAGCTTGCGATCGTCCATGTACCGGCAAGTAAATTCCGGCGCCTAAGGAAGCCTTTCTCAAAGCCCCGTTTCGGAGATAAGTCAGACCGGTCCGACGAGAGGAAAAGTCGGGATCGCGATGTCGAAAGTCCGGCCGTTCTCGTCGACCATCGTATAGCTTCCGGTCATCGATCCGGTCGGGGTCGGAAGTGGGCAGCCCGAGACATAATCGTAGGACGCCCCCGGCGCGATCAGCGGCATTTCGCCGACCACGCCCTCCCCCTTGACCTCGTGCACCGTGCCGCGCCCGTCGGTGATGGTCCAGGCGCGGGTCAGGAGCTGGACGCTTTGCGTGCCCCGGTTCTCGAGCCGGATGTGATAGGACCAGAACCAGCGGCCCGTGGCAGGCGCCGATTGCTCGGCCAGAAAGCTGACCGCGACCCGGACGACCATGTCCTCCGTCGTCGCTTCATGCGGAAACAGCATCGAGAGAACGGCGGGCCCCATGCGGCTCACGCTACCAGCCCCAGTGCCCGGCGCAAGCGAGCGGTGAGACGTTCGCGCGCGTCCCATGCCGGATCGCCGGGGCGCTGGAGGAGATCGCGGCGGATCCGGCGGCCGGTCAAGGCGAGCCCGGTGGGCCAGTCGACGCTGGCTTTCCTGACGTCGGCGGGGTCGAGGCCAAAGCCGAGTTCGGCAAGCACCAGCAGTTCGTAGGCGAACAGTGCTGGCCCCCACCCGCTCGCCGAGGGCGCGGCCGCGATGGCGTCGAGGAGGCCGCTCAGTCCCTGGTAAAGCGCCGGATAGGGTTGGCGCTCGGGCAGCACCTCGGCGGTGAGTGTAGTCGCCCAGAGGATTCCAGCGGCGGGCAGCGGCTCAGTCATCAATGGCGCACGGCTGTGGGTGAGTTCGACCTCGGCTTGCGGCAATTGCGCGTCGGTGCGGGCGGAAAGCCGTGCCTCGACCTCGTTGCCCGCGACCAGCACCGGCCGCATCCGCCGCCCGCGCGCCCCGCGGACATAACAGGCGACGAGTCCGTGGTTGGGCGTCAGCATCCGCGCGATCGCCCCCGTCTCCCCGTGGATCCGGACCGCGAGGACGATCGCCGGGGTGGTGAACCTCACCGCTCACCCATTGGGGTGGAAATAATCATAGACCTGCCGCGCGGTGGCCTTGCTGATGCCGGGCGCCTTCTCGAGGTCGTCGAGCGCCGCGCCCTTCACCGCCCGCGCGGTGCCGAAGTGCATCAGCAGCGCGCGCTTGCGGGTCGGGCCGATGCCCGGCACTTCGTCGAGCGAACTGGTCGTCAGCGACTTGGCCCGCTTGGCGCGGTGCGTGCCGATGGCGAAGCGGTGGGCTTCGTCGCGCAGCCGCTGCAAGTAGAAGAGCAAGGGCGAATTGACCGGGAAGGTCAGTTCGCGCCCGTTCGGCAAGTGGAACACCTCGCGCCCCTCGCGGCCGTGATGCGGACCCTTGGCGACGCCGACCACGGGCACGTCGTGGACCCCCGCATCCTCCATGATCTCGAGGACCGCGTTCAGCTGCCCGCGGCCGCCATCGATCAGGATGAGGTCGGGCCACTCGCCGCTCGAGCGGTCGGGGTCGTCCTTTTCGAGGCGCTGGAAGCGGCGCTCGAGCACTTCCTTCATCATCGCGAAGTCGTCGTCGGTCGCGGCCTTCTTGATGTTGAATTTGCGGTAGCTGTTCTTGCGGAAGCCCTCGGGGCCTGCGACGATCATCGCGCCGGTCGCCGCGGTGCCCATGATGTGGCTGTTGTCGTAGACCTCGATCCGCTTGGGCACGTCGGACAGTTCGAAGGCATCGGTCAGCTCGCGCAGAAGCCGGGTCTGCGTGGTGCTTTCGGCATGACGCCGGTCGAGCGCCTCGATCGCATTGCGGCTGGCCTGGTCGACGAGCTTCTTGCGGTCGCCGCGCTGGGGCCGTTCGATGAGCACCTTGCGCCCGGCCTTTTCGCACAGCGCCTCGGCGACGAGTTCGGCCTCGGCGACGTCGCGGTCGACGAGGATCCGCCTCGGCGGCGGCATGTCCTCGTAGAACTGGACGAGGAAGGTCGAAAGCACCTCGTCTTCGGGGACGTCGGCGGTGTGGCTGGGGAAGAAGGCGCGGTGCCCCCAATTCTGCCCGCCGCGGATAAAGAAGGCCTGGATGCACATCGCCCCGCCCTTGGCGGCGAGCGCGAAGATGTCGGCGTCGCCAAGCCCCTCGGCGTGGACGGTCTGGGAGCCTTGGATGTAGGTCAGCGCGCGGAGGCGGTCGCGGAAGATGGCGGCAAGCTCGAAGTCCATGCGCTCGGCCGCCTCAGCCATCTGCTTCGAGAGGCGCGCCTGGACCCCGGTCGACTTGCCCGCGAGGAAGTTCTTCGCGTCCTCCACCAGCTCGGCATAGGCATCGGGCTCGATCCGCCCGACGCACGGCCCCGAGCAGCGACGGATCTGGTAGAGCAGGCAGGGCCGCGAGCGGTTGCTGAAGAAGCTGTCGCTGCACGAGCGCAACAGGAACAGCTTCTGGAGCGCGTTCAGCGTCCGGGTGACCGAACCGGCGCTCGCGAAGGGGCCGAAATATTGCCCCTTCGCTCGCCGCGCGCCGCGATGCTTCTGCACCCGCGGGAACGCGTGGTCCTCGCGCAGCAGGATGAAGGGGAAGCTTTTGTCGTCGCGCAGCAGCACGTTGTAGGGCGGGCGGAAGCGCTTGATGAGCTGCGCCTCGAGCAGCAGCGCCTCGGCCTCGGTGTGGGTCGTGACGATGGTCATCGAGCGGGTCTGCGCGACCATCCGCTGGAGCCGCTTCGAGAGGCGCGACACCTGCGTATAGTTGGTGACCCGGTTCTTTAGCGCGCGGGCCTTGCCGACGTAGAGCACCTCGCCGCGTGAATCCTGCATCCGATAGACGCCTGGGCGCACGGGCAGCGTCTTCACGACGTTGCGGATGGCGGCGATGCCAGCCTCGATGTCGGGCGCCTCGCCGCCGCCCTGGACGGTGGAGGTCGCCGCTTCCTCGTTGAAGCGTTCGGCGGATCGGGGGTGTTCCGGTCGGTCGGCCGGGGTGCGGTTCATGGGCCGCGATGTAGTGGGTGGAGGGCCGCCAAGGAAGCGCGGGTTGTAAATTGCCGCCAAAGCGCCCACCTTGAACCTGCTAACAGTCGCAAGTTGACGGTCTCTGGTGCTTTGCGGCTCCGTATTCCTCTGCTCACGCACCTTTAGCGGCCCCGTGCCGGCTTTCGGCGGGGCCCATTTAAGAGGAACCTCTCATGACCATCGGAACCGTCAAATTCTTCAACGCCGACAAGGGCTATGGCTTCATCTCGCCGGACGACGGCGGCACCGACGCCTTTGTCCACATCAGCGCCGTCGAGGCGGCCGGCATGCAGACGCTCGATCGCGACCAGCGCGTCGAATATGAAGTGCAGTCGGGCCGTGACGGCCGGATGAGCGCGGTCAACCTCCAGCAGGCCTGACCGGTGCTTCGAGGGCCTGCCCGTTCGGCGGGCCCTCTTCCCTCATCCCAAGAAGGAACGCACCCATGTCTACCCTCCCCTTTTACCGCGAACAGGCTGCCGCATGCCGCAGCCGGGCCGAAGCCTCGACGCTCGCCAACGTTCGCACCCTCAACCTCGAGGCCGCCGAAGCCTGGGAAGCCATGGCCGACCGGCTGACCCGCACCATGGTCCACCGCGACGCCAACGAGGCGGCACGCGCCGAGGCCGACTCCTCTCGCGACCACTGAGCCACGCGATGAGCGTCGCCTTTCGCCGCGAATCCGATGACGAGCATCTCGAGCCGACCTTCGAGCTGCCGATCCCGCCGGGACCCAATCTCGTTACCCCGCGCGGGTTGGCGCTCATCGAGGCGCGCGCGGCTAAGATCGAAGCCGACCTTGCCGGTGAGCTGACCGAGGAAGCACGCAAGAAGCTGCTCCGCGATGCCCGCTACTGGCGCCACCGCACCGCAAGCGCACAGCTTGCCCCGGCCCCGAGCGGCGAGGAAGTCGCCGTCGGAACCCGCGTCACCTACAGCCGCGACGGCTCCGAGAAGACCATCACGATCGTCGGCCACGACGAGAGCGAGCCCGCCGCGGGCCGCGTCGGCTTCACCGCACCACTGGTCAAGGCCATGCTCGGCGCGACCGAAGGCGAGACGGTCGACGGGCCGGGTGGCCCGGTCACGATCGAGCGGATCGAAATCGCCGACTGAGCCCTCATTCCTCCGGCGGGACGAGTTTAACTAAACCTTATATTTCGCAGATTAGTGCGGTTCGTGTGTTGATGCGGACCTCGCCTGTTAACCTGCCGACGCAGTTTGGTTTCATTCCTTCGGGACTGGCCTGGCTGGCGCTCATCATGAGCCTGACGGTCGGCACGTCGGTCGCCGCCATCGTCATGGGCGAGCGGGTCGGGATCCCGGTGCTCCCCGTCTATTGGGAATATGTCGCGTCGGTGTTCCGCCTCGCGCCGCTGATCATCATCGCGATCGCCATCGGCATCGTCACCACGCTGGCGCTGCGCCGCGAGTTGCGCCCGATCGCTGCGATCAAGCTCATGGCCCGCACCCGCTTCCACAACCGCGAGGAATTCGCCGCGACCGTCGGGCCGGTGCTGCTGATGCCGCTGCTGCTCGGTGCATTCGGGACCCTCAAACAGATCCTGCCGCTCTATCGCCCGTTCCAGTGGGACGACACCTTCGCCGGCTTCGCGCGCTACATCTTCTTCGGGCACCGCGGCTGGGAAGTGACCCACGCCATCTTCGGCTCGGCGGAAGCGACGCTGGTGCTCGATCGCATCTACACCGCCTGGGTTCCGCTGATGTTCGCCGCGGTGCTCCTTTACGCGCTGTTCGCGCCGCCGGCGCTGCGGGCGCGTTTCTTCCTCAGCCTGACCCTCGGCTTCATCCTCATCGGGGTGGTCAGCGCCTTCGCCTTTTCGTCCGCCGGTCCCTGCTACGCGCGGCTGATCGGAAGTGCCTCGGCGCCGGCCTATGACGGGCTGATGGCGCGACTGAACGCGATCAATGCGGCCGGCTATCACCTTCAGGCGCTCGACTGGCAGCGGCAATTGTGGGTCGCGCACGAGAACCGCGACTATGGTTTCGCCATGGGCATCTCGGCCATGCCCTCGATGCACAATGCGGTGAGCTTCCTCTACGTGCTGTGCGCCTGGCATGCCCGGCCGTGGGTGCGGATGAGCGCGATCGCCTTTGCGGTCGCGATCCTGGTCGGCTCGGTCCACCTCGGCTGGCACTATCTCGCCGACGGCTTGGTCGCCTGGGGCATGATGGCGCTGATCTGGACCGGCGCGGGCGTCATGCTTCGCGCGCAACTGCCTTGGCCCGCGCGCCGCGAAACGACGCGCGCCTTCCAGCTGGCCTGACCGCCTCAGGCGGCGGCGCGCGCCTCGGCCTTGTCGCCAAGAATCCAGTCGACCGCATCGGCAGCATGGATCGCGGTCGTGTCATAGACCGGCAGCACGTTGGCACGCGTGTCGACCGCGAGCACCAGTTCGGTGCAGGCGAGGACCACCGCCTGAACCCGCTTCTTGCCGAGCTCGGTGATGAGGGTCTTCAACTTGCGCTGGCTCTCGCGGACGACACGGCCCGCGGCGAGCTCCTCGTAGATGATCCGATCGACCTCGGTGATCCACCCGTCCTCGATCGGGGCGAGACGGATTCCGCGCGCCTCGAACGCCGAGCGGACATGCGGCTCGGTCATGGTAGTGCGGGTGCCGAGCACCGCGACCGACTGGCGGCCGTCCGCAGCGACGCGCTTCGCGGCGGACTCGCCGATGTGGAGCACCGGCACATCGACCGCGGCAGCGACGGCGTCATAATGCTTGTGCATCGTGTTCGAAGTGAGAATCAGCCCCTCGGACCCGGCCGCGACCAGCCGCTTCACCGTGTCGACGATCACCGCCTCGCCGCCGGCCCAGTCGCCCTTGCGGTGGAAGGCGGCGTAATCGTCCTCGCAGTCGAGGCTCTCGATCACCAGCCGCGCGCTGTGGAGACCGCCGAGGCGCCGCGCCACACCCTTGTTGATATGCTCGTAATAGAGCGCGGTCGAATTCCAGCTCGCCCCGCCGACGATCCCGAGCTTGCGCACTGTCCTGCCTTCCCCTCGCCCCGGCGCCGTATCCGCTGCGGCGCCAAATAGTTAACGGGGACGGTTGTCGCCCAACCCGTGCGCCCGGACAAGCGGGTGAACGTCAAATGTTGGCACGATTAACACGGCAAAGCCGAGGTGTGGCGGCGCGGCGACAAAGCGTTGCGGAGGCGTATCTACCCCAGCGCCTTGACGATCTCCTCGACCATCTTCTTGGCGTCGGCGAGCAGCATCATCGTGTTGTCGCGGTAGAAGAGTTCGTTGTCGACGCCGGCATAGCCCGCCCCGCCCATCGAGCGCTTGATGAACAGCACGGTGCGCGCCTTTTCGACGTCCAGCACGGGCATGCCGTAGATGGGCGACGATCTGTCGGTCTTGGCGGCCGGGTTGGTGACGTCGTTGGCGCCGATGACGAAGGCGACGTCGGTCTGCGCGAACTCGCTGTTGATGTCCTCGAGCTCGAAGACCTCGTCATAGGGCACGTTGGCCTCGGCCAGCAGCACGTTCATGTGCCCCGGCATGCGGCCCGCGACGGGGTGGATGGCGTACTTCACCTTCACCCCTTCCTTCTTGAGGGTGTCGGCCATCTCGCGGAGGATGTGCTGCGCCTGCGCCACCGCCATGCCGTAGCCGGGGACGATGATGACCTGGTCGGCCTGCTTCATCAGGAACGCGGCATCCTCGGCCGAGCCGCGCTTGTAGGGCCGGTCGATGACCTCGCCCCCGCCGCTCGATGCGACCGCGCCGAAGCCGCCGGCGATGACCGAGATGAAGCTGCGGTTCATCGCGCGGCACATGATGTAGCTGAGGATCGCGCCCGAGCTTCCGACCAGCGCGCCGGTGATGATCATCGCGCTGTTGTGAAGCGTGAAGCCCATCGCCGCCGCGGCCCAGCCCGAATAGCTGTTCAGCATCGACACCACGACCGGCATGTCGGCGCCGCCGATCGGGATGATCAGGAGGAAGCCGATGGCGAAGGACAGCGCCATCACTGTCCAGAAGATCCACGGGCTCTGGTCCTGGGTGAAATAGCCGATCAGGATCAGGATCGCGGCGAGCACGCCGAAGTTGATGAGGTGGCGGCCCGGCAGCAGGATGGGCGAGCCGCTCATGTTGCCATTGAGCTTGAGGAACGCGATCACGCTCCCCGAGAAGGTGATTGCGCCGATGGCGACGCCGAGACCCATCTCGAGCCTGCTCACGGGCAGGATATTGATGACCGGCGCCGAGGCGATGGGCGAGATGATTGCGGCGATGCCGAACGCCTGCGGATTGAGGAAGGCGGCGGCGCCGACCAGCACTGCCGCCAAGCCGACGAGGCTGTGGAAGGCCGCGACCAACTGCGGCATGTCGGTCATCTTGATCCGGCGGGCGGTGACGATGCCGATCACCGCGCCGATCGCGATGGCGGCGAGGATGAGGCCAAGGCCAGTCCAGTCGGGCGAAAGCGCCGAATGGCCGAAGAGCGGACCGCTTTCGACGATATACTCTCGGCCGGGCATGTGCGTGACCAGGGTCGTCACCACGGCGATCGCCATGCCGATCATGCCGAGGCGATTGCCGCGCTGGCTGGTGGCGGGGCTCGACAGCCCGCGCAGCGCGAGGATGAAGCAGACGCCCGAGACGAGATAGGCGAGCAGGACCCACGACGGGGTGTCGTGCGCGGCCTCCATCACTTGTCCTTCTTCTTGTACATGGCGAGCATTCGGCTGGTCACCGCGAAGCCGCCGAAGATGTTGATGCTTGCGAGCACCACGCCGAGGAGGCCGAGCCACTTGCTCGACGCGCTCCCGGCCGCCGCGGCGGCGATCAATGCGCCGACGATGATCACGGAGGAAATGGCGTTGGTCACCGCCATCAGCGGCGTGTGGAGTGCCGGGGTCACCGACCAGACCACGTAATAGCCGACGAAGCAGGCCATCACGAAGATCGACAGGATGGAAATGAAGTCCACGCGCCCTCCCCTTTTTCGGCGCCTTGCATGGCATGGCGGGCCGCGTGAGGCTAGCCGCAATGAAGGCGCGTCCGCAACGGACCTTATCTCCGTTCAACGCCTGACGGTTTCCGGTTTGATAACCTTTGAGTGTCAGACGATGAACACATGCGCTCGGGACCGCCAGTCAGGGAACGCGGCCAGCACAAGCCTTGGCGGCTTTTGCTGTGGACCACGCTCGCCTCGATCCTGTTCGGGGTCTTGGGCATCGGATCGATCGCCGAGGACGCCCTGCGGGCTGCGCGCAACAGTACCCACCTCAACAAGGCCAGTGGCGACATCGTTTTCGTCGGGGTCGACGACCAGAGCCTGAGCAAGATCGGCAAGTGGCCGTGGAACCGCGAGCTTCAGGCGAAAATGATCGATCAGGCCACGCAGGCCGGGGCCGATCGAATCTTTATGGACATCATCTACGATAGTCCTGGCTCGCCACGCGAAGACGACGCCTTCGAAGGCGCCCTCAAGCGCTCGGGCCGCGTCACCCTCGCCGATCGCGCCGAGATCGGGCCGAATATGCAGAAGGCCAATGCGATCGAGCCCATCAAGCGCTTCTCTCGCTGGACCAATCTCGCCAACATCACGGCTTATTACAATTACCAGAACGCCATCTGGCAGCTGCATTACTATGCGTTGAAGGGCGACACCAAACAGCCGGGCTTCGCTGCCGCCCTCGCCCACCATCCGCTCGACAGGTCAGACACGTTCCGCATCGATTACAGCACCAGTCCCTTCACGGTGCCTTATCTC
Source organism: Sphingomonas rosea (assembly GCF_039538065.1). Taxonomy (NCBI): domain Bacteria; kingdom Pseudomonadati; phylum Pseudomonadota; class Alphaproteobacteria; order Sphingomonadales; family Sphingomonadaceae; genus Sphingomonas; species Sphingomonas rosea. Next base: position 2,318,930 of record NZ_BAABBR010000001.1, read on the forward strand.
TCGGCGTCCGACCTGCTCAACGGCAAAGCCAAAGGCCGGCTCGCTGGCAAAGCCGTGATCATCGGCCTCAATGCCGACCAATTGGGCGACCAATATTGGATTCCCGGTTATGGCCGCATGGCCGGTTCCTACGTTCAGATCCTCGGCGCGGAGACCCTGAAGCGAGGTTCGCCGGTTGAACTCGGTTGGCTCTTGCCCCTCCTACTCGCGCTGGGCACGGCAGTCGTTGCGATCTTTCGTGCCCGCGGAATCAGGCAAGGTCTCATTCTCAGCTGCTTCGGCATCGCGCTGCTCGTCGGCCCCATCCCTTTCGAACAAAATCTGATCTTCGTCGACATCACGCCGGCCCTGCTCGCGCTGATCGTGGTCGGTTCCAACCTCGCTATGCGCACCTGGCGGCAGCGTGGTCTGGTGAACGCCGAGAGCGGACTTCCGAACCTGACTGCGCTGCGCGCGCTCAAGAGCGGCGATGGCACGGCGCTGGTCGTCGCCCGCGTCCACAATCATTCCGAGTTGCGGGCCGCGCTCAGCGAAAGCGAACAGCGCGACGCCGACGGCCAGATCGTCGCCCGCCTCAACGCGTCGGGCAGTACCAAGCTCTATCAGGGCGAGGACGGCACCTTCGTGTGGATGACCACGTCGGCGAGCACCATCGGCAACCACCTCGAGGCGCTGCATTCGATGTTCCGCTCGCCCATTTCGGTGAAGGGCCGGCAAATCGACGTTGCGCTGAGCTTCGGCGTCGAACTCGGCACCGGGCGAAGCACCTCCAATCGCCTTGCCTCGGCGGTGCTGGCAGCGGACGAAGCCTGGACCGAGGGCCTGCGCTGGAAACTCCATGATCCTGCCCGCCAGGAGGAAATGAACTGGCGCGTGTCGCTGCTCGGTGAACTGGATCAGGCGATCGACAATGGTGAAGTCTGGCTCGCCTACCAGCCGCAGCTGGAGATCGGCACCGGCCGGATCATCGGCGCCGAGGCGCTGGCCCGCTGGACCCACCCGCAGAAGGGGCCGATCAGCCCGACCGAATTCATCACCGCCGCCGAGCAGAACGGCCGCATTGGCAAGCTGACCGATTTCGTCCTCGACCGCGCGATCAGCAGCGCGGCGGCGATCAACCGGCGCGGCGTGCCGTTCCAGGTGGCGGTCAATCTGTCGGCGCGCCTCCTGACCGACCGCGAGCTCCTCGCCCGGATCGAGAAGATGCTCGAAAGCCATGGTCTCGATCCGGCCCGGCTGACGCTCGAACTGACCGAGACTGCCTCGCTCCAGGACGCCGACAGCGGGCTGGCGACTCTCGACGCGCTGCGCCGCAATGGCGTCCGCATCGCGATCGACGACTATGGGACGGGGCTTTCGACCCTCGATTATCTGAAGAAGATCCCGGCCAACGAGATCAAGATCGACCAGAGTTTCGTCAAGGCGATGCGGGTCAACCGGTCGGACCTCATCATGGTCCAGTCGACCATCGCCCTTGCCCACTCGCTCGGCCGCTCGGTGGTCGCCGAAGGTGTCGAGGACAAGCAGTGCTTGGACGAGCTGACCCGCATGGGCTGCGACGTCGCGCAAGGCTTCGCCATCGGCCGCCCCATGGGTGTCCGCGAACTGGTCCAGCGCCTCCAGGTGCGCTCGACCCGCCAGGTCGCCTGACCCCAACCATCTCTTAACATTAGGCAAGTTCCTGCACGCAGCCTCACTGCGTCCGCAGGAAATTGCCTAACGAACATGCTTACTCGTTTGCTAACCGTATCGATTAAGGTTAATAATGATGGCGCACGTAGCGATTCGCTGCGAACAGAGGGAGTGCGTCATGAACAATGTTCCGCAGGCTAAGGACCTTCCGCAGACGGAAGTTCGCATCGATTTCTGGACCTGGCTGCTTGGTGGCGGCGCTGGCAGCACCGGCGGTCGCGGCTAAGCGACGCCTCGGCTCCGGCCGAGACTGACAGTATCAAGAATGCGCGTCGCGGCTTCGCCCGGCGCGCATTTTTTATTGTGTTTTGAACGGGGTGGCGGCGCGTGCCGTGAGTGCGGCGTCGAGCAGGACACCGAGGTCGCTGTGCGCGAGAGGCGTCAGGTTCGTGACGCCCTGCGCTTCGAGATTGAGTGACAAATGGTCAACCGCGTCGGTTCAGCGCCTGACGACGCCCAGTTCGCGTCGAGAGTAATCAAGCCGGCGCCGCGCCGATTCGCCGGCGCCGACTCGCCGGGCCTCACCCCTTCTTGAGCGAGCCCGCCTTGTGCGCGGCTTCCTTGCCCTCGGCGGTCTTCACCAGATATTCCGGATTGTCCTTCGAGGCCGCGACGTGATGGCCCTTGATGTCCATCGGCTTGGTGATCTTCTTGATCACCTTGCCATGCGCTTCGCCGCCGTGGCTCGACCAGCTGACCTTGTCGCCGGCCTTGAGCGTCTTCTCCGCCATGATTTCTCTCCTCGTTTTCTTCTGATCGGCCAACCCCCAAGCGGCGCGCTTGGCTCCTTCGGCGACCTACGGCACAAGGGCGTATGGCGGGCGACGTTGGCGGACAGGGATTGCATGACGCACTGGTGATCCTCGGCGCGGCCGGGGTCGTCATCCCGGCCTTCGCGAGGGTGCGTATCTCTCCCGTGATCGGCTTCATCCTCGTCGGCGCCGCGATCGGCCCCGCCGGCCTTGGGCGCCTCGCCGACGCCTATCCCTGGCTCGGACCGCTGACGATCGACGACCGCGCGCGCATCGAGCCATTCGCCGAGATCGGCATCCTGATGCTGTTGTTCGGGATCGGGCTCGAGCTCAGTTTCCGGAGGCTGTGGGCGATGCGGCGCCGGGTGATCGGATTGGGCGGCGCACAGATGCTACTGAGCGGACTGCTGGTGGGCGCCGGCGCGATGCTGCTCGGCGGTCTGTCCCCGGGCGCGAGCCTCATCCTCGGCCTCGCGCTGGCGATGAGTTCGACCGCGATCGTCATGCCGCTCGCCGGTACCGGCACCGCCACGGGCAGGACCGCGCTCGCCATCCTGCTCTTGCAGGACCTCAGCCTCGTCCCGCTCCTGTTCCTGCTCGACGCCAAGGGTGGGCCCGAGGCGCTGGCGACGACGCTCGCGGGCGGGATTGTCATGCTGGCCGGGCTGCTGGTCGCGGGCCGGGTCCTGCTTCCACGCCTGTTCGCACAGGCGGCACGGACCAAGAACCCCGAGCTTTTCCTCGCCATCTCGCTGCTTGTCCTGATGCTCGCATGCCTCGCCACCGGCGCGGTCGGGCTCGGAGCGGCGGCGGGCGCGCTGATCGCGGGCCTGTTGATCGCCGAGACCGACTATCATGCCGAGGTCGAGGTCATTACCGCCCCCCTCCGCGGGCTGGCGCTCGGCATCTTCCTCATCACGGTCGGGATGCGGCTGGACCTTGCCGCGCTCGCGGCCGACTGGCCCGCATTGCTTGCCGCGACGGCCGCGCTGCTGCTGGTCAAGGCGGCGGTCATCTTCGCCCTGGCGCGCTGGCGGCGGCTGCGGACCGGGACCGCGCTCGAGGCGAGCCTGCTGATGGCGAGTCCATCCGAGCTGACCCTGATCGTGCTGGCGAGCGCACTGGCGGCGGGCGTGCTGTCCGGTCCGACCGTGGCCTTCTGGACCCTTGTCACCGCGCTCGGGCTAACCCTCACCCCGCTCCTTGCGGCCCTCGGCAAGCGGATGGCGCGGCGGGTCGATCCGCAGGCCCTGAGCAGCGGCGCGTCGGACACGGCGGGCAAGACCATCATCTTCGGCTTCGGCCGCGTCGGACGGATCGTCGCCGACATGATGGCCGAGCATGGCCGCCCTTATTTCGCGGTCGACGGCGACATCGACTGCGTCGCGGCGGCGCGCGCGGAGGGGTATCAGGTGCTGTTCGGCGACGTCGCGCGCGGTGACGCGGTCGAGCGCTTCCACCTCAGCGAGGCCGCCGCGCTCGTCCTGACGATGGACGATCCCGTGCTGACCGTCCGGCTGTCACGCGACGCACGCGATGCCTGCCCCGACCTCTCGATCATCGCCCGCGCCCGCGACGGTGCGCATGCCGCGCAGCTCTACAAGGCCGGCGCGACCGACGCGGTGCCCGAGACGATGGAAGGCTCGCTCCAGATGAGCGAGGCGGTGCTGGTCGACATCGGCGTCGCCATGGGCCCCGTCATCGCCTCGATCCACGAGAAGCGCAGCCAGCTCCGCGCCGCAATCCGTGAGGAGGGCGAGCTGGTCGAAGAGCCGATGCTAGGGCGGCGGCGCTAGACCTCAGCGGCGGGTCAGCTCGACAAGCAGCCCGCCGTCGCCCTCGATCCGGACCGTCTGGCCCGGCGGCAGGAGCACCGACTGGTCGGCGCTGGCCGTACGCGATCCCACGTCGCATCCGCTCCCGACCGGCCGGCTCCAGCTCACCGACACGCGATAGCGCTCGGCATTGTCGTAGGTCGGCTGGACCGAAAGCTGCAGGTTGCGGCTCGAGGTCGACAGGCCGGTCGAGCACAGCTGCTCGCCCGCCTCGCGCTGCGACTGCTGGAAATTGGCTCCGATCGGCCCGACACGAAGCGTGTCCGCGAACAGCACCCTGCCGGCCCCCGAGACGCGGACCTGGACGGCGACCGGCGGCCGAAGCAGCCGATCGGGCCGCACCGGCGAGGGCGGAGCCGGAATAGGGATCACGGGCGGTGGCGCGGGCGGCGCCGGCGGCGCGACAGGCTGGGTCGCGGCAGCGACGGCAAGCAACGCAAACTCGATCATCGATCAATTCCCCTGTTCGAAGCGCCCAACCTGCCCGTCGGGCGCGACCATGTCACCCCAGGCGTGACGTTCAGGCGCTGACCGCCGCCAGCGCCGCCTTGATCGACTCGAGGGCTTGCGGCGCCTTGGCGCCGTCCGGACCACCGCCCTGCGCCATGTCGGGACGGCCGCCCCCACCCTGCCCGCCGAGTGTCGCGACCGCCGCCTTGACGAGATCGACCGCGCTCAGCTTGCCGGCGAGGTCGGCGGTGATGCCCGCGGCAACCGAGGCGCGGCCGTCATTGACGGCGATCAGCGCCGCAACACCCGAGCCGAGCTGACCCTTCATCGCGTCGAGTTCGGAGCGGAGCGCCTTGGGGTCGAGCCCCTCGACCACGCGGCCGAGGAAGCCGATGCCGCCAATCTCCTCCGGGCCGGCCGCCGCCTGCCCGCCGCCGCCGCCGCCGAGCGCGATCTGGCGCCTGGCGTCGGCGAGCTCGCGCTCGAGCTTGCGGGTCTGCTCGACCAGCGCAGCGACCCGCCCCGGGGCCTCGTCGGGCGAGGCCTTGAGACTCGCGGCGATGGTTCGAAGGCGCTGATCGCGGTCGAGCAGCCACTGGCGCGCGGCCTCGCCGGTCAGCGCCTCGATCCGGCGAACGCCCGAGGAGACGGCGCTTTCGCCGATAATCTTGAAGATGGCGATGTCGCCGAGCGCGTTGACGTGCGTGCCCCCGCACAGTTCGACGCTGTAAGTGCCCTCGTCGCCGCGCCCCATCGAGAGCACGCGGACCTCGTCGCCGTACTTCTCGCCGAACAGCGCCATCGCGCCTTCGGCGATCGCTTCGTCGGGCGTCATCAGGCGGGTCGAGACGGGATCGTTGCGGCGAATGTGGAAGTTCACCTCGGCCTCGACCGCGGCGATGTCATCGGGGCTCATCGCGGCATTGTGCGCGAAATCGAAACGTAGCCGGTCGGGGGCGACGAGGCTGCCCTTCTGCGTGACATGGCTACCGAGCCGGCGGCGGAGCGCGGCGTGGAGCAAATGGGTCGCGCTGTGGTTGGCGCGGATCGCGCGGCGGCGCTCCTCGTCGACCTGCTGGAGGACGGGCTCGCCAACGGCGAGGCTGCCCGCGGTCGCGGTTGCGGTGAGCACGTGAAGCTTGCCAAGCTGCTTCGACGTGTCGGTCACGTCGGCCGCGAAGCCCTTCAACGTACTCAGCTTTCCGTTGTCGCCGACCTGCCCGCCGCTCTCGGCGTAGAAGGGCGTCTGGTTGAGGATGATCTGCCCGGTCTCGCCTTCGTTGAGCGTCTCGACCTTCTGGCCGTCACGGACGATGCCGAGGACCACGCCCTCGCCGTCATGGCCGGCATATCCGGTGAATTCGGTCGCGCCGTGTTCCTCGGCGAGATCGAACCAGACTTCCTCCGACGCGGCCTGGCCCGAGCCCTTCCAGGCGGCGCGGGCGCGGGCCTTCTGCTCGGCCATGGCGGCGTCGAAACCGGCGCGGTCGACCTCGAGCCCCTGCGCGCGAAGCGCATCCTCGGTGAGATCGTAGGGGAAACCGAAGGTGTCATAGAGCTTGAAGGCCGTGGCGCCGGGCAACGTACCCCCCTCGCCCATGCCCGCCGTCGCCTCGTCAAGGAGGCGAAGGCCGTTCGCCAGCGTCTGTCGGAAGCGGGTCTCTTCCTGGCGCAGCGTTGCTTCGATCAGCGGCTGGGCGCGGATCAGTTCGGGATAGGCTGCCCCCATCTCGGCCGACAGCGCGGGGACGAGGCGGTGCATCAGCGGCTCGGAGGCGCCGAGCAGGTGCGCGTGGCGCATCGCGCGGCGCATGATCCGGCGCAGCACATAGCCGCGGCCCTCGTTCGCGGGCAGCACGCCGTCGGCGATGAGGAAGCTCGACGCCCGCAGATGGTCGGCGATGACGCGGTGCGAAGCCTGGCGGTCGCCCTCGGCGGTGGTCCTGGTCAGCGCTTCCGACGCCGCGACCAGCGCCTTGAAGGTGTCGGTGTCGTAATTGTCATGCACCCCCTGCATGACCGCGGCGATGCGCTCGAGGCCCATGCCGGTGTCGATCGAGGGCCGCGGCAGGTCGGAGACGATGACGTCATTTTCCTGCAGGTGCTGCATGAAGACGAGGTTCCAGATCTCGACGAAGCGGTCGCCGTCCTCGTTCGGGCTGCCCGGAGGCCCGCCGGGGATGTGGTCGCCATGATCGTAGAAGATCTCGCTGCACGGCCCCGAGGGACCGTCGGGGCCCATCGCCCAGAAATTGTCCTTGGTGGCGATGCGGATGATCCGCTCGTCGGGCAGGCCGGCGATCTTCTGCCACAGGCCGAACGCCTCGTCGTCGGTGTGGTAGACGGTGACCGTCAATTTGTCCTTGGGCAGCCCCCACTCGCGGGTCAGCAGGTTCCAGGCGAGCTCGATCGCGCGATCCTTGAAATAGTCGCCGAACGAGAAATTGCCGAGCATTTCGAAGAAGGTGTGGTGGCGCGCGGTGTAGCCGACATTGTCGAGGTCGTTGTGCTTGCCGCCCGCCCGGACGCACTTCTGCGACGATACGGCGCGCTTGAAGGAACGGGTCTCGAGGCCGGTGAAGACGTTCTTGAACGGGACCATGCCGGCGTTCACGAACATCAGCGTCGGATCGTTCTGCGGCACCAGCGGCGCCGACGCCTGCGGGCTGTGCTCGGCGGCGGCGAAATAGTCGAGGAAGCTGCGGCGAATGTCGTTGGTCGAGGTCATGGGCCGCGCTCTAGCACGCCCATGCTGCGCTGCGGAAGGTGACCCGTGGCCCCCGTTTATGCGGGCTGGCCGTGCAGTTCGGCAAAGGAGCGGAACTGCGCCTTGAGGTCGGGATCGGCCACGCGCTCGGTCAGCTGCGCCACGACCTCGGTCAGTGGCGCGGCATAGCCCTGCTCGAAGCCCATGTCCCATTGGTCGAAGCTGCGGGTCAGGATCGGGCGGCGCGACAACTGCACCAGTGCGAAGTGACGCGAGTCGACGCGAATGCGGGCATAAGCGGCCTCGAGCTGGTCGGTCGGTCCTTCGAGCACCTGGAGGAAGCGGCGGCCGCCGGTGACAAGCAGGCCCGTCAGCTGGTCGCGCCGGTTATTCTCCCGCGACACCGACAGGATGCTCTCGATCATCGCCTGGTCGGGCATGACCTTCGCGGTACTCACATAGACGATCTGTTCCATGCACTGCGGCCTCGAAAATACGCAAAAGGCCCCCGCCCCGCTGCCCGGTTAAGCGCGGAGGTTTAACGATCGGTAAACGGCTTGATCGAGGTTAGAGAAAGCGCAGCAGAAGGGTGATCGCAAGGCCTGCCAGCACCAGCATCGAGGAGAGCGCGGTGACCATGAAGCCGACCGCGCGCTTCTGCGCATCGGCGGCATAGGTGGTGATGTAGAGGAACCGCCCCGCGCACCAGACGAGGCCATAGACCGCACCCCATTTGTCGCCCCAGAAGGCCGCGGCGAGCGCGAGCAGCGGCACGAAGACGATCATCTGCTCGACCGTGTTCTGCTGCGCGCGGAAGACGCGTTCGAACTCGGGCGCGCCGGTCACCGCGGGGGCCTGCACCTGGTACTTGCCGCGCGCGCGTCCAACGAGGAACATCGCCCAGAAGAAGATCGCGCAAGCGAGCAGCAGGCTCGCGGCAGTGAGCGGATAATCGGTCATGCAGGAGCCCCCTCCGATGGTGAGGGCTCCTGCATGGCGGAGAGTGGTTCCCGGCTCAAGACCGGGCCAAGACCCTAGCGGCCGAGCTTCTTGTAGCTGGTCCGGGTAGGGCGGTCGGCTTCGGGCCCGAGGCGACGGCGCTTGTCTTCCTCGTAAGCCTCGAAATTGCCCTCGAACCATTCGACGTGGCTGTTGCCCTCGAAAGCGAGGATGTGCGTCGCGAGGCGGTCGAGGAAGAAGCGGTCGTGGCTGATGACCACGGCGCAGCCCGCGAAATTCTCGATCGCTTCCTCAAGCGCACCCAAGGTCTCGACGTCGAGATCGTTGGTCGGTTCGTCGAGCAGGAGCACGTTGCCGCCCTGCTTGAGCATCTTGGCCATGTGGACGCGGTTGCGTTCACCGCCCGACAGCTTGCCGACGTTCTTCTGCTGGTCCGGACCCTTGAAGTTAAAGGCGCCGACATAGGCGCGGGTCGAGGCGTCCTGACCGTTGACCTTCATGTAATCGAGCCCGTCCGAAATCTCCTCCCAAACGTTCTTCTTGGGATCGAGGTGGTCGCGGCTCTGGTCGACATAGCCGAGGCGGACGGTCTCGCCCATCTCGACCGTGCCGCTGTCGGGCTGTTCCTTGCCGGTGAGGATCCGGAACAGCGTCGACTTGCCCGCGCCGTTGGGCCCGATGACGCCGACGATACCGCCCGGCGGGAGGGTGAAGGACAGGTCCTCGAACAGGAGCTTGTCGCCATAGGCCTTCGAGATGTTCTCGACCTCGATGACCTTGCCGCCAAGGCGCTCGGGCACCTGGATGACGATCTGCGCCTTGCCGATCCGCCGGTCGTCCTGTGCGTCCTGGAGCTGCTCGAACTTGCGGATACGCGCCTTGGACTTGCTCTGGCGGGCCGCCGGGGTCTGCCGGATCCACTCGAGTTCGCGCGCCAGCGCCTTCTGCTTGCCGCTCTCCTCGCGGCTTTCCTGATCGAGGCGTTTCGCCTTCTTTTCCAGATAGGTGGAGTAGTTTCCTTCGTAGGGATAATAGGAACCGCGATCGAGCTCGAGGATCCATTCGACGACATTGTCGAGGAAGTAGCGATCGTGGGTGATCATCAGCACCGCGCCCGCATATTCCTTGAGGTGCGTCTCCAGCCACTGGACGCTTTCGGCGTCGAGGTGGTTGGTCGGCTCGTCGAGGAGCAGGATCGAGGGCTTCTGGATCAGGAGGCGGGTGAGCGCGACGCGGCGCTTCTCACCGCCCGACAGGTCCTGGACCGACCAGTCCGACGGCGGGCAGCGCAACGCTTCCATCGCGATCTCGAGCTGGTTGTCGAGCGTCCAGCCATCGACCGCGTCGATCTTGCCCTGGAGTTCGCCCATCTCCTCCATCAGCGCGTCGAAGTCGGTGTCGTCCTTGGGATCGCCCATCTCGGCCGAAATGGCGTTGAAACGATCGACCATGTCGGCGACGTCGCGCGCGCCGTCCTTGACGTTCTCGAGCACGGTCTTGTTGGGGTCGAGCTCGGGCTCCTGCGGCAGGTAGCCGACGGTGATGTTCTCGCCCGCCCACGCCTCGCCGGTGAACTCGCTGTCGAGCCCGGCCATGATCTTGATCAGCGTCGACTTACCGGCGCCGTTCGGACCGACGATGCCGATCTTGGCACCCTGGTAGAATTGCAGGTTGATGTTGTTGAGGGTCGGCTTGTTCGCACCGGGGAAGGTCTTCGTGAGATTCTTCATCACGAAGGCATATTGAGCGGCCATGGGGTCGCGGATCCTTAGCTAGACGGTCTGAAAGGGGTTGCGCGCCAGATAGTCGCTTGGCGCGCCTTTGCCTAGCGTCAGGGCTCGCCCTGCGGCCGTGGCAGCAGCAGCGCGAGGAGCTTGGCCCGGCATTCGCCGTCGATGATCCCGTCGATCCGCTCGGGCCGGAAGCGGCGCTGGAAGGCGATCACGGCCTTCCAGCTGTCGGCGACATCATAGCCGAAGCGCTCGAGCGCGAGCAGGAAGGCGGCGTCGCTCCAGTAAGGGTCGATGAGGTTGCGGGTCGGGCTCGGCAGCGCGAGCCGGCGCTTGGCGAGCGCCTCCCACGGGAAGAGCTCGCCGGGATCTTCCTTGCGGGTCGGCGCGATGTCCGAATGACCCACGACGTTGCCGCGGCCGATGCCGTGCCGGTCCTTGATCCGCGCGACCAGCGGGATCAGCGCGGCGACCTGCTCGTCCGGAAAGGGGCGATAGCCGAATTCGTGGCCCGGATTGACGATCTCGATGCCGATGCTCGCGCTGTTGATGTCGCGCACGCCGCGCCAGTAGCTCTTGCCCGCGTGCCAGGCGCGGCGCTCCTCGTCGACGAGGTGGTAGATAGTGCCGTCCTCGTCGATGCAGTAGTGCGCGGACACCTTGGCGTCGGGCGAGCAGAGCCGGTCGAGCGCCCCCTCGCAGGTGGGCATGCCGGTGTAATGGAGAACGATCATGCTGACGGGCGCGGCGCGTTCGTCATGGTTTGGCGAGGGTCGGCTGATGAAGTCCACGAGCGCTTAGGGACAATGCAAAGCGATCAAGGTCAAGCCTGACGCCGGTTCCGGATCAGGCCGCCTTCGCGGTCACGTCCTTCAACCGATACAGTCCCCGCATCTCGCGGTCGGTCTCGAGGAGCGGCGACTGGCCGATCACCGTCTCCCCTGCCCCGAGCATGAGCCAGCCGTCGGGCGCGAGCGAGGCCGAAAGGCGGTCGAATGCCTTTCGCCGGGTCGAATCATTGAGATAGAGAAGGACGTTGCGACACAGGATGAGGTCGAAGCGGCCCGGGTGCGGCGCACCCTCGAGGATGTTGTGGACCTGGAAGCGGATCGACTTGCGCAAGGATTCCGCCGCGCGCCAGCCGACCGGGGTTTCGTCGAACCAGCGGATCATCTGCTGGATACCGAGTCCGCGCTGGACCTCGAACTGCGAATAGGTGCCGGCGCGGGCGCGCTCAACGATGCTCTCGCTGACGTCGGTGCCGACGATGTCGATCGTCCAGCCGTTCCAGCGCGCCGCATCCTCGGCGAACAGCATGGCGAGGCTATAGACTTCCTGGCCTGCCGAGCAGCCCGCCGACCAGATGCGCAATGTCCGGCTCGCCTCGCGCCGCCGGGCGAGCTCGGGCAGCGCGGCGCTCTCGAGGAGGTCGAACGGCACGCGGTCGCGGAAGAAATAGGTTTCGTTGTTCAACAGGGCCTCCACCACGCGGGTCGACAGGCTGGGCTCGCGGCCCATGACGAGAATGGTGATGAGCTCGTCGATGCTGGCGATGCCGCGTTCGCGCAGGAGCGACGACAGGGCCGTCTCGAGCCGCCAGCGGCGGCTCATGGTCAGCTGCTGGCCGGTCCGCGCCTCGAGCAGGCCGGCGAGAATACGTGAACTCGAGTCACTTATCTGCATGGTTCTGGCCGATCCGGGACGCAACACGACGGGCAAGTTTCTCCGGCGGCAGGATGGCGGCGGCAAGGCCGGCCTCGGCGACCGCGCGGGGCATGCCCCAGACCGCGCTCGTCTCCTCGTCCTGGACCAACACCGATCCGCCGGCGGCGACCAGCGCGGCCGAGCCCTCGACCCCGTCGCGGCCCATGCCGGAGAGGATCACTCCGACACTGCCGGGGCGCTTCAGCGCGGCGATCGAGGCAAACATCGGGTCGACGCTCGGCAGGCAGCCGCTCGCGGCGCGGCCGCCGGTCAGGCGCACGTAAAGCGAATCGCGGCGCTGCTCGACCGTCAGATGGGCGTCGCCGGGCGCAATCACGATCTCGTCGTCGACGAGGCGCATGCCCTCGACCGCGATCCGCGTCACGCGCTTGGCGGCGGTCCCGAGCTGGCGGGCGAAGACGTCCATGAAGGGCGGCGGCAGATGCTGGGTGACGACGATCGGCGCGTCGATCCGGCGCGGCAGGTCGGCGAAGAAGCGGCCGAGCGCATGGATTCCGCCGGTCGAAGCGCCGACCGCGAGGATCGACAGCGGTTCGCTTCCCATGGCGCGCATCGGCGCGGGTCGCATCGCGCCGACCGGCTCTTCCTCGACCGGAGTGACGCCAAGCGCGCGGATCTTGGCCATGAGATGATCGGCGAAACGGCCCTGGATGCGGCCGGTGCCGGGCTTGAGCAGGGTGTCGGCAGCGCCCTCGGCGAGCGCGCGGACGGTCTCGGCCGCTCCTTCCTCGGCAAGGCTGGAAACGATCAGGACCCGCGCGCCGCGCGCGACGCGCAGGATGTCGGGCAGCTTGTTGAGGCCCCCGGCGCCCGGCATTTCGAGGTCGAGGAGGATGACGTCGACGCGGACGTGGGCGAGCGCCTCGACCGCATCCTCGGCGGTACCGGCGACCGCGGCGATCTCGATCCCGCCGCCGAGCTCGACCATCCGGGTCAGCACCGCACGCGCGACCATCGAATCGTCGACGATCATCAGCCGGATCGGCCGGTCCTGCGGTCGATGGGGCGCCGCGGACTGTCTGGCGAGCGCCGAAGCCACGATCCGTGCCTCAGGCGACGCCGACGAGCTGGAGCTTGATGTGGAGTGTTTCGCGGTCGAACGGCTTCATCACATATTCGTCCGCGCCCGCTTCGAGGGCGGCGCGGATATGGGCCATGTCGTTCTCGGTGGTGCAGAAGACGACCTTGGGCTGGTCGCTGTGGCCGCGTTGGCGAAGGAGCTTCAGGAACTCCATCCCGCTCATCACCGGCATGTTCCAGTCGAGCAGCACGACGTCGGGCATCGCCGCTTCGCAGCGCTCGAGGGCCTCGCGGCCGTCACCGGCCTCCTCGACGCTGAATTCGAGCGTCTCGAGGATGTGACGCGCGACCTTCCGGATGACCTTGGAGTCGTCGACGATAAGGCAGGTCTTCATAAGGGAGCACCGATCCATATTGATGGCCGTGGAATTTCGCAGTCTTGGCGCGGTCTTATGCCGCAGAGGGTTAAGAAAGCGCTGTCACGCCGCCTGGCGGGCAAGTTCTGGGCCGCCGATCAGTGCCGCGACGTCGACCAGGAGCAGCGCGCCTTCCTCGGTCTCAACCATGCCCGAGGACACGCGCTCCCAGCCCTCGCCCATGGCGGCGCGGACCGGGGTGGGATCGCCAGCAGCCTCGACCACGTCCTCGACCCCATCGACGATCAGCGCATAATGGTGGCCGTCGAGTTCGACGACCGCCGCCTCGAGGATGCCATCGCCGAACTCGGGCACCGGAAGGCCGAGCGAGCGGCGACAGCAGATGACGGTGAGCACGCGGCTGCGGAGCGCCGACAGGCCCGCGACATGCTCGGCCGCGCGCGGGACCGGGATCAAGGTGTCGAGCTCGACTACGCTTTCGACCTGCGCCGCGCGCATGGCGACGCGCTGGCCGGCGATCTCGACCACGAGCAGCAGTTCGTTCACTTGGCGCCTCCCTTGGCGGCGGCATCGCGCAGCGCGAGCAGGAGGCCAGCGCGGTCGTAGCGATAGATGTGGTTCTCGTTCGCCGGTGCATTGGCCTCGGCGCTGAGGAAAAGGGTGCGGCCGGCGGCGGTGGCGGGCTCGGACCCGGCCCAGGCAATGGCGAGGTCGGCGGTGACCGCGGCATCGCTCGGCAGCACGCGATAGCCCGCCGCCTCGACGATCGGTCGGAGCATGTTGCGGACCCACGCGTCGGTAAGGTCGAGCTTGCAGAGCGGCGGGGTGTCGGCGGCGAGGCCGTGGGCCTGCGTCGCGAACAGCCAGTGGGCGTCGACCAGCTCGGCCGGTTCGCCCGCGACGAGGGTGACGCCCTCGACCGCGCCGGGCACGTCGGCCGGAATGATGCTCTCGGCGATGGCGTCGAGGTCGATGACGTCGCGGAAGGCGAGCCCGAGCTGGCTCGCGCCGTCGGACAGGCGGAACAGGCGAACCTTGCCCTCGCCCACCGGCGGCACGTCCATCCCCGAAAGCGGCAGGATGTCGTCGCCGAGCTGGACCCGCATCCGGCCCGCGGCGAAGCTGACGGCGGACGGCGGCACTTCCTCGATCCGGTCGACCACCCCGAGGCGGATCGCACGGCGCGTTCCGGCCAGGTCGCGGAACAGGAGCACGGGGGTCTGGGCCTCGGCTGCGTCGGGCACGGTCTCTTCGAGGAGGCGGACGCTCCGCTCCTGCGCCTCGAAGCGGACCCCCCCGACCCGCGCCAGGCCGGCGGGGTCGAACAGCAGGATCGGCGACCCGTCGTCGGCGAGCGTGGTGCCGGCGTAAAGGCCGGTCGCCATCACCGCGGGCGCGGCGGGCTTCACCACCAGTTCCTCGTGGTCGTGGACCTTGTCGACCGCCAGTGCATAGACGTCGCCGCCCGCAGGCTTGAGGACGATGAGGGTACGGTCGGCGGCCGCGACGTCGCTGCCGAGGCCGAGCACCTCGGCGAGCACGATCTCGGGCACGCGGCGGCCACGGATGGTGACGATGCCGGCTCCCCCGACATGCGACAGCTGGACGCTCTCGCCGCTCGCCCGGACGATCTCCTCGATCGCGACACGGGGGATGGCGAAATGCTGGTGGCCGATCGAGACGGTCAGCGCAGGGATGATGGTGAGGGTCAGCGGCACGCGCAGGGTCATGCGGGTCCCCTGCCCGACCTTGCTTTCGACCTCGACCAGCCCGCCGATCCGTTCGACGTTGGAGCGGACGACGTCCATGCCCACGCCGCGTCCCGAAATGCTGGTCACCGCGGCGGCGGTCGAGAAGCCGGCCTCGAAGATGAGGTTCAGTTGCTCGCGCGGGCTCATCCGTGCGGCGTCACCGCTTTCGATGATGCCGATGTCGAGCGCCTTGGTGACGAGCTTCTTGCCGTCGATCCCGCGGCCGTCGTCGACGATGTCGATCAGGATCTGGTTGCCCGACTGGCGTGCCGAGACGCACAGCAGGCCGATCTCGCGCTTGCCGGCCTTGAGGCGCTCGGCCGGGGGCTCGATCCCGTGGTCGACCGCATTGCGGACGATGTGGGTCAGGGGATCGCGGATCATCTCGATCATCTCGCGGTCAAGCTCGACGTCGCCCCCGTCGATGTCGACCATCACCTGCTTGCCGAGTTCGGCGGAAATGTCGCGGACCATGCGCGGCAGGCCGACGAACAGGCTCTCGATCCGCTGCATGCGGGTGCGGGTGATGGCGTCGCGCATTTCGGCGATGATCCCGCTCATCCGCTCGAAGGCGCTGTCGACCGAGACGTCGGTGTCGCTGTCGCGAAGCCGGCGGGCGAGTTCGTTGCGGGCGAGCACGAGGTCGGACACGCCGCTCATCATCCGGTCGAGGAGATCGACCGACAGGCGGATGGTGCGCGGCGCGGCGCCGCTGACAAAGGCATTGGCGACGGGGTTGCCGGCCGGCGCGGCCGGCGCGGCGGGCGCGGGCTGTTCGGCGCCGGGCTTCAGTGCATGGATGAGGTCGCCGTCATCGCCGTCGGGAAGCGGATTGCCCGCCGCGATCACCTCGATCATCTCGCCGATCCGGTCGATCACCGCGAGCACGGCGCTGACCAAAGGCGCGTCGGGCTGGCGGCGGCCGGCGCGGACGTCGGCGAGCGCGTCCTCGGCGGCATGGCTCAGCGCCTCCAGCCGGGGAAAGTCGAAGAAGCCGCAATTGCCCTTCACCGTGTGGACAAAGCGGAAGATGCTGTCGAGGCGCGCGCGGTCCTGCGGCTGCGCCTCCCAAGCGACGATTTCCCCGCCCAGGCTCTCGAGCATGTCCCGGCATTCGGAGACGAAATCGGCAATCAAATCGTCCATGAGTCCACTTCGCATGGTTCAGCGCGTGGGGACGGGTTAGCGGCGGAGGGTTAAGGCCGCGTTAGTGGGGCCTCATGCGAGGAAGGCCGGGTCGCAGGTGATGCGGCCGTCGGCGAGGTCAGCGATGCCGGGCCGGAACGGAATGAGCGCACGCTTGCCCCCTTCCCGCTCGATTTCGAGGAGGTCGCCGGCGCCGAAATTCTCGACCGCGACCACGGTGCCGAGCGCTTCGCCCGACGGGTCGACGCACGGCAGGCCAAGGAGGTCGGCGTGATAATATTCGCCGTCCTCGAGTGGCGGCAAGGCGTCACGGTCGACCTCGACCAGGGTGCCGCGCAGCGCCTCGGCGGCATTGCGGTCGGAGACGCCCTCGAAACGGGCGGTCGGGCTCTTGGCGGTCCCGCCGACGTTGAGCAGCCGACGCAGCTGGCCGCCGACGTGGAGCTTGTCATGGGCGCGCAGGCTCTCGGGCCCGTCTCCGAACAGCTTGAGGCGCACCTCGCCGCGGACGCCATGGGCGCCGGCGATGGCGGCTAGGGTGATGCGGTCGGTCATGTGCAACATGTCCCGGCTTCGCCCGGAACGAACGGACGAACAGTCCGCGCGTCCCGAGCGAAGTCGATGACGAAGGGCTTAGCCCTCGGCCTTCTCGGCGCCTTCGGCCGGGGCGGCATCGTCCGAACCTTCAGCCGGCTCGGGCTGGGTCGGGGCGCTGACTTCCTCGGCGGCCGGCGCTTCCTCGGTCACGGCCGGGGTCTCGGCGGCAGCTTCCTCGGCGACCACTTCCTCGGCGGCGGGCTCTTCGGCCGGCGCCGGCTCGGCCGCGGCAGCGGCAGCAGCCTCGGCGGCTTCAGCAGCCTTGGTCGCACGCTCCTCGGCGCGCTCGGTGGCCTTCTCGCCCGGCTTGCCCTTGTTCGGGTTGTTGCGCGCGGTGCGCTCCTTGAGGCCGGCGGCGTCGAGGAAGCGGGCGACGCGATCGGTCGGCTGCGCGCCGACGCTCAGCCAGTGGCTGATGCGGTCGTGGTCGAGCTTGACGCGCTCGGGCGAATCCTTCGCCAGCAGCGGGTTGTAGGTGCCGACCTTCTCGATGAAGCGGCCATCGCGCGCGTTGCGGCTGTCGGCCACGACGACGCGGTAATAGGGACGCTTCTTGCTGCCACCGCGAGCGAGGCGAATTGCTACTGCCATTGTTGTCTTCCTTCTTTCAGATCGTTGTTATTTCTTGCCGAATTTCTCGCCGCCCGGAGGCAGGCCGAATGGTTTGGAGCCGCCCGGCAGGCCCGGAAGCCCGCCGCCCGCACCGGCACCGGGGAGCAGGCCCCCCATCGCGCCCTCGATGCCGCCCTTGCCGAACATGGCGGCGAGCTTGCCGAGGCCGCCCATCTTCTTGAGGCGCTTCATCGCGCCTTCCATTTCCTGGTGCATCTTGAGGAGCTTGTTGACGTCCTGAACGGTCCGTCCGGCGCCCTTGGCGATGCGGATCTTGCGCTTGGCGTTGATCAGGCCAGGCTTGGCCCGCTCGGTCGCGGTCATCGAGGACAGCATCGCCTCGAGGTGGATCAGCGCCTTGCCGTCCTGCGCCTTCTCCATCGCGCCCTTCATGCCCTTCATGCCCGGCATCATGCCGGCAAGCGCACCGAGGCCGCCCATGCGCTGCATCTGGGCGAGCTGCATGCGCAGGTCGTCGAGGTCGAACTTGCCCTTGGCCATCTTGGCCGCGAGCTTCTCGGCCTCGTCGACCTTGATCGTCTCGGCCGCGCGCTCGACGAGGCTGACGACGTCGCCCATGCCAAGGATCCGGCCGGCGACACGGCTCGGGTGGAAGGGCTCGATCGCGTCGAGGCCCTCACCGGTGCCGGCGAACTTGATCGGCTTGCCGGTGACCGCGCGCATCGACAGCGCCGCGCCGCCGCGCGCATCGCCGTCCATACGGGTGAGGATGACACCGGTGAGGTCGATCTGGGTACCGAAGCCCTTGGCGACGTTGACCGCGTCCTGGCCGGTCAGGCTGTCGACCACCAGCAGGGTCTCGGCGGGGCGGCTGGTCTCGGCGACCGCCTTCATCTCGCCCATCAGGCTGTCGTCGACGTGGAGACGGCCCGCGGTGTCGAGCAGCAGCACGTCATAGCCCTGGAGGCGCGCCGACTGGAGCGCGCGCCGCGCGATGTCGACCGGCGACTGGCCGGGGACGATCGGAAGCGTGTCGACATTGGCCTGGCGGCCGAGCACGGCGAGCTGCTCCTGCGCCGCCGGACGGGCGACGTCGAGGCTCGCCATCAGGACCTTCTTGCGGTCCTTTTCGGTGATCCGCTTGGCAAGCTTGGCGGTGCTGGTCGTCTTGCCCGAGCCCTGAAGGCCGACCATCATGATGACCGCGGGCGGAGCGACGGCGAGCTCGAGCTCGGCACTGTCGGCGCCCAGCATCTCGACCAGCGCGTCGTTGACGATCTTGACGACCTGCTGGCCCGGCGTGACCGAGCGGAGCACTTCCTGCCCGACCGCGCGCTCGGTGACCTGGTCGACGAAGTCGCGCGCAACCGGCAACGCGACGTCGGCCTCGAGCAGCGCCACGCGCACCTCGCGCATGGCCGCGCGCACGTCGGCGTCGGTCAGCGCACCGCGCCCGCGAAGCTTGTCGAACACGCCGCCAAGGCGGTCGCTGAGGGTCTCGAACATTGGCACTCTACTCCGGGTCGACAGGCGCAAAACGGAAAGACGCCGGCGGGCAAAACCTTGCCGGCCAGCGTGCCCCGAGAGGCGCTCATCGATATGTGTCACGAAGGACGGGGCGGCGCTTAGCCGATTGCCGGAATGAGTTCAACTGTGGCCGCAGCGCCGCTTGCCGAACAACTAACCTCTGTTAATCTCGCGCTCGGGTGCTCGGCGTAACAGGGGTTTGAAGAATGCGATATCTTTGGGGGGCCAGCGCGGCCATCATCGGCTGCGTGTCGGCTGCTCATGCCGCCGAACCGGTGCCCGCCTACAAGCCGGCACCGGCCTGGGTCGAGCCCGTGACCGTTCCCGCGCCCAATCCCAAGCTCAAGTCGCTCCCGGCCCAGATGCTGGTGGTGAACGCGCAGCAGAAGCTCGAGCGCGATTCCTCTGTCGCCTACCTCGAATATGTCGCGGTTCCGCAGACCGTGGCCGGCCTCCGCTCGGTCGGGACGATGGTATTGCCGTGGGACACGGAGCGTTCCGATCTCACCATCCACAAGCTGGAGCTTCGCCGGGGCGGCAAGGTCATCGACGCCTACGATGCCAAGGCGCTGATGGTGCTCAACCAGGAGAATAATCTCGACAAGGCGATGTTGAGCGGAGTGAAGACGGTCGTTCTGCCGGTGAAGGGCGTTCAGGTCGGCGATCAGATCGTGCTCGCGGCGAGCTACACCTCGCGCAAATCCCCTCTTCCCTTCCGTACCGAATATATCGTGCCGAACATCATCGACGAGGCGATCAACCGGGCCGAGCGACGCGTGCTCGTCACCGATGGCGTGCCGATGCGCTGGTATCGATCGCCGGGAGTCGGCGCGCCCGCCACGAAGAAGCTCGACGGCATGACCGAATACCGGTTCGTGACGAACGGTAGCAAGGAACGCGAATGGCCGACCGGGACCCCGAAAAGGTTCAAGAACCCGGTCATCCAGGCCTCGGCCTGGTCCAGCTGGACCGAGGTCGCCGACTCGATTGCCGCCGAATATGCGAAGGCCCGGGTCATCAAGGCCGGCACGCCCCTCGCCGCCGAAGCCGACAAGATCGCTGCCGCCTCGAAGGATCCCGAGAAGCGCCTCCTTGCCGCGCTCCGCCTGTCGCAGGACGAAATCCGCTATGTCGCCCTGCTTCTTGGCCAGGGGGCGTATGTTCCGGCCGCCGCCGAGGAGACCTGGGAACGGCGCTTCGGCGACTGCAAGGGCAAGACCGTGATGCTCCTCGGCCTGCTCGACCGGCTCGGAATTGAAGCCCATCCGATGCTCGTCAGCAGTGCCATGGACGGGCAGGTCGGCGAACTCCTTCCCTCCATGGGCGTGTTCGACCATGTCATCGTCCGCGCGAAGCTCAACGGGAAGATGCTTTACCTCGATCCCACCGATTACGGTCAGCGGACGGTCTCGGAGCTCGAGCGCACGACCTTCGACCGCGGACTGCCGCTCGTTCCGGGTGCCAGCCTGGTGGCGATCGAGAAGACCCTTCCGGCAAGCCCGCTGCGCGAGGCCGAACTGGTCTGGGACGGTCGCCAGGGCTTCGAGCGAAAGGTCCCCTTCACCGCCACCTTGATCCTCCGTGACGAAGGCGCGTCGGCGATGCGCGCGACGAAGGCGAGCAGCGATAACGAGGAGAAGTTCGCCACCGGGCTCAAGAACCTGCTGCCCGGTGTCGGCAACGACGACCTGATCATCAAGAGCGAGGAGCCCGAACAGCCAGACGGCACCTACCGGGTCACCTTCACAGGCAGCGCCGCGATGGACTGGTCGCCGATCAAGGGAATGAAGGGCTATCGCTACGAGCTCAGCCAGAGCACGGTGAAATGGGATATCGATCCGGGTCGGACCGAGGCAGCGGACCATGACCTGCCCATGTTCTACAACTGGCCCTATTTCGAGCGGACCCGCGAAGTCATCCTGCTCCCCAACAACGGCAAGGGCTTCCGCACCGAAGGAACGCAAATCGATCGCCACTTCGGCGGCGTGCACGTCTCGCGCTCGGTCAAGATCGAAGGCGACAAGGCGGTGGTGGTCTCGTCCTTCACGCACGAGAAGCCCGAGGTGGACGCCGACGCCGCCCGGTCGGTGAAGACCGCCGCCGGAGAGATCAGCGAGCAGTTCGCCTACGTGATCGCACCAGGGAAGATCCGTCCGGTCGCGGACGAAGGCAAGGACAAGAAGGACTAGCCGCCAAAGAACGACAAAGGCCGGCGCTCACCAGGAGCGCCGGCCTTTCGAAACCGTGGTGGAAGGCGGCGGCGATCAGGCCGCCGCGTCGTCCTTCTGCTCGCGATTGGCGTAGACGCGGACCGGCTCCTTGGTGCCGGCGACCACGTCCTTGTCGACATGAACCTTCTCGACCCCGTCCATGCCCGGCAGGTCGAACATGGTGTCGAGCAAGATCGCCTCGAGGATCGAGCGGAGGCCGCGGGCACCGGTCTTGCGCTCGATGGCCTTCTTCGCAACCGCGTTCAGCGCGTCGTCGGTGAAGGCGAGTTCGACCTCTTCCATGTCGAACAGCTTGGCATATTGCTTCACCAGCGCGTTCTTCGGCTCGACCAGGATCTTGACCAGCGCGGTCTCGTCGAGGTCCTCGAGCGTCGCGATCACGGGCATACGGCCGATGAATTCGGGGATGAGGCCGAATTTCATCAGATCCTCGGGCTCGGTGTGCTTGAGCACCTGGCCGGTCTTGCGCTCGTCCGGGCCGGCGACATGCGCGCCGAAGCCGATCGACTTGCCCTGGAGGCGATCGCCGATGATCTTCTCGAGGCCGGCGAAGGCGCCGCCGCAAATGAACAGGATGTTGGTCGTGTCGACCTGAAGGAATTCCTGCTGCGGATGCTTGCGCCCGCCCTGCGGCGGAACGCTGGCAGTCGTGCCTTCCATCAGCTTCAGGAGCGCCTGCTGGACGCCCTCGCCCGACACGTCGCGGGTAATCGAGGGGTTGTCCGACTTGCGGCTGATCTTGTCGATCTCGTCGATGTAAACGATCCCGCGCTGCGCCTTCTCGACGTTATAGTCCGACGCCTGGAGCAGCTTGAGGATGATGTTCTCGACATCCTCGCCGACATAGCCCGCTTCGGTCAGCGTGGTTGCGTCGGCCATGGTGAAGGGAACGTCGAGGATCCGGGCAAGCGTCTGCGCGAGCAGGGTCTTGCCGCAGCCGGTCGGCCCGATCAGCAGGATGTTCGACTTGGCGAGCTCGACCTCGGCGCCGCTCTTGGCACCGTGATTGAGCCGCTTGTAATGGTTGTGCACCGCGACCGAGAGCACGCGCTTGGCGCGGCTCTGTCCGATCACGTAATCGTCGAGCACCTTGCAGATTTCCGCCGGCGTCGGAACGCCATCGCGGGTCTTCACCAGCGCGGACTTGGATTCCTCGCGGATGATGTCGTTGCACAGCTCGACGCACTCGTCGCAGATAAAGACGGTCGGCCCCGCGATGAGCTTGCGCACCTCATGCTGGCTCTTGCCGCAAAAGCTGCAGTAGAGGGTGCTCTTGCCGTCCCCGCCTTGAAGCTTAGTCATAATCTTCCTTGTCTGCCGTCCGCTCGCACGGCCGGAGCGGGCAGCCTAGCCCGCATATGTCGCACATTCAAACTCTCCGAAGCCTTAACGCGTTGCATGGGTTCGGGAGCGGTATGGATCGAATATGGCCCTGAGAATGCTGGCCGACAAGGTTCGAACGCGCCTTCCTAGGCGAGGCGGACGAGCACCAGGGTCAGATTGTCGGGCGCGCCGCGCCGAAGCGCGGTCCAGACGATGCCGTCGGCGATCTCGTTGAGGGACGGCGTGTCGGCCAGCGCGGCGGCAATTTCCTCGTCGGCCATGAGCCGCGTGACCCCGTCGCTGGCGAGGAGGAAGAGGTCTCCGGGCGCGGCATCGGCCTGCATGCAGTCGACCCGGAGTCGTTCGGCCGCGCCCACGGCGCGCGTGATGACATTGCCATTGGGATGGTCATCGATCCGCTCGGGATCGATCATCCCGGCATCGAGCAATTCCTGCACCAGGCTATGGTCGCGGGTGAGGCGCTGGAGGTCGCGCCCGCGCAGGCGATAGGCGCGGCTGTCCCCGGCCCAGAAACTCGTCGCCTGCCCGTGCTCGATCAGCAGCCCCGCGACGGTACTGCCGATGGTCCGCTTCCCCTCCCCCTCATGGGCCAGCGCGACGAGGTCGGCGTTCACCTGCTCGAGCGTCTCGACGATGGTGGCGGGCGTGATCGCCTTGAGCAGGCCCAGCGCCTCGACGATCCGGGCGCTCGCCACCTCGCCCGCCTCGTGACCGCCCATGCCGTCGGCGACCGCGAACAGGCCCACTTCGGGACGGGCGAGATAATTGTCCTCGTTGATGGGGCGCTTCAGGCCGACATGGGTCCTGCTCACGCTTTCGAACCGCATCGCCACGTCCCCCTCCGCCAGCCGCGTCACACTAGCATTAATGGCGATATTATGCGATTTGTTAATCTTAGCGAGAGGTCGGGGGGCAGCCGTGAACAAGGCGTACAGCACCAAGGCCCTGCCGGCCGGGACCGTTCTTCGCGAATGGCGCCTAGAAGAAGTGCTCGGGGTCGGCGGGTTCGGGATCGTCTACAAGGGCCGCGGGATCTACTTCAACGAGCTCGTCGCGATTAAGGAATATTTCCCCAGCTCGATCAGCGAGCGCGACGCCGAGGCGACCGTCGTCCCGATCGATTCCGATGCCGAGGAAGTCCATGCGCTCGGCCTCAAGAAGTTCGTCGAGGAGGCGAAGCTCCTCTGGAACCTCTCCACGCCTTCGCGCCACCCGAACATCGTCAGCGTCCGCAGCCTCTTCGAGATCCACGGCACCGCCTACATGGTGATGGACTTCGAGGACGGCATGTCCTTGTCGCGGCTGATCAAGCAGGGCCAGAAGTGGAACGAGCGGAGCCTGCTCGCGATCATCCGCCCCGTCGCCGAGGGTCTTGACCGCGCGCACCGCGTCGGCGTTCTCCACCGTGACATCAAGCCGCCGAACATCCTCATCAACGACAGCGGCAAGCCGGTCCTGATCGATTTCGGCTCGGCCCGGTTCGAGGCGGCGGAGGCGACCAGCACCAAGGTCACCTTCCACACCCCGCCCTACGCGGCGATCGAACAATATGTGAAGACGTTCGAGCAGGGCCCGTGGACCGACATCTACGCGCTCGGCGTCGTCCTCTACGAATGCGTGACCGGGACCAAGCCGCCCGAGGTTCTGGAGCGGATGCATGGCGGCGCGGGCGAGGCGCTCGCCGACCGGCACTGGCCTGGCTACAGCCCGCGGTTCCTCGCAGCCGTGGATGCGGCGATGGCGGTGAAGCCCGCGGACCGCCCACAGTCGATCGCGGCCTGGCTCAAGATGCTCGACGAGACCGGCGGCGCGGCGGACGAAGAAGCGGAGGACGTCACCCAGGTCGTTCCCTTCATGACGGCCTCTGAAACGATCGTGCCGGTCGCCCCGGTGGACCGCGAGTCGGCGGGGGTGGCGCTCGACACCGGAGTTCCCGCGCATCCGAGCCAGGCCGAGTTCAAGCGCGCCGGGCACACCAAGGCGGGCAAGAAGACCGCCACTGCCGAGGCCCCGCCATCGGTGGTGCCCAAGCCCGACCCCACTCCGCCGAAGCCCGAACACGTCGATGCGCGCAAGGCCGACTTGCCCCCTGCCCCGCCGCCCTCGACACCGGCCAAGGCCGATGCTGCGCCCAAGGACAAGAAGCCGCTCCTGATCGGCGGCGCGGTGGCGGCGCTGCTGGTGGTCGGCGCCGGCTATGCCTTCACCCAGCGGAGCGCTGCGCCGGGGCCGAGCGAAGGGCCGATCGAGGTCCTCAACACCCCCGCCCCCGACACGAGTGCGCCCGCCACCCTCGCCGAGCTGACGACCGCCGCGACCGATCTCGCGCGCGACGCCGAGGCCGCCAGGCTTCCCGAGGCGGCGATGGCTCCGCTGTCGGCGCTGACCGCCGCCCTCTCGGCCAGTCCGGCGCCCGCCGATGCCGCGGCCGCCGCGCAGGCCCGGACCGCCGCCACGGGCCTCGCGGCCGCGCTCGTCCAGTCGGTCGACGAACGAACCAACGCGCTGTCGCGCCAGGCGCCATGGTCAAATGCCGATGCGGCGACGCTTCCCGCCGATCGTCAGCAGCCGGTCACCGCGCTTCGCACCAGCCTCGGCGACCTGCGCGGGAGCGCGGGCCGGGTCCGGGCCGCGACCGATCCGCGCGTCGCGCTTGCCGAAGCGCACAAGCTGGTCGCGACCTACGGCGCCTTCGGCGCGGCGGCGACGGCGGTTGCCGACATCCAAGGCGCCGAGGACAGGCGCCTCGCCCAGCAGGACGAAGCCAAGCGCCGCGAAGAGCAGGAGCGCCTCCGCAAGGAAGCGCGGGCGACCGCCGCCGCCGTGCCCGCCTCGCGCCCCGTCGCGACCGCCGCCGCCCCGGTCGTCGCCGCACCCGCCGCCAGCGCAACCCTGCTCTCGCCCGCGACCACCAGCGAGTTCAACGCCATCGTCAACGACGCGCGCGGCATGGCCAAGCAGGTCATCCGCATGGGCAGCCGCGCCCGCCCGGGAAGCACGCCCGAGGAGCGCGCGAACTACGACATGCTGCGCGCCAACGCCCAGCTCGCCCAGACCTATGACGCAAGCCTCGCCAACCTCAAAAATGCGTTCCGTGGCGTGCGCTCGGACCAACAGGCGCAATCGATGGTGAAGCAGGCGAAACAGACCCGCGCCTACCTCGTTTTCCTGGTCAAGCGTTCCAGCGGGGCGAAGGGCCGCTAGCCCGCCCGATGGACGGCTTCCGGTGATCTTCACCCTCCTCGCCGCCGGCGCGCTGACCGCCCTGTGCTGCTACGTGCACCTCCTCGTGCTGCGCGCATTGAAGAAGATCCTCGAGAAGCGGCGCATGGGCCACCCGCTCCTGTTCATCATCCTTGTCCTGTTCTGCGCCCACCTCGTCGAAGTCGCGATCTTCGCGCTCGCGCTCTCGGGGCTCGACTGGGCAGGCTACGGTCGGCTGCTCGGCGCGGTGCGCGGCGGGCCGGGCTGGTTCGAGGACCATTTCTACTTCTCGATCGCCTCCTTCACGACGCTCGGCATCGGCGACATCGTGCCGCACGGCCCCATCCGCATCGTCGCCGGGGTCGAGGCGCTGACCGGGCTCATCCTCGTCACCTGGAGCGCGTCCTTCACCTATCTCGTGATGGAGCGGCTGTGGACCCAGTCGGAGATCGCGCCCGAGCGCCGGTGACCCTCAGGCCGGCACCTCGAGCGAGCGCTCGCTGTAGCTCGCCGTCCATTCGTTCAGGTCCGCCAGCATGATGCTCGCACTGTTCTCGAGCTCGCCCGCCAGCTGATCGAGGCGGCTCGCCGCCGCGATCCGCGCGACATTGTGGTCGAGTGCCTCGACCGTATGCGCCGAGCGGCTCGCCGCGAGGAGGTGCTCGCCATGCCCGCGCATCCCGAACACCGCCGCGCCGATCGCCGGCAGCCCGGCGGTCAGGAAGATGAAGGGCCCGGTCAGGCTCTTGGTCCAGTCGTGCACGGTGAAATAGCCGATGATGAACAACACGCAGGCGGCGATCACCGCGCCGATCAGGAAGTTGCCGACCTCGTGAAGTCGGTGGTCGAGCTTGTGCATCCGCTCGGCATTGACCCGGTGATAGGCGGCCTGCGGCAGCAATTGCTCGCGCACCACGTCCTGCCCAAGCAGGCGGACGGTCTCGCCGGTCATCTCGCCCACCGGCCAGTCCATCTGCCGCCAGATCGCCGCCGCATACCAATGTGTCCAGTCGATGCCGCGCATCCGGTGCATTCCCTTGCGCAGCGGCTCGCCACGGAACGGTGGTCCGATAATCCCCGTGCGCTTGAGATAGATGAACGGCCGAAGCGTCTCGGCGAGATAGCGATATTGCAGCCACCGGCGGTGCCACTCGCCCTTGGTCCCGGCATTGGTGTTGAGGAACAGGAGGCCGATGACGCCAAGCTCGGCGAAGACGAGGTAGAGCTTGATCGAGGGCATGATCAGCCCGAACAGAGCGAGGTTCACCGCCAGCGCCGAGAGCACGTAATTGGTGATGTGCCCGCTTCTGAATTGCTGGGCGTAGCGGATCGCGAGATTGTTGGCCCAGGCGTAGGCGAGCGCCAGCGGCTCGCGCGACGCGGCCGTCCCGGGATCGCGCACGTCCTTCCAATCGGACTCGATATCGTCGGCGACCCGGCTCGCGCGCCACGGAATGCGCGGCAGCCTCTTCACCCCGAGAAGCGCCAGGAGCACCGGATATTCGAAGCGCCAGTTGGTCCGGTGCTCGCGCTCGCGATAGTAGAGCGCCGCATGGTCGCGGGCGAGTTCGTCGCCCGGCACCAGCACCCGCTCAAGAAGCTCGCGGAATTGCGCGGCCTCCGCCAGCGGCGCCTTCTCATAGTCGAGGATGCTGCGCCCCGAGATCAGGATCGGCTCGCCCGGCAGTCCCGCCTCGCGGTCGATCGGGACATGGATCACCGGGACCAGGGAGGTGAGCGCCAGGTCGACCACATGCGCGGTCCCGCCGGGCCCGTTGCCGTCGCCCCCGTCCCACACCGCGATCAGGATGTCGGACGCCGCGACCACCGCCTTGCCGACCTGGACATAAGCCGCATTGGGGTCGGCCCGGTCCGAGGGCAGCGCCAGCACCTCGTGCGCGGTCTCGAGCTGCTGGGTGAATTCCTTCAGCTCGCGGCCCTTGCGGAAGTCGGCGCTATATTCGTCGGCGGCGAAGGGCAGCAGCGCGCGCACCGTGAAACCGGTTCGCTGCGCGACATTGGCCGCCATCTGGTCGGCACCGGTCGCGAGCGGCGTATGGAGCCGGAGCTGCGGCGGGGCATCGGCGAACAGGCTTTCCGATCCCTGCCGCACCGCCTCGGTCCCCTCGCCGAGCGCGCGGAACACCCGCTCTAGGATCGGCGAGGTCAGCGCGACAAGATCGGCCGAAAGCACGCTCGCGCGGTGCCCGGTGATGCCGATGTTGAGCGTGATCCGCGGCCGCGGCGGATGCGTCTGCGTCAAACCCCTGTCCCCCTTCACGCCACGATCGTCAGTGAACCCCCGCGGTCCTCAGGCAATGCTCGAACTCGACCTTGCCCACCCGAAGCACTGCGCCAACCTCGAGAAAGGCCTTCCCCTCGACCTTCTTGCCATCGACGAAGGTCCCGTTGGTCGAGCGCAGGTCGGTCACTACCAGCCGGTCGTCGGCAAGCTCGATCAGGCAATGCGCGCGCGACACCATGGGGTCGGCGAGCACCACGTCCGAAGGCGGCGTCCGCCCGATGCGAAGGCCGGCGGTGGTCACCACGAACCGCTCCCCGCCGCCCGCGATGCGATTGCGCGGTTCGAGCGTGTGATAGGTGCTGGCATGGGGCTCGAGCGGATCGGCCGCGGTCATTCCCGACTGGCTGGTGGGATCCTCGGCGAGCGCCATGGCCGGTTGGCGCGCCGGTGCCCGCTCGCGCCGCTGCAGCGCGGCCTCGGGGTCGAAGCGCCGTCCCGGCGCCGGCGCGCCGGGCGCCCGGCCCTCCCCCGCGCTGCCGCCGCGCTCGACGTTGCGGCGCAGGTCGTCGATCAGTCGCCGCCACACCGGATCGTCGCGGTCGCCGTTCCACTCGGTCAGATCGGTGGTCTGCGTCAGCTGGAAGATGATCGGCCGCTCGCAATCCTCGATGATCACCGGCGCGAGCTTGTTCAGCCGGTCGGCGAGCGTCGCCTCGGCCCGCACCCAGCGCGAATTGACCGAGCGCGGCGACCACAGCACGACCACCGAGCAGGCGGCGCGCAGGTTGCGCTCGATCACCTCGTCGAAGGTTTCGCCCGGGTGCAGCGCGGCGTCCCACCAGACCGACAGCCCTTCCTCCTCGAACCGCTGCGCGAGGTGCCGCGCGACGGTCCGGTCCGACCGGCTGTAGGAGATGAAGATGTCCGTGCCTGACAAACCGGTCGCGTCCCCGCCCGCCGTTGCCGGGCACTGTCGCAAGGGCGAAGATACAGGCCCGATTCACGCAGAGAGGCGAGCGTTGTCCCTGAAAACCGCCGATGAGTCGAGAGCAGGACCGGCAGCGCCGACAAGCGCGAGATCTTCACGCGGGCGGCGAGCGGCGATGGAAGAGCTTGGCTGGGGCGGCAGGAAAAGCAGTAGCTGCCGTTAGCCTTCTAAATCATTGAAAAGTCTGACGACTTCTCCGGGCGAATTAACCGTGGCTACACCCATTGGGTACAGTCGCGGGCTCCCGACCGCAGCTCTAGCCGCGGCTGGAGCAGGAGGACTCGCACGACGGGACATGCCAATCAAGGGGCTTCGTATCGGCATGCGGCGAGCACGCTCTCCATCAGTTTCGGTGATGCAGATCGGTTCCCTTTCACCCTTGAAGCATTGTGCGAGAACTAGGGGATGAAGAACACGAAGCACGATGCGGCGAACGTCTTATCCATGGTTCAGCCACGTTTCGGATCGGCTGAACGCGCCCGGATCTGGTACGAGGAAGAATTGATCCCCGGCTTCGACAAACGAACAGCGCGCCAGATGATCCATGAAGGACGCGGCGCCGAGGTCCTGGATTATCTCGCCGCCATCGATTCCGGCATTTACGCCTAGCGACTTGGCGGCGAACCTAATCTGCCGATTGCGGACTGGCGGCTTTAGAGCAATTAAGGGCGCAAAGCGGATCCACATTCACCCGGCGGTCGATGTCGCAAAGACGCACATCGAAACGCTCCGACCGCCCATCTCGCCGCTGAACTTCGGTCGTTCGCTCGTTTTTCGGCTCACTTCACAGGCCGACATGCACGGCATGCCCCGGGGTCGGCGGCTCTATCTGTTTTTCGCCCGCCACGGCCTGGTGCCGCCGCCGCCCGACGCCAGCGGCTGCGCCCTCGTCATGGCGGACGCCCGGGCGAGCTCGCTGCGCGGCCTGCTCGGCTTCAGGGCGGCCAACGCGATGCGGCTGACCGGTCTGTTCGAGGAGGTAATGCTGGTAATGAACTGCTGCGCCTAGGTTTCCGGCCAGCAGGACCTGGACTGCGTCCTGCCGCGCTACGGCGATCCGACCCCACCGCCCAGCCCCTATGTGCACATCTAGGCCGCGCAGTGGGCGCGACCACTGCCGAACGCCTGCTCGACCATCCGTTCGACTCGGACCACCCACAGCTCCAGCAGGGAGTACTGACCGGTGAACTACGCCTTCGACGCATCGAGCGGCACAAAGGCCTGGCATGGGCGCCCCTGCTGCGGTTGCCTTGACTCTAGAACCAGAGCCGTCGCGCGAGTTCGGCCAGGGAACCACTGTCGACGCCCTTCTCAGGGCCGTCGGTCGTCACGATCAGCCTGCCCGTCGGGTTGTCGCTGGCCCAGATATCGATCCCTTCCTTCGCGTACCCGGCCTTCTTCCGCTCCCACCGGGAGCGATAGCCGGGATCGTCCAGCTTTCCGCAATGCTCCCAGTACCAGACGTCGCCCCCGTGCTCGACCGTGAAGTCAGGCCAGCGTTCGATTCCGGCCAGCACCAGCGGCTTCTCCACGCTGTAGCGGATCCACCCCTCCTGCTCGAGTTCGTTCAGGATGTCCGCGATGATCACCTCGTTCTTCGAACTGACGAGGTCACCCCGCCGAGTTGCATGGATCAGCTTGTGTTCAAGGAACGTCCGGCGAGTGGCAGGGGGCGCACCAGCCGGTGGGCTCGCCTGCACCATGGACGGGGGCGCGAAAAGATTTGTGGTGCGGCGGGCTGTCTCCGAATAGAAGTCCGACCGGAAGCGAAGAAAGGCACCCAGTGGGCCCTGGTGCAGGATCCACAGGCTGTTCTGCTGGCGAGTCAGGGCGGTGTAGAGAAGCTCGCGGCTCAGCATCCGCGAGTTGGCTGGAAGCACCAGGATCACGGCACCGAACTCTGACCCCTGTGCCTTGTGGATCGTGATCGCGTAGCCGAGCTCCAAGATTGGGCTCGCGTGATCGGCAAAATCCCTCGCCCTGAACCCATAGCTGAGGCCGGGTTGCGTAGAGAACTCGACATTCGTCCAGGATGGCCTGGAATGCCCGGTTCCGCCGACCACTAGGCCCACCTCGCCATTTGCGAGATAGCCAGCGTGCGCCTTCCCGTCCCAGTTGTCGCGCGAATGGTTCTGCAGGCAGATCACCTTGTCTCCATAGGTGACCTGGTCCGCGCCGCGGGGCTCAACGACGCGCCAGCCGCGGTCGCCTTCGCGCGCGAGCCGCAGCTTTCGAGCTCGCGCAACCCTCTTGAGGTGACGGTTGAGCTCGCCGGAGCCGTTCGGCAGATCGCGGTAAGTGGTCAGGACCTGCCATCGCTCGACGTTCGCCCCGGCGCCAAGATTGAAATACATCCGATCCGAGTCTTTCCCGCCAAGGGATAGATCCACCGCCCGCTCGAGATCGCCGTCGACACTTCCGAGCTCTTCGGCAAGCACGTCCGCGAGCACCTCACGCAAACGCGGCGACGTGTCCCACTCCCGGGTCCGCAGCCGGTTTTCAGCCTGCCCTGAAAGAATCTCGCCAGCGATCTCGTCCTCTCCCGGGCCAAGGATCCGCCCCGAGAAAAGCTGCGCCAGCTGGACGTCTGGAAGGAGTGCGGCAGCGACGGGCTTGCCGTCCTTGCCCTGCCGCCGGCCGACCTCGAGGGACGCCACTCCCGCCCCGGCATGGCTTTCCTCAAGGTGCGCGATGAGGTCGACCAACGGACGGCCGGCGCCGATCGGCGGCAGCTGCCGTGGATCGCCGACGAGGATCACCCGCGCCTTCTTGGGGAGCGCGCTGAACAGCGCCGCGAGCTGGTCCTCCGTCAACATCGAGGCCTCGTCGACGACGCAGGTCGATACGCGGGCGGTCGCGCCGCTGCTTCGGAAAGAATATTCGTCCGTTTCGGGATTCCACCTTTCCTGCTCCTTCAGGAACTGCGCGAGCGTCCTGGCCCTGTCGCGCATTCCGGTCTGGGCGCCGAGGCGTACCCGGGCCTTTCCCGTCGGCGCCAGGAGGGCGACGTCGCCCCCAACGATATCGCGCCTTCGCAGGAGGAGCTTCAGGAGGCTCGTCTTCCCCGACCCTGCCGGGCCGGTCAGCACCGCCAGCCGATGCTCCGTCAACGTCTTCAGCGCGGCAGATTTCTCCTCGCGCGCCTTCTCCTCGACCTCTTCCCCTTCCTCGATCCCACCCCACTCCGCCTCCAGGAGTTTGCGCCAGTCCACGTGAACCGCGTCGGCCGGTGCATCTAGTCGGGCGGAGACATGGCTGCGGATGACCGTGCCGGCTTCGACATAGCGCTCAAGCTGGGCCGTCCACGACCCGTCCGCTTCTTCGACATTCACGGCGGGATAGAAATCACGCTCCAAGAGCTCGAGCGCAATTTCGTCGAGGGGCACCGGCGGCGAGAGCGGCAGCTCGGCCGCGGCGGCTGCGATGTCTGCACCGCGGAGCAGGGTGTCGCCTGCGGCGGCGGCGCGCTCCAGCACCTCGACCGCAGATGCCCGCAGGCGCAGCGGGTGGTCAGGTTCGGTGGGGTCTACGAGCGTGGCCGACGGGAGCGGCCAGGCACCGACGGCGCCTCCGCCGCCATAGAGGCCCTGATCGATCCTACTGAGCGGGACCGGCTCGTCCCAGAATCGCGATTCCTCGAAAAGGACATACGGGTTCTTCACCGCCCGCATCGGGTCCTCCGCGTCGAACGCGGCAACGGCCTGCGTCTTCGTCAGCTCGAAGCGCGACAGCATCTGAATCAGCGCAAACTGTTCCGGCCTGTTGGTGCGGATCAGTTCGAAACGCCGCTTCGGCAAGGTTGAGAGTGGAGGGGCGCTGAACGGTTGCGGCCGGCGCCCCGCGAAGATGTCGATGACCGTTGGCCACGGGTCAGCATCCGGCGGGAGATTGTCCTGAACGGCATGCGCGAACAGCGTGCCATTGAAGCTAGCGGGCTCGATGCAGGTCAGCGCGCTTCCCAGCCCGGGGGCGGGCCCCCGGAGCCGCCAGAGGTCGTTGATCCTTGCGTCGATCCACCCGATCGCCTCCCCCCAGTTTCCGGGCACAAGCGCGGAGCAGCGCTCCACAGCTGTCCGCACCGCCAGGAGCGCACTGATCGCGGATCCATGGCCGACATGCTCCGAGCCATAGAGGAACTCTCCCCGCGCGTCCTCCGGCGGCACCGCCAGGAAGTGCGCAGCGTCAAGCTCCGGATCCGCCTCCGCCAGTTCGAGGATCTGCTGGTACGGCAGCACGACTCCGCCGGTGAATCCCCCCTCCGCTGTCCGGAGCGAATGCTGGAACGGACGCTCCCAGACCATCGATTGGACCCGCCCGCCAGCCGCTCCGCCCTTGTACGGATATTCGTCGACGCGGCCGACATGCTCCAGCAATGCCACAGCCACGATCGCGCTGCCCGACTCGGCGAGCGGCGTGCGCTTGGCATAGAAGAAGACGAGGGAGTGCTCGGGCGCGAGCTCACGGGCGAACCCGTCCAGCATGGCCCGCTGGTTGTCCGCGTCCTGCACCCACACTGTGTTGACCATGAAGTCGGGGAACGGGTCGCCCTGCGGCTCCCGACCCGCGTCAGCGGCGAGCCCAAGGTCCTTGGCTGTCTCCCAAGCTGGCTCACGGAGCATCCACCGGTACGTGAGCGGATGCTCGGAGACGAGCATGGTCCGGATCAACAATTTCGGGCCGCCGTCAATGTGGTGAAGGGTCTCATCGACGAGTGGGAGGAGATGATGGCCACCGAGCACCCCCTCGGGCGCATAGCCCGGCTGTCCGCCCAATCGACCTGAACCGACAGACCGATTCGACAGCGTCACAATCGGGAAGCTAAGCAGGGGCTGTGCAGCTAACCGCCTATCACGCCAAGTATTTGGCCCATAACCTGACGAAGCAGGCACCTCCCGGCGCGGCTGATCAGCTATCAATGTCGCTGTTCGATGCTTCGGTCGACCTCAACCCGCACCAGATCGAGGCGGCGATGTTCGCGCTTCAGTCGCCGATCGCGGAAGGCGCCATCCTTGCCGATGAGGTGGGGCTCGGCAAAACGATCGAGGCCGGGATCGTGCTCTGCCAGAAGTGGGCCGAACGGAAGCGCCGGCTTCTCATCATCTGCCCGGCCTCGATCCGAAAGCAATGGGCGACGGAGCTGGCTGAGAAGTTCAACTTGCCCGCCGTCGTCATCGACGCGAAAACGCATCGCGACCTGAAGCGAGCCGGTCAGCCATGGCCGCTCGATCAGAAGGCCGTGGTGATCCTGTCCTACCATTATGCGGCGCGGCTCCAGGACGAGCTTCGGCCGATGGCCTGGGACCTCGTCGTGATCGACGAAGCGCACAAGCTCCGCAACGCCTACCGCCCGAGCAATCGTATTGGCCAGGCGCTCCGGTGGGCGACGGAAGGCCGCAAGAAGCTCTTGCTGACCGCCACCCCGCTTCAGAACAGCCTTATGGAGCTCTACGGCCTGTCGAGCTTTATCGACGAAAACATCTTCGGCGATCCGAACGCGTTTCGGTCGAAATATATCAATACCGGGGGCGATCTCGATGGTCTCCGCCTGCGCCTGGCCGACTTCTGCAAGCGCACCCTGCGCAAGCAGGTTCTCGAATATGTCCGTTATACCGAGCGAAAGGCGATCACTCAGCCGTTCCGGCCCAGCGATGTCGAGCAATCCCTTTACGACGCCATATCCCGCCTGCTGCAGCGGGAGGAAAGCTATGCCATTCCGTCGCGCCAGCGCCACCTGACCATTCTGATTCTGCGGAAACTCCTTGCGTCATCGTCCTATGCGATTGCCGGCACTCTCGGCACGCTGCGCGCGCGGCTCGTCGACCTGCGGGACGGAATCGAGCAGGATGATCACTGGACCGACGCCATCATCGACGCCGAGGAGATTGAGGAAGATTTGCTAGATGAATGGCTGTCGGACGAGGATGCCGATAGCATTCCCGACCTTGTTGAACCTGCCCGCCTTCGGTCGGAAATCGACGAGCTGGCGAAGCTCGCGGACATGGCCAACTCCATCGAGGTCGACACGAAAACGACGGCGCTCCTGCAGGCGCTGGACGTGGGATTCGCCGAACAATCGCGGATGGGCGCGCCCAGAAAGGCGCTGATCTTCACCGAGTCCCGGCGCACCCAGGACTATCTACGCCGATATCTCGAAACCCACGGCTATGCCGACCGCGTCGTCACCTTCAGCGGCACAAATTCCGGGGAGCAGGTTCAGGCGATCTACCAGGCTTGGGTGCAGGCGAATCTCGACACCGGCCACGTCACGGGATCGAAGGCGATCGATGTGCGGGCGGCGCTAATCGATCATTTCCGGGATCATGCCGACATCATGATCGCGACCGAGGCGGCTGCCGAGGGAGTCAATCTCCAATTCTGTTCGATGGTCATCAACTATGACCTCCCATGGAACCCGCAGCGCATCGAGCAACGCATCGGCCGCTGTCATCGCTATGGCCAGAAGCACGACGTCATCGTCATCAACTTTCTGAACGAGCGGAACGAGGCGGACCAACGCATCCACGCCCTCCTTCGCGACAAGTTCAACCTCTTCAGCGGCGTTTTCGGCGCCTCGGACGAGGTCTTGGGCTCGATCGAATCCGGCGTCGACTTCGAGAAGCGGATCCTCGCCATCTATCAGGATTGTCGCACGCCCAAGGAGATCGATGCCGCCTTCGACGCGCTACAGGCAGAGCTGGACGAGCAAATCCGGTCCCGGATGGAGGAGACGCGCCGCGCCTTGCTCGAGAATTTCGACGAGGACGTGCATGCGCGCCTCCGCCTGAGGCTTGAAGATACCAAGGCCCAGCTCGACCGTGTCGGCCGCCAGTTCTGGGACGTCACTCGGTTCATCCTCCAGGATTCCGCGGCGTTCGACGATGCGGAGCTTGCGTTCGACCTGGCCCAGCCACCAGCACCCGGGATCGCGCGCGGGCGCTACCACCTGATCTCAAGGAGCGCCGATCAGCCGAGCGCCGCCACCAACGACCATGGCTACTTCCTTTATCGTCTGTCCCATCCGCTGGGTGAGCACGTGCTTGATGCCGCCAAGTCCGGCTCGACGCCCGCCGCCGAGCTGCTGTTCGACGTCACATCGCACCCCGGCCGGAACGCGGTCGTGGAGGCTTTGAAGGGACGAAGCGGCTGGCTTACGCTCAGGCGGCTCACGGTCACATCGTTCGAAACCGAGGATTATCTGCTCTTCTCCGGAGTCAAAGACGGCGGTCGGTCACTCGATCAGGAGACGTGCGAACGGCTGTTCGGCGTCGCGGCCGCGGTCCGACCGTTGGGTGGCGTGTCAGCAGAAGCAGCGGAGCGCATCGAGGCCGAAGCGGCGCAGGCGCAGAAGGCTGCCCTCAACCGCTCACTAGAAGCCAACAACAAGCATTTCGCCATCGCGCGCGAGCGTCTGGAGCAATGGGCCGAGGACAAGGTGTATGCGGTCGAGCGGGCGCTGAAGGACACCAAGGAGCAGATCAAGGCGCTCCGTCGCGAAGCGCGATCGGCGGCGACGCTGGAGGAGGAGCACGACGCGCAGGCGCGACTGGTCGAGCTCGAGCGAAAGCAGCGGAAGCAGCGCCAGGAAATCTTCGCGGTCGAGGACGAGATCGCGGACCGCCGGGACCAGCTGATCGCCGGGCTCCAAAAGCGGATGCAGCGCGGCCAGACGGCCGAAACCCTGTTCACGATCCGCTGGTCGGTCGTGTAGGCAGGCCCTTCAGGGGAAGGGCTTTGATTCTGCATGAGTAAGTATGACGACCTCGTCGCGAAGCTGCGCGAGATTTTTCAGATTGACCGGCCGGAACTCGATTTCGGCATCTACCGGATCCTGAACGCCCGCGCGGACGAGATCAACGACTATCTCTCCAGCCGACTGAAGGAGCGTGTTGCCGAGGCGCTCGCCGAGGGCGCGGCGGCGAATACGGGGCAGCTGCAACGGGATCTGGATGAGGCGGTCAAGGCCGCGACCGCGCTCGGCATGAGCCCGGATGATGCGCCCAGGGTCAAGGAGCTGCGGGCCGCCCTCGCCGCGTCCTCGGCGGGCGCGTCCGAACATGAGAATGCCGTCTTCTCGCACCTCCTCACCTTCTTCTCGCGCTATTACGACAAGGGCGATTTCATCAGCCAGCGCCGCTACAAGGGGGACACCTACGCGATCCCCTATTCCGGCGAGGAGGTGGTCCTCCACTGGGCGAACCGCGACCAATATTACACCAAGAGCGGCGAGGCGTTCAGCAACTATAGCTTCAAGGTGCAGGACGGCCGGCGTGTCCATTTCCGGCTGGTCGCCGCCGACACCGCCAAGGACAACCGCAAGGACAATGACAAGGAGCGTCGCTTCGCGCTCACCGCGGCTCGTACGGTCACGCGGATAGACGAAGAGGGCGAGGCATATGAGGAGGCGATTGTCCCGGTGTCCGAGGAGGACGGTGACCTCATCGTCCGCTTCGAATATCGCGCGATGCCCAAGGGAACGAAACAGGAGAGCCTGGTCGACGCCGCGGTCGAGGCGGTGCTCGCGGACGAGGCGGTCAAGGCGCGTTGGCTGGCGCTCGCCGAGCGGGCACCCACCGACAAGAAGCCCCAGCGCACACTCCTCGAGAAGCACCTGACCACCTACACCCAGAATAACACGGCCGATTATTTCATTCACAAGGATCTGGGCGGCTTCCTCGGCCGCGAGCTGGATTTCTACATCAAGAATGAGGTGATGAACCTCGACGACGTGCAGAATGCGGAGAGCTTCGGCGCGATCGAGAAGCAGCTGCGCATGATCCAGTGCCTGCGCGCCATTGCGCTCGACCTGATCGCCTTTCTGGCAACCGTCGAAGATTTCCAGAAGAAGCTGTGGCTCAAGAAGAAGTTCGTCGTTTCGGCCCATTACTGCATGACGCTCGATCGGGTGCCGGAGGCGCTCTATCCGGCAATCGCTGCGAACCCGGCGCAATGGGCTGAATGGCACGCGCTCGGCCTGCGCCACGATGGCGATCCCGGCTCGGTGGACGAGCTGAAGTCGAACCCTTTCTTCATGGTGGACACCGCCCTCTTCGAACCTTCCTTCCGGGCCGCCTTGCTGAAGGCGATCCCGGACATCGATTCGAATACGGACGGGCTGCTCGTCCACGGCGACAATTTTCAGGCTTTGCGCCTGCTCGGCGAGCGCTTTCGGGAGCAGGTCAAGGCGATCTACCTCGATCCCCCCTACAATGCCACGACCAGCGAGATTCTGTACAAGAACGGATACAAGCACAGCTCCTGGGCGAGCTTGATGGACAACCGCATCGGCCCGGCCCGCCGGCTGATGCAACCAACCGGCGTCCTGACCATCGCCATCGACGAGAACGAGCGCGACCGACTCGGCCTCATCCTGGAAATGAATTTCCCGGCGCATGAGATCACCAGCGTGAGCGTGATCCACAACCCGCGCGGCATCCAGGGCAGCGGCTTTTCAGTCACCAACGAATTCGCCTATTTCGTGCACAGTCCGGGGCACCCTCTCGGCTTGCGATCGCTCGAGTCCGCCAAGTCAAAGCCGCTGATGAAGACCGGGGGGGAGTCGGCCCGCTCCACGGCCAAGAATTGCTTCTATCCGATCATCGTTAGGGGCTCGGAAGTGGTCGCCTTCGGCGACGTGCCCTCGGACGATTGGCATCCGGCCGGCGCCGTCATCGAACGGGATGACGGTACCAGCGAGGTTTGGCCAATCTCGTCCTCCGACGGGATGGAACGGAAATGGCGCTATGCCCGCCAGTCCGTGGAGGCCGTCCTCCAGGGCCTCGAAGTTCGCAGGGGAAGGAGCGGCGAACCCGTCATCAACCTCGCCAAGGCGAAGGAATCGTACAGAACCGTCTGGAGCGATGCGGAGTTCAATGCCGCCGAATATGGCAGCACCCTACTCAAGAACATGATTCCGGATGCTGCATTCTCGTACCCGAAGTCTCTGCATACGGTCCGCCATTCCTTGATTGTCTCCGGCTTGGGACCCAGCGATACCGCCTTGGACTACTTTGCCGGATCCGGAACGACGGGCCATGCAGTGATCGAGCTCAACAGAGAAGATGAAGGTAGACGCAAATATATCCTTGTTGAGCAGGGAGACTATCTCGATACCGTGCTCCGCCCTCGTCTCCAGAAGGTGGTTTTTTCACCTCAGTGGCAAGATGGAAGGCCAACGGCGCCCGGGCTGGGCCTCGGCCATGCGTTCAAAACCATCAGGATGGAGAGTTACGAAGACACGCTCAACAACCTGCTCATGAAGCGAACCCTGGAGCAGGGAGCATTGCTCGAGCGGATCAGCGAGACGGCTCGGGACGATTATCTGTTTCATTATATGCTCGACATCGAAACTCGAGACTCGCTTCTTAACGTGCAGGACTTTCGAAAGCCGTTCGATTACAGGCTCAATATCGCGACCGATAGCGCCGGAGCTTACCGCGACGTCACGATCGATCTCGTTGAAACCTTCAACTATCTGATCGGGCTCTCCGTCAAACACATCGACATGCAATATGACCAGGGATTCGTGACTGTCGAGGGCACTCTGCCCACGGGCGAGAAAACCCTCGTCCTGTGGCGGGACGCGGACGTGCTCGACTATGAAGCCCTCAGCCGGCTATGCGACAAGCTCGCCATCAACCCCGGCGACAGCGAATATGACGTCGTCTATATCAACGGCGATCACAATATCCCGACGGTAAGCACGTCTTCGGAGAAGGAAGGCGAAGTCACCAGGACGCTGCGCCTCCGCCAGATCGAGCCGGAATTCCTGGAGCGCATGTTCGCCTCAGGAGCGGCGTAAGCCAAGTCGCCAGGAGACATACTTCATGGACGGGATCGTTGGACCGGACTTCGCGGACCTCGAGAAGCTGGACTTTTCCGGGGATAGAAACGTGATCGCCACCGCTTTCTACTCGCCGTCGGCCCTGCAGAAGATTTCGGTAACGGCGCAGCGCCTCGACCTGATGGTCAGGCTTGACCTGGACTCGAGCCAGGAGTGGCAGCGGGGAATGATCGATCCGCCCGGCCTTTCGGCTTTCATCAAGCGGCACGAGGATGCCGGGATCGACACCCACCTGTGGGTGCACCGGATCGCCCACGCCAAGGCCTATGTCGGCCGAAACACGTGCCTGTTCGGCTCCGCCAACCTGACGGTGCGAGGCTTTTCGGGTGTCGGTCATGAGTTGTTGTGGCGGGCGCGCGGTGCCAGGCACCGCACCGATATGCTCGCC
Source organism: Sphingomonas rosea (assembly GCF_039538065.1). Lineage (NCBI taxonomy): Bacteria > Pseudomonadati > Pseudomonadota > Alphaproteobacteria > Sphingomonadales > Sphingomonadaceae > Sphingomonas > Sphingomonas rosea. Next base: position 2,359,012 of record NZ_BAABBR010000001.1, read on the forward strand.
ACGCTCGACGACTATACGATCAAGTTCGCGAAGCTCACCCGCGCCGGGCTCGACGCCTATATCGGCCTGCATCAGGATGCGGTGAACGCTTATCGCAAAGCCAATCCAGGGAAGTACAGGAGGTTCAACGAAGACAGGGTGGAAAGCGGGTCGCCCCGAGCAGCCCGCTATGGCGATTACGATGCTTTCAAGGCCTGGCTCGCAGCCCGGCCGGAACCCGCCGCTGCCGAGACGTTGGCGCGCGCTAACGGGAAAGGCGGATTGAGTGGCCACATACGGGCCAATTTCTTCGGACTCAGACAATGGATGTTGTTCAACCCGGACATCAAGCGTTACGGACGGCGCCAGAACCCCGACACCTACAGGCTGCTCAGGCACTCGCGCGAGACGGGGCTTCTGCGCGACTTCGTCTTGAACAATGCGGCGGATGAACCCGGCTTCTCGCTGAGCACCTGGAAGGGCTATCTGCCGATCGAGCACGGAGGCCGTCGCGACAAGTATGGCGGGACGATCGGCAACCTGCACAGGATGATACCGCTCCTGTCCCGCTATCTGCCTTAGGATTATGAACATGGCCCCCACAGCCGGGAAGATCGCGTCGTCGACGCGAGTCGAGGCAAACCACCTCATTGAGCGAACCGCCTGATGGCTAAGCCCGCGCGCCCGCGGCGCACCTTCCATCAGGAACTGGTCCTCAACCGCTGGATGCTCGGCTTCTTCAAGGGCGGCTCGCTTGCCGCGCTAAAGGAGCGGCTGTGGGAGGAGCGCCACGAGGGAATCGGCGAGGACGGCCAGACCAGATTCTTCCACGAGCTGGTGCGCGACCTGTTCCAGGCGAACCGGATCGGCGACGCGGAGCTGAGGCGCTACGATCTTAACATCGTCGGCCATTGGCAGGCGATCACGCAGCGGCGCAACGCCGCGGACGGCGCGGTTCTGACGATGAAATATTTCCAGTACCTGTCGCTGCTGTTCTCGGAAATCTACCTCGACTGGTACTTCAATCGGCGGCAGGAGCTGCTGTACGGCCTCAACGAGGCGATGGCGGCATACCGCCAGGAGGCGGGCGCCGAGA